>CANRPP010000005.1 GCA_947632545.1 uncultured Bacilli bacterium | reverse complement strand
ATATATCTTTATTATTTTCATTCATAAAGACTTCTTTAAATGCTCTGTCATATCTACAGGTATAAAATTTTTCTTTTGTCATATCATTTCTCCTTTTTTATTTATATTTTTTCACACTAAAAAACTCCTTTTGCTTTATTATTTGCAAAAGAAGTTTATTTTCCCTTACTTTTTTGTAAATTTTTATTTATTTATTTCTACTACTGCTCTGGCTCCTGATTTTAAATTAGTACTCAAAGTGCTATATGTATTTTTATATATCACAAAAGCCATAATATCTTTCCACATTGCTGTAGACATAGTCCAATAGGAAGCTAATGCATTTGAGTCATTTATTGTTCCCCCAAAATTTATTGAATCTTTTAAATAATTGTACATCCATATTGGACAAGAGACAATATTATTATTATCTTCATTATTACATCCAAAACTAATGACTTCTTGCATTGTTATCATTCTTGCTTTAATTCCTTTTTTTTCTAAAATATAAGGAGTTGTTGTCCACTCTTGAGAACCATTACAACCAGAATATCCTAATGTTGATTTATCATCTCCTATTGAATAATCAAATGTATTTACATTAGCCCAATTTTCTGTTGCTTTTTCCAATTCACTTAATGCTGTTGTTGGACCATAACTATTATTATTTTCAGTATACCACTGTATACTATTTAGTGTATTTTGTTGACTTTGTAATATCATTTTACTTCCATTATCTTTCATTACATGAAATCTTACAGTATCATTATCATTTACTTTATATTCTACTATTGTTCCAGATGGGCAACTATCTTTTGCTTTATTTAAATAACATGTATTTACTTTACAGGTTTCTTCATCTCCTGTTACACAAAAATCTTCTGATCCTTTTGTTTCATCATAATAATATACAGCTACTATATTTGTATTATTTGGTTTTGGGGCTTTACTTTTATTTGCTTTTTCATATAATTCATCTATCGCACCTTGTACTGTTTCTTCTCCACTTGTTTTATTATCATATGAAATATCTTCTCCTGTTAATATATTTTCTGCACTATATACTATTGTTGTTGATATAATTATTCCTATTACTATACCTATTAGTATTTTATAATTTTTCTTTACTATCCTTTTCATAACTTTCTCCGTATTTTTTTATCTTATACTATAATTCTACCCCCCCCCAGAGCGTTTTGTCAAATAAAATTTAACGACTATACAAAAATAAAACTTCATGTTATAATAGGCCTAGTTTGGAGGGGATATTATGGCTACACCTGTTGTTGCAATAGTAGGAAGACCTAATGTTGGTAAAAGTACCTTTTTTAATAAGGTTATTGGTCAAAAACTTGCTATTGTTGAAGATACTCCTGGAGTTACTAGAGATAGATTATATCAAGAAGCCATCTATAATAATAAGCGATTTTATTTAATAGATACTGGTGGAATTGATGTAGAAAAAGAAACTTTTAATGAAGAGATAAAAATACAAGCAGAAATTGCTATTGAAGAAGCTGATGTTGTATTATTTATGGTTGATGGTAAAGAAGGAATTACTCATAATGATTTAGTTGTTAGAGATATCTTAAGAAAGAGTAAAAAACGTGTTGTTGTTGCCATTAATAAAATTGATGTTAAATCAGCTCAAAATAATATATATGATTTTTATGAACTAGGCTTTGATACATATATTCCTATTAGTAGTATTCATAATACTGGCTATAGTGAATTAATGGATAATATCACAATAGATTTTAATACTATTGATAAAGAAAATAACGATACGAGACTAAAATTTTGTATTATTGGTAGACCTAATGTTGGTAAAAGTTCTTTAACTAATGCCTTATTAAACGAGGAACGCGTTGTTGTATCTGATATTTCTGGTACTACTAGAGATTCTATTAATTCTGTTTTTAAATATCATGGTGAAGAATATATACTAATTGATACAGCAGGTATGAGAAAAAAGGGTCGAATTTTTGATACCATTGAAAAATACAGTTTAATTCGTTCTATGAGATCTATTGATTCTAGTGATTTGTGTTTAGTAGTTATAAATGCAGAAGAAGGTATTACCGAACACGATAAACATATAGCAGGATATGCCATTGAACGTGGTAAAGGTTTAATATTTGTTGTCAATAAATGGGATTTAGTTAAAGATACTACTATATCAGAATTTACTAAACTTATGAAAGCAGAATTTCAATTTGCAACATATGCACCTATAGTATTTTTATCTGCACTTACTAAAAAACGTATTCATACATTAATGCCTGAAGTTATTAAAGTTTTAGAAAATATTAAAAGAGAAGTAAAAACTAGTGTACTAAATGATGTTATTTTAGATGCATATCAATTAAATAAACCACCTTCATATAAAGGAAAACGTTTAAAGATATATTATTCTAGTCAAACAGGAATTAAACCCCCTAAATTTACATTAAGAGTTAATAATAAGGGATTAGTTCATTTTTCATATGAAAGATATCTAGAAAATAAATTACGTGAAAGCTTTGATTTACAAGGAACTCCTATTGTGTTACAATTTAAGAATAGGAGTGGTGATTAATGTTTTTTAAACCAAAAGATCCAAAAACTGAATTAGATAGCCTAGATAGAGCTTTAGAAATATTACAAGATCGATATGATAAAAAGGTTATTACTATTGAACAATTTTCTAGGGAATGTCAGGAAATTGCAAAAAAACGTGAAAAATATCAAAAACAGTTAGATAAAAAAGAAAAAAAGATGTACTAATAGGTACATTTTTATATAACATATTTTTTCATCCTACATATAATTATATAGGAGGAGTTTTATGTTTGGAGATAGCTTTTTTAAAAAAGTAGAGAAAAAAACTAATGTGGATAAAAATACTATTATGTCTCTTGCAAAGAAATTACAAGATTCAAATAATATGAAAGATGAGAAAGTGCTTAGGGATATGGTACAAGAAATATCTTCAATTACAGGTAAAGAAGTTAGTAAAGAAAGAGAAGATAAAATTGTGAATGCTATTATTAAAGATAATGTTCCTAAAGATATAGATAAAATGTTTTAAGAACTTAAATAGTTCTTTTTTTCTTGCATATATACCTTTTTTTAGACATAAGCTTAAATGAATAAAGGAGAATGTATATGGAAAAGCAAGAAATTATTAAAAACATTGCTGCCCGTAGTGGTGGTGATATATATCTAGGAGTTGTTGGTGCTGTTAGAACTGGTAAATCTACATTTATAAAAAGAATGGTAGAAACTTTAATTGTTCCTAATATTGAAGATGAATATGAAAGAAAAAGAGCACTTGATGAAATACCTCAAAGTGCAGCTGGAAAAACTATTATGACAACTGAACCTAAATTTGTACCTAATAATGCTGCTAAAATAGGAATTGATGATTTTAGTTGTAATATTAGATTAATTGATTGTGTTGGTTATGTTATTGATAAAGCTGTAGGTGCTGAAGATGAAAATGGACCACGAATGGTTAAAACCCCTTGGTACAATGAAGATATACCTTTTGTAGAAGCTGCTGAAGTTGGCACTGAAAAAGTTATTAAAGAACATTCTACTATTGGTATAGTAGTAACTACTGATGGTTCTATCGGAGAATTTGATAGAAGTGATTATTTGGAAGCTGAAAATAGAGTCATAAGTGAGTTAAAAAGTATTGGTAAACCATTTATTGTAATTTTAAACTCTGTACATCCTACTCTTCCTGAAACTGAAAGACTAGCTAATTCATTAAAAGAAGAATATGATGTACCAGTTATTCCTATAAGTGTTGAAGCAATGGGTGAAAAAGATATGTATAATATCTTAAAAGAAGCACTATATGAATTCCCTGTTTTAGAAGTTAAAGTTAACATGCCTGAATGGATTGCGATATTAAATCATGATCATAAAATTAAAAAAGAATATATCAAATCTATTAAAGAAAGTGTAGTTGAAGTAGATAAATTAAGAGATATTGATTCTATTACAAATCATTTCCTAGATAATCCTATGATTGAAAAAAGCTATTTAGCAGATGTTGACCCATCTACAGGTATAGTCACTATTAATTTAACTGCTCCACCTAATTTATATAATGAAACTCTTACAGAAATAATAGATGTTGATGTTAACAATAAAGCAGATTTATTAGCATTATTCCAAGATTTTAATATTGCAAAACGTGAATATGACCAAATAAAATATGCTTTAAAAATGGTTAAACAAACTGGATATGGCGTTGCTGTACCTTCACTTGATGATATGAAATTAAATACTCCAGAAATTGTTAAACAAGGACCTAGATATGGTGTTAAATTAAAAGCAATAGCACCATCTATACATATGATTAGAGTTGATGTAGAATCTACTTTTGAACCAATTATAGGTAGTGAAGTTCAAAGTAAAGAACTAATTGACTATTTGATGAAAGATTATAAAACTAATCCAAAAAGTATTTGGAGTAGTGAAATATTTGGTAGAAGTTTAGATAATATTGTACAAGAAGGAATTCAGTCTAAAATAAATTTAATGCCTGATAATATTAGATTAAAACTACAACAAACACTAACTAAAGTAGTTAATAAAGGTTCTAACAATATGATTGCTATAGTAATATAAGAGGGAAACCTCTTTTTAATTTATAATAATTGCATTAGTTAATATCTCTTTAACATCATTACCATATATTATATTTACCATATCAGTTATAGTATCTATACTTTCTATATCTTCACTATCTATATAAAATTTATTATCATAGTATCTTATTGGTACATTAGAAAATAATTCATAATAGTCTGTTTCTAAAAAGAATTTTTCATTTGGATATATAACTATTCTAAAATCTGTTGTATTAGAAAACTCATTATCATCTATTTTAATAATATTTATAAATACTCCTAATTTTTTACTAGGATATACTTTTATTTTATAAAAACCTGATAAATATATTTTATATCTTGTCTCTATTTTCTTAATTAAATCTTTAATAACTTCAACTAATTCTAATTTATTATTTATATCTATTTTTTTAAAATAAAAAGGACTAAAATATGCATTTATTAACTCATCATTAATTTTTTCTACTTTCACATTATCACCTATAATATAGTATGAAAAAAGAACCGGTTGGTTCTTTCTGTAATTATAATTATTAATTTATATAGAACATTATTTTTTCTTAATTTTACTTTTATTTTTTAATTCATATTTTAATAATTTTTTATTACTATTTATAGTATCAACTATATCTTGATTCCATCTTTCAATTATACATAATTTACTATTATTATTAAATACTTTACTATTTTTATAGTCTATAAGATATAGTTTTTTATTAAATTCTATATAATTATGATTTGTTTTTATATTAATAATTTCACTAGTTTCTGAAATTGGATAGCCATAGCTATTTGTATTATCAGTTTGATATATAATATACTTTTTTTCATTATCTAAAATAATATCACAAGTTTCAATTAATTTATTTTCTTTATTTGAAATAACCGGATTGCCACACAATAAATCTCTATATTTTTTTAATTTATTTAAATCTTTATTATTTATATGTCCTAAAATAGAAATTATATTTTCATATGGTAATTTAACAATTTTATTTAACTTTATAATACTATTTTTCTTTAATGTATATGTTTCTTTACTCAATACTAATTTTAAACCTTTATATTTTTCTTTCTCAAAAAAACTATAATGAATATTACTAGTTAAATAATATCCAAGAACACTTTGTTCGTTATCTTTTTTCTTCTTAATTAAAAAAGGTCTTTTTTGATGTGATAGCTCTATATTTCTTTTTATAATCTCTTCTTCATTCATTTTTACTAAAACAATATCATTATTTGCTATACTATTAATAAGATCTAAATTTATATTTGTGATGTTAATAGAATTTTTTTCTTCATTTATGACTTCTTGTTCGTTATCTTTTTTTCTAATGAATATTTTTTTAATTAAATTCCACGTTTTATTCATTATACCATCTCCAGTGGTGTTTATTATATATTAAATGTTAATAAAAATCAATTTTTATAAAGTAAAATATATAAAAAAAAGATAAAATTAATTATCTTATTTATATCATATACTTTGTGTTTGAATTATTTGTTCTATATTTTGTAATACTTGCTCTACACCTAATTTAGTTATACTTGAAAATAATATTAAGTCATCTCCTACTACTAAATCAAGTGTATCTTTTATAATTTGAAGATTTTTATCTCTTTTACTACTTCCTACTTTATCTACTTTTGTAGCAATTATAGTTACAGGTACTTTATAATATTTAAGAAAATTATACATAAGCTGGTCATCTTCATTTGGTTTATGTCTAAAATCTACTAACATAAAAACTCTTTTTAGTTGTTCTCTTTTTTCTAAATATTCTTCTATCATCATTCCAAATTTTGCTTGAGTTTTTTTATCTACTTGAGCATATCCATATCCAGGAACATCTATTAGATAAAAGGCATCATTTACTGAATAAAAATTAAGTGTTTGAGTCTTTCCTGGCCTTGATGAAGTATGCGCAAGATTTTTTCTTTTTAAAAGTGTATTTATAAAACTACTTTTTCCTACATTACTTCTACCTACTAATAAAAACTCTGGTTTTGATCTATCAGGGTATTGACTACGCCTTGTTGCAATAACTTCCAAATCTGCTTTCTTTATTTCCATTTTAATCCTCCTTTGATAGATTATTATCTTTTATATATTTTTCACATACTTTATCTAAATCTTTTACTACTAGCATAGCATCGTCAAAATTAGTTAATTTTATACCACTAGCCATTTTATGACCACCACCATTATATTTCTCAGCTACTTTATTAATTTCTGGTCCTCGCGATCTAATGGATATTCTAATAAGATCATTTTTTACATCTTCTGTAATTGTCATCCATACTAAAGCTTCTTCAATGAAATTGAAATTATTTATCATGTTACCTGCTGATGCAGAATCTACTTTATATTCATTTATCATATCATCAGTTATTTTCATATAAAGAACACCATGTTTAGTTAATTCCATATTATTTGATATATAACCTTCAAATCTTACTTCTTTTAATGGTCTTTTATACATATCTTGATAGATACTTTGTAAATCAAATTTATATTTTTCTAAATATGTAGAAACTAAACTAAAAGTTTTAGGACTACAACTATTAAATAAAAATCTATTAGAATCAGATGCTAGTCCTATAAATAATGTTCTAGCGATGGATTTATTACATTCTAATTTAGTCTCTTCAATAAATTTCATTATAACCTCTGCTGCAGACGATGCAGTATCCTCAATATATTCTAAATCACAAAACTTTTCAATAAAGGGGTGATGATCTATTTTTATTTTATATTTAAAGCCTTCTAATGTTGGAATATCTATTCTTTTTTTATCTGGAGTATCAACAATTATTAGTAAAGCATCTTTCATTTCTTCATATTTATCTAAATCACCAATGTATCTAAATTTTGAACTACCCGTACCTACAGCAATAACTTTTTTTTGAGGAAATGTTAATTTAATTGAATCTCTTAAGGCTATCTGTGATGCCATAGCATCCGGATCAACACCAATGTGTCTTGCAATTACAATATTATCATATTTTTTTATTTCCTTAAAAATTTGTTTAAACATATATATACCCTTATACTAAATTCAATGTATCTCTTGCAATCATTAATTCCTCATTAGTTGGAATTACATATACTAAAGTACTTGAATCTTCAGCACTAATCTTTCTAATCTTTCCATTGCAATCATTAGCTTCATTATCAATTTTAATTCCAAGGCAAGATAATTTTTCAATTATTTTAGCTCTTAAAGCAACACTATTTTCTGCAAGTCCAGCTGTAAATGTTATTACATCTGCTCCTTCTAATAATACATAATAATTAGCAATATATCCAACAATTGTTTTTATCATTTTTTCATTAGCAAGGATACAGCTATCATCACCTTCACTCATTCCTTTTTGAATATCTCTATAATCTGAACTTACTTCACTTAAGCCAAGAAGTCCAGATTTTTTATTTAAATCATCAACTACTTCACTAGCATTTTTTCCTTCTTTTTCCATTATATATGGAATAATTGATGGATCTATATCCCCTGATCTAGTTCCCATCATAATACCTGCTAGTGGTGTAAAGCCCATACTTGTATCAATACATTTACCAGATGATACTGCTGCAATAGATGCCCCACTACCAATATGGCAACTTATTACTTTAAGATTATCTTTACCTGTTAATTTTTTTACTTGTTCAACTATAAATCTATGACTTGTTCCATGAAATCCATATTTTCTAACTTTATAATCTTTATACCATGAATAAGGTACTGGATATAAATAACTTTCTCTTGGCATGGTTTGATGGAATGCAGTATCAAAAACTGCTACTTGTTTAACATTAGGTAAAGCCTCTTTAAAAGCTCTTATTCCAAGTAATCCTGCTGGATTATGAAGTGGTGCTAACTCTTTAAGATTTTCTATATCATTTATTACTTCATCTGTAATTAAAACTGATTTATCATATTTATCTCCACCTTGAACTACTCTATGTCCTACACCATCTATTTCATCTAGAGAACTAATAATATTTAAAGATACTAATTTATCTAATAAAATATTAACTGCCACAGTATGATCAGGTAAATCTATTTCTTCAGTTATCTTTTCTCCATTATATTTTAAAGTATACTGACTATTATCTATTCCTATTCTTTCAAATAATCCACTTACCATTACTTCTTCATTATCCATATTGAATAATTGAAATTTTAATGAACTACTCCCTGCATTAATTGATATAATTTTCACTTAATATCACTCCTCCTTACTTATTATACTATAAAATAGTTTTTTTTCCTATACAAAGTATTTAAAATTAATTTATTATTTATAGTAGTTATTATTTTTTTAATTGCTTTTTTATAGATTTTATAATACAATATTCAAACAAAAAGGAGAGATATTGTGGAAGTTAGTTTTAATGATAAATTAAAATATATAGGATATAAAACAGCAAAAATGTATCTATCAAATAATAAAAATTACTTTGACTGCAAAAATCTATTACATAATAATAGAAATATCCAATATTCTAATTATGATCATTATAAAGATAAAAGAAAAGTAAAACTTTCAAAATTAAAAAAAGATGTTAAAAGTAAGTCTGGCATTTTATTAGATGGTGTTGATAAAACTGTATCATATATTAGTATTAAAAAATTTAATCACTATTTAAATTCTGAATATGAAAATTTAGATTACAAAATTAAAAATATAAGCATTTTTAATATACCAATTGAGTATGATGATCGTTCTTGTACTTATTTTAAGTTTTCTTTTAACAATACTACTCCAATTTTAATAAATAAAATTTGTCTTGAAAATTGCTCTCAGTATTATAATTTTCTTTTAGAAAGTAGATATATCCATGAATTAGGACATGTTTTAGTGCTTAAAAATAAAGGCTCTGTTTCTAATTATTTACATCATGAAGTTATTCCAATTTCATTGGAACTACTTTATTCATATATACATAACGATAAAGAAGAATTAAATTTAGTAATAAAAAGTCGATTATATGATACTTGTAGTCTAAACACATATAGCTGTTCATCTTATGAGGAATATGTTAAAAATAATTCTTATGTGGTATCATCTCTTTTAAGTTTTCAGTTATTAGAAAAGTATTTAGATTTTAATCCAAATCAACAATTAGAAATGAGAAATAGAATAAAAGATTGCTTAAATGGAAAAATTACAGTAGAAAAATTTATGGATGATTATGAAATTGGTTTTAATAGTGATACTAGTATTAAATATTTAAAGAAAACAATAAATCGTTCAAAATCTATATAAAACAAAAGATAGACCCCTATAGTCTATCTTTTAAGCTAACATTATTGATTATTATAGCTTCCACTTACTTGGTTAAGTCCATTTTGAACTAAACGTCTTGTGATTTCACCACCAACTGAACCGTTAGCACGAGAAGTAGCATCTGGTCCTAAGTTAACACCGAACTCATTAGCTATTTCATATTTCATTTTATCGATAGCTTGTTTAGCTCCTGGAACTCTCATTTTCATACTTGAAGTATTATTTGATTTGTTCATGTATTTCACCTCCTACATTTATAGAGTGTGAAATTTCTACCAAATAATACATAAATTGTATTGGTAATTTATACCTATAATAAATTTTTAAATTTTATATCTTTTTCATCTTTTATTTTAATAGTATAGATATCTTCTACTGCTTTATCTATCATTTTATCATAGTCAACTTTTTCTTCCATTTTAAGACATTCTGATAATTTTGGATTAATTACGGGATGTTTTGGTACAAATATTGTACAACAATCTTCATATGGTAAAATACTAGTTTCATATGTATCTATTTTTTTTGCTATGTCAATTATTTCTAGTTTATCTAAACATGCTACTGGTCTAATAACTGGCATATTAGTAACGCTATTTATCACTGACATACTTGTTAAAGTTTGAGATGCTACTTGTCCAATTGATTCTCCATTAATTATAACTAAAGCTTTATTTTTTTTAGCAAGTTTTTCCATTATTTTATACATCATTCTACGCATAATAGTAATACAGTATGTATCATCTGCTGTTTTATATATTTCTTCTTGAATTTTAGTAAAATTAACTATATGCAAATTTATTTCATTTGTATATTTTACTAATTTTTTAGTTAGTTCAATTACCTTATTTCTAGCATCTAGGCTAGTATGTGGTATAGCCTCAAAATATACAGCATCTAACTTTATTCCACGTTTCATTGCAAGATATCCAGCAACAGGTGAATCTATTCCACCACTAAGCATTAGCATACCTTTAGCTTGAGTACCGATAGGATAGCCACCACTACCTTTATAACTATTTGTATAAATATATGAATGTTTATTTCTAATTTCAACTTTAACTAAAATATCAGGATTGTGAACATCAACACTTATATTATCAATATTTTTTAAAAGATGCCCACCTAGAATAGGATTAACTTCCATACTGTTATAAGCAAATGTCTTATCACTTCTTTTAGTTTCAATTTTAAATGTTTTAAAACTTTTACTTTTCATTATATCAAGTAATTTATTTTTAATCTCTTCTATATTAGTATCTACTATATATGCAATATGATACATATGAATACCAAATATATTATCAATAACTTTTTTTATTTTATCTAATTCGCTATCTAAAAATTCTATATACATTCTTGATCTATCTTTAACTATTTTTACATTAAAGCCATCTAATTTATCTTTTATATTATTATATAAAGTATTAATAAAAAAATTTCTATTACCTTTTTTTGTAGTAAGTTCTCCATATTTTATTAAGATAACTCTATCCATATATATCACTCCAAACGTATATAGTTTAACATATAAAAAAGAAAAACTAAATAGTTTTCTTATTTATCATAAACTGTTAATAATTTTTTATAAATATTTTCATCTACTAATGAACAAGTTTTTAATACTGTATCAAGTGATTTTTTATATTCACCTTTATAAAAATAATTTTCAGCTTCATTTAAGCCATCTTCTACTTCATTATAATATGGTTTATATCTATTTCCATATATAATAGATTTTTCTGCTAAAATTGCAGTTTTTATCATTTCATTAGTTGTATTATATAGTTTTAAGACTAAATCTCTTGCAGTATCTACTCTAGTATTAAGTGTTTTTATAACAATTGGTTTTTTTTCTAATTCTTTTATAACTTCAACTATAGCTTCATTAGCTTCTTTTAATTGTATAAAATAATTATCTGTTATAACTGGTAATTTAAATGATCTCATTTTATTTTTTGATTCTTGTAAGAAATTTTCTATTTCTTCTAGCTGTTCTCTTGCTCTTTCTTCATCATCATGCATGTTACCAAGCGATTTTAAAGCAATATCCAAGTCTTCTTCCATCTTTTTTAATCTTTCAGTTAACGATTCTATATCTTTATGAAGTATCGAATATGGTACTGATAAAGAACCTATTTTACCTGTCATTTTTTTATAATCATCATTTATTACTACTAATGTTTTTTTAACTTCATGGATAATTTTTACATCATCTTCATTTAAATCATACATATTTTTAATATCATTTAATTGATTATAAATATCATCAACTACTTTATTTGTCTTTTCTAATTTTTTACTAAAACTACTTTCTATTTCTTCATATACTTTACGACTTAATCTTTCTTTTTCAAAATCTACAAATAATGAATCTAAGTAATCAAGAATAGTTTTAAGTTCAAACATACAGTCTTCTAAATTTAATAATTTTACTTTATCTAGTATTTTTTCTATATTCTTTTTAGATTCTTCTATATTATAATCAATATTTAAATACTCTAATGCATATCCTTCTTTCGTCATTTCTTTTGCGGTATCTTTTATTTCTTTCATTCTTTTAGGAATTAATTGTTTTGCCATTAATAATATATCTGGAGTTTCATCTACTACAATACTAATATGATCTATCATAGTATCTAGAGCTTTAACTACTTTTACTACTTCACTATATTCATTTTTATCCATAACTTTTTCAAAGTCTAGGAAATTTTTTTCTATATTTTCTAATTGCAATTCTATAGCTTCTTGCATATCATCATATAGATTTTTATGTTTTTGATACTCATTATTAGTTTTTCTGTATTTAGTTTTTAATTTAGTTACAATACTCCTATATTTTTCTTCACTTAATGTAATTTCTTTTATTTCATCTAATAAGTGATCTGCAGATTCTCTAGCTTTATATATTTCCATTTCAGCTTTAGCGATACTCCTAGTACATTCTTTATACTTTCTATTTTCAATATATAAATCTAAATCTATTAAAATATCATCTATTTTAGGTATTTTATTTTCTTTAATTGATATAAATCTATCATTCCATTTATTATATTTATCTTCCATTAAATCATTTTTTATAAGAGGTTCAATTTTTGATAATTCTAATAGAACTGGTGTACTTGTAATTTTATTTTTATTTATTTCTAATTGATTAGCAACATCTATATATTTTTTTTGTTCTTTTTTTCTAATAATAAGTAAACATACTAATGTTATTATTAAACATATTAATATAACTGTACTAATTACTAATATTTGTCCCATAATATACACCTCTATTATATTAAGTTTATCATATTAAGTATTTTTTTTCTACTAAATTTAAAAAATTGCTACAAAGTTAAAATAATATATTGAAATTATATATATTATTTTTATATTTTATATAAAAAATTAACATATTCTTGACTTTTTTTAATATTTTATAATATAATTAATACTGCATATTGACTTAGATGGCATAATTTAGAGTTCATTAATGTGTTTTCTATATAGGTTAAGTAACCGTTGCCATTAGGTGAAGGAAAACTCCCTAATGTTCGACTAAATTACTTTAAGTATTTATGTAATATTTATAGAAAGGAGAACAATATGTCAAGATATACTGGATCTGAAACTAAAAGAAGTCGTCGTGTTGGTTTTTCTACTACTGAAACAGGTAAAGAATTAGCTCGTCGTCCATATTCCCCTGGTCAACATGGTAATGCACGTCATGGAAAATTATCTGACTATGGTGTTCAATTAAAAGAAAAACAAAAAGTTAGATTTATGTATGGTCTTAGTGAAAGACAATTAAGAAAAACATTTGATGAAGCTTCTAAAATTAAAGGTATTCATGGTACAAACTTCTTAAGACTTCTTGAATCAAGACTTGATAATTTAGTTTATCGTATTGGTTTTTCATCAACTAGACGTGGTGCTAGACAGTTAGTTAATCACGGACATGTTACTGTTAATGGTCGTAAAGTTGATATCCCATCATATAGATGTAAACCTGGAGATGTTATATCATTAAAAGACAAAGATAAAGAATTAAAAGTAGTTTTAGAATCTTTATCTAAAGTAACTAAAAGAGTTGAATTCGTAAACTATGATGATAAGAAAATGGAAGGTACATATGTAAGATTACCTGAAAGAGGCGAACTTAATGCAGATATCAATGAAGCATTAATAGTTGAATTCTATAATAAATAAGGATTGAATAATCCTTTTTTTATTGACTTTTTAAATAAAATATGTTAAAATACGAAGTACTAAATGAAAGGGGACTTTTATATGAAATGTTATAGTAAGACACCTCTTAGACTTTTATTAATTAATGAAAATGATTTAGGAAAGTTTAATAAAAAAGGGGACACTTATATATTATATAAAACAATGATGTCTAATGATATTAATATTGGATTTTATGATAATTATCTATCTACATATTCTCCTGCTCTTTCTAATACTCAATATTTAGATTTTGCTACAGGAAAAGCTTATTTTTATGATATAGATAGTTCATATAAAGATTATGAATATAGTAACAATGATGTTTTATATGAAGTACATCTAACACCTTTTAATACAATTGCAGATTCTACTATTTTAAAAGGTAATACTTCGTTAGAAGATAGTATTGATAATTTTGCATCAGCAAAAAAACCAACTCAAAAATTAAAAGTATAAAACAAGAAAATTCCTAAATGGAATTTTTTTATTTTATCTCTATAGTTGTAATATAACAATTATCTATATTAAAGTTACATAATTTACTATTTAAATCAGTATTATTTAAAATATGATAAAGTGCTCTCACGATACCACCATGAGTTACTATTAGAATATCTTTATCCATATAATTATTCTTTAAATAAGTTACAAAATCATCAACTCTTTTTATGATATCTTTAATTGGTTCTATGCCATTATCATTTAAGTTTAGATTATAATCCCAATGTTTTATAGAATCATATCCTGTAACTTCTTTTCCTTCATAATTACCTAAATTTCTTTCAATTAATCTATCATCAATTTTTATTTCAACTCTATCTCCTACTAAAATCATAGCTGTTTCAACTGCTCGTACTAAAGGAGAAGAAAAACATATATCAAACTTTTCATCCTTTAATTTATATTTTAATCTCTTACATTGCCTTCTTCCAGCATCATTTAATGATATATTACTTCTACCTTGTAATATATTATTTTTATTATAATCAGTTTCACCATGTCTTACTATAGTTATTTTCATTATTTTTCTCCTATTAACTGAAAAGAATTGTTATAATTAATAAATTCAGAAGCATAACCATTTTTATTAGAATGATAACTACTAATTATAAAATTATTATTATGTTTTTTTATATCAGTAAAATAATTATTAGTATTTTTTTTATAATTTAATAACTTTATTCTTTTTAAATTACTATTATATATAGCTAGTATACCATTATAATCAAATACATTTTCTTTATCAGTAGATTTTTTCTTATTATAAATTCCTGTTTGTCCTACAATAACAATATTTTTGTTATCTACTATCGCTTTATTAAATCTTTCTATACCCTTACCTCTATATATTTTTTCATCTAATTTTTGGCAATCATAATTATATTTTACTATTAAACTATCTGTATCATATGATGATTTATCTTTTTTTACTTTTTTAGAACCTACTACATATAAACTATTGTTCATATTTACTATACTAGTAAAACCAATACTATCTGTATAACTATAGTTAGTTGTAGTAATTCTTGTACCATCCATATTATATTTTGATATAATTCCTGTATTTACAGAATCTTTTCCAATAGCATATATGTTGCTATTTATTATTATTAAGTCGTTATATATTGCCGATTTAGAGCCTCCATAATTACTTCTCCATACTTCATTTAAATCTTTATCATATTTTATTAGAAATGCTCCTCCTTCATCAGATAAACCTAGTGTCATATTTTCATATATACTTTGACCTGATACAATATATCCATCTGATACAACCAAAATATTAGTAAATTTAGAATCTCCTAGCACTTGAAATCTTTTTTCTTTTATAATTTTTCCATTTTTATCATATTTTACTATTAATGCAGATCTTACATTATTTTTATTTTCACTTTTATTTGCTTCATAATCTCCTACTGCAATAAAGTAATTATCATCTTTTTTAACATTAAAATAACTACTATTATATTTTTTACTATATATTTTTTCTATTGTTTTTTTATTCTTTGAATTATATTTAGTTAATTTTGCTTTTTCATAACCATCTTTATTATAACTACCTACAGAAATTATACCATCGTTAGTTATTTCAAAAGCATTTATAGTATCAAAGTATAACTTTTGTTTTTTCTTGGAACTTATATATATTAAATAAATTATATCCACTATTAAAATAATAATACATATAGCAACTATTATTTTTATTATTCTTTTATATATTTTGTTCATATAATCACCTTTTATGAGTATACAACTATATAATATTTCTTTTTACCACGTCTTATAACTACATATTTTTGTTCTATTGCAACACTTTTTGTAACATTAAACTCCGTATCAGTTATCTTATCTCCATTAATTGTGATTGATCCATTAGTAACAAATTCACGAGCTTCCCTTTTACTAGAGCAAATTTCTTTTTCGACTAATAAATCAATAATATTAATATCATCATTTATAGTTTTAGGTGTTAAACCTTTAAATGCCATTTCTATTTCTTTGCTATTTAATTTTTTAATATCACCATTAAATAGTGCCTCACTTATTTCTACAGCTGTATTATAAGATTTTTCTCCATGTAAATCTGTAATAATTTCTCTAGCAAGAGCTTTATGGGCTTCTCTTAATTCTGGATGGTTTCTATTTTTTCTTTCATATTCTTCTATTTCTTCTTTTGTTAAAAAAGTAAATATTTTTAAATAATCTATTACATTTTCATCATCTACATTAATTAAATATTGATATAATTCATAACTTGAAGTTTTATCTTCATCTAACCATAAAGCATTTCCTTCACTTTTTCCAAATTTTTTACCATATTTGTCTACTACAAGTGGCATAGTAAATGCATAAGCTTCTTTACCTGTTTTTTTTCTGATTAGATCTATACCTGTTGTAATATTACCCCATTGATCTGAACCTTCTACTTGCATAATGCAATTTTTTTCTGTAAATAAGTGAAGAAAGTCATAGCCTTGAATTAGTGTATATGCAAATTCCGCAAAAGTTATACCTGTTTCTAATCTTCTTCTAATAATATCTTTATCTAACATATAATTTATATTAATATATTTACCCACTTCACGTAAAAAGTCTGTAAAAGTAAACTGCCTCATCCAATCATTGTTATTTACTACTTCTACATTTCCCTTAAATACATCTTCTACTTGCTTTTTTATACATACTAAATTATTTTCTAAAACTTCTTTAGAAATTATTTCTCTTTCTGATGTTGGTCTAGGATCTCCAATCAATCCTGTTGCGCCTCCTACTAAAAGTATAGGATGATGCCCTGCCATAGCTAATCTTTTTGCAGTAACAAGTGATGAATAGTGCCCTAAATGAAGACTATCAGCAGTTGGATCAGTTCCCCAATAAAATGTAATCTTTTCATTATTTAATTTTTTTTCTAAATCGATACCTGCAGTATCCTTAATTAATCCTCTCCATTTTAATTCTTCAAATAATGTCATTTTCTTTCCTCCTTAAAAAAAACTACCCATCCATATAAGGACGAATAGTTCGCGGTACCACCTTAATTCATATTTCTATGCTCTTAATATCTTAACGCGATAAACGATTTTTCTCATAATTTGTATTTCATATTAGTAAATATCTTAGCTTGCACCAACCGCTAAGTCTCTTAAAGTATCTAATAATACTACTTATAATTAATCATTGAAAATTATATTTATAATATAACATATTTTTTTCTAAATTAAAATATATTTTTATTAAAAATACAAGCATATCATAAATATGCTTGTACAATTACTTAATTTCTATTGATTCTAATTTTTTTACTACGTCTTTTGTTACATCAACTGCTTTATCTCTTAATCCTTCTGCAGCTTTTTTTAAAACAGGAGTTCCCTTTTCAACTGCAAGGTCTACTAATTCATCTGTTTTTTTCTTAATATCAGCACCTTTTTGTTTTGCAATTTTTAAAACTTTTTCTTTATCAAGATCTTTTAAATCTTTTTTTATTTCTTTAATTTTTGCATCAAATTCTTTTTTTACTTCTTCTTTATCTAAAGATTTAATATTTTCAATAACTTCATCAATTTTTACTTTTAAATCTCCTCTTAATTCTTTACCTTTTTTTGGTGCAAATAAAAGACCTAATCCTGCTCCAACAGCTGCACCTAAAATAAATTTTCCTGTTCCTTTTTTACTCATTTTCATCCTCATCTTCTTTCTTTTTTATAATTTTACTAATTAAACTAGTAATGGTATTTATAATTTTACTGCTAACTAAATCCATTCCTGTTGAAAATTTATTAACAACATTAAATGCTCCATTTAATGTAGTAGCCTTATCTTGTAAATCATCTAAAAGCTTATCTACTTTATCAGATAAACCAATAACCTTTATACCTATTATTATTCCTATAATTAATAGTGCTATAGTAAATATATATGTTACTACTTGTAATACTATACTAATATCTTCCATTGTAATTCACCTTCTAATCTTTATCATACATTGAATCAATTAAATCAAATAAATTATCATCATTATCATCATCGTTATCATTTGTATCATTTATATCATCTGCATCAATATCACTATTATCTACTATTTTTACTTCTTTTTGTGTAAGGTCTTTTTCTGTTACTTCATTATCTTCTTCAGTTTCTTCTAAATCCATACTTTCTTCTGTATCTTGTTCATAATTTTCTTTTATTCTTCTACCACTTGCTCTTTCTTTTGAAGTATCTTTATAATCTACATTATATTCTAACCCTAAATCTTCAAAATATTCTTCTGCATCACCCATAGTAACTCTTTTTACTTCTGGAGTTTTACTATCTGAACTTAAATCAAGTAGTTGATTATCTTCTTCATAATCATCAATATTTTCTATTTCATTTTCTATATCGTCTTCTAGAGAACCAAATGCTTTCTTTCTAACATCATCTACATCGATTTTTTCTCTTGCATAGGTACTAGTTAATCTTATTTCTTTTTTAGGTACTATATCTTCTTTTGTATAATTTTTATCTAAAATACCATATATTGGAGATATAATAGGTGATGGTTTAAAGTATGATTTTTCTTCTTTTTTACTATATGCTCCATAATCATGGTCTACTAAATCAAATTCATCTAATCCATATGGTTTATTTTCATGTTTTGAATTTTCCTTATAAAGTGGTATTTCACTTTTTTGGGTCTTTTTTTCTTCCATAGGTGGTTCTTTATAATAAGAATCTGATGTAAATTCAGTATCACTAACCATTGGGAACTTAAATTCATTTTCTGTTTCAGGATTATAGGCTAATGATTCTCCTATATGTTCATCCTCTGTTAATTCTACTTCTTCCTCTTCTATTTCTTTTTCTTTTTTATCATGTTGAATTATTTTTTTTGCAATAGGCTGTTCTTCTTCTTTTTTAGATTCCTTAACTAATTTTTCTTTTCTTTTTGGCTCTTTTACTTTCTTTTCTCTTATAATTTCTTTTCTTTTTGGTTTTTCTTCTACTTCAACATATTCTTCTTCAAAAAGAGCATTTTTTAGTTTATCTAATAATTTCATAAGCCACCTCTATTCTTCCTCTTCTATTTCTATACTATCTTCATCTTTAGTAGTTTCTTCTGAATCATATTCTTTTACATAATCCAAGAAATCACTTTTATCTTTATTTGTATCAAATATATTATAATTTTCTTCTTTATAATTTAAGATATTTTCTCCTACTATTGTATCTAGAACTTTATCATTATAATTAACTGATGATAGTATTAAACTTATATCAGATAAGGTATTATTTAAATTATTTTTTGAAACATATGCTTCTATTTTCATGTAATTATACATAGCTTCTACAAAGTAGCTATCATTATGTTCATTTATTTCTAAATACCCAAACTTATCTTTATACTTTATTTCTTTAGAATAAAATGCTTTTTTATTAATCTTATATTTATGTTTTATTTTATTATATTTACTTACTACATCAACATAAATATAATAATTATTATTATATTGATCACTTAAATAAGCATTATATTCATTTTTATTTATAAATTTTAAACCTCTAGGTACATAATAACTATAACCTTCAAAATTTACATTTTTTAATTTACTATCTTTTTTAATTACTGTTTCTATTATCCTATCTATACTTAATGTGTTTATATTAGTACATCCTGTTATTAAAAATAATGATAATAAAGAGAGTAAAACAATTATTTTTTTCATATTTCACCTACTCTTATCTTATATTATATCAAACATTTTATAAAATAAAAATATTTTAATAAATTATTTACTATTTTAGACATCTTCTTTTATTGCTTTTAATGAATATATAGGTATATTTTGTTTCGAAAACTTATCTTCATATTCTGTTGTTATTAAGTTTTCTTCTGTTTTATGAAGATCAAATGTAACATCATTTAATATATATTTGTGCTTACTTAATGTTTCTACTGAGTATGCATATAAATCTGTATTATCTGTTCGTAAGTATATTTCATTTTTATTTTTAAAGATTTTATCATACTTCTTTAAAAAAATTTCACTAGTTAATCTTCTATTATGATGTCTAACTTTGGGCCATGGATCTGAAAAGTTTAAATATATTCTATCTATTTCATTTTTAAATACTTCATCTATTTCTAAAGCATTCATTCTAATTACTAATAGATTTTTAATATCCTCATCTATTTTTTTTAATGCTTTAGCTACTATAGAATCAAATCTATCTATTCCAATAAAATTAATATTAGGATATTTTTTAGCATTTTCTATTATAAATTTACCTTTACCCATACCTATTTCTATATATATAGGATTATTATTTTTAAATAATTTATTCCATTTACCAATATTAGATTTATAATCTTTTATTAAAAATTTTGAGTTATTTAAGATTTCTTCTTTATTTTTCACATTACGTATTCTCAAAAATAATCACCCATTTCTTATTAACACTTATATTTTATCACATAACTATGTTATTTGCATATAATAAAGCGATAAAGGAGATAATTATGTATACTAATATGTCTTATCCATTTATACCAGATCCTAATCTTATGTTTTCAAATAAATATATGGATATTGAACAAAATGTTAAAAAATTAGAACGTGAAGTTAAAAGATTAGAACATAGAGTTTCTGTACTTGAACGAAATAAAACTCCATATGTTACAACTACCCAAAATGAAAATATTAAAGATGATGATGGTATGTATATGATGTAGAGCACAAATTTGTGTTCTTTTTATATTTTTGTGGTATAATAATTATATAGTATAATGGAAAGGTGTGTTATTATGTCAGATATTGTAGAACTTGAGATTCAAGAATATGAAAAATTTGTTAAAACTAATAAATATAAATCACACTTTTTACAGTCATATATATGGGGAGAATTTTCTAAAAAGAAAAAGAAGTTAACTCCATACTATTTAGGTTTAAAAAATAAAAACAAAATAGTTGCAGCAACTTTATTATTGGAAAAAAAGTTACCTTTAGGATATAGTTATTTTTATGCTCCTCGTGGATTTGTAATGGATTTTTTTAATAAGGAATTATTAAAAGAAATGACTGATAAAATTATTTCATATATTAAAACTATAAATAAAAAAGCGTTATTTTTAAAAATTGATCCTGATATCATAATTAAAAGTTATAACTATTTAGGAGAAGAAAATAAATTATCTTATAATTATGAAGATGTATTTAATAATATAAAATCTTGTGGTTTTAAACATTTAGGTTTTACAAAGAATTTTGAAACAATGCAACCTAGATATACATTTAGAATTAATATGGAACAAAGCCTAGATGACATCGAAAGTCATTTTTCTAAAACTACTAAACAACGAATTAATAAAGCCATCCGTTTAGGATGTGAAACGTGTATTGGAAGTATTAAAGATATAGATGAATTTTATCATTTAATGACTCTTACAGAAAATAGAAAAGACTTTGTATCATACTCTAAAGATTATTATCTAGAGCAGTATAAAATGCTTAGTAAAGAAGATATGGCTGTTTTATTTTTAGGTAAGGTTAATACTAAAAAAGTTATAGATAATTTAAATCAGGAAATTTCATCTATTGGTGAGGATATTTCAAAAATTGATCCTAATAATACAGGTAAAAATGCTAAAAACAAATTAAAAAATCTTAATAGTCAAAAAGAAAAATTAGAAAAAGAAATAGAAAAATATAAAAACTATAATAAGGAATATGGAGATATTATTACATTAAGTGCTCATATGATAATTAAATATAATGATAAAGCCTGGGTATTATATGCTGGTAACCATAATATATTAACTGAAAGTTATGCTAATTACTTAACATATTTTGAACATATTAAATATTGTAAGGAAAATAATATAAAAATATATGATCAATTTGGTACTATTGGGGATTTAAGTCCTGATAATCCAAGACTTGGTCTTCATGAATTTAAGAAAAAGTTTGGTGGAGACTATGTTGAATTTATTGGAGAATTTGATTATGTTATAAATCCAATAATGTATTTTGTATTTACAAAATTAGTACCATTATATAGAAAAATAATTAGAAAAAGGAGTAAAATGGAGGTTAATAATGAGGTTAAAAGAAATAAATAAAAAAGAATTTTTTGACTTTTGTAGTAAACAATCTACTAATAACTTTCATCAATCTAGGCAGTGGGCTGAATATAAAAGACTTGATGGTTGGCACACTTACTTTGTAGGGTTAGATCAAAATGGAAAAATAAAAGCTGCTGCATTATTACTTTCTAAAGAAATACCAATTATTAAAAAGCGTGCTTTTTATGCTCCATATGGTATTATTATTAATTATAAAGATTTAGAGCTTTTAAGAAGTTTTACTAAAAATATAAAAGAGTATTTAAAAGAAAAGAAAGCTCTTTTTCTTAAAATAAAACCATACCTTTCAATACAAGAACTTGATAATTCTGGAAATTATATTCAAGGAGGATATGATAATCGAAAATGTATTGATATATTGAGAAGTCTAAATTATATTGAGATGGATAATTATGTAGATTCAAATACATTTTATAAATTAGATATAAAAAATAAAAGTGCTGAAGATATTTTAAATAATATGGATAATGCAACTAAAGATACTATTCTTACTAATGAAAAAAAAGCTATTTATACAAGAGATATAGATAGTAGTGAATTTGATACTATTATAGAAATAATTAATAATAGTTCTAATAAAGTTAATTTTATTAAAAAAAATATTAGTGAGTTTTTTGAAATATTTAATGAAGATAAACTACTTAATATTAAATTATTAGAAATAGATATTGATAAATATATGAAAAGTGCTCAAACTAAAGCAGAATTTGAAGAGGCTAAACAACTTGAATATGAATTTGCACATAAAGTTATAGTAGGTTGTATTGTATCTATTTGTTATGGTAAAGAAGTAACAACTATATGTAGTATTATTCAAGATAGATTTAAAGATATGTTAATGCAATACAATATGTACTATGAAGTAATTAAATGGGCAATTGATAATAATTATGAACTATATAATTTTAATGCTATAAATAGTTATTTAAATAATGAAAATGAACTATATCAATTATATAAAGGCTTTAATGGTAATATTGTTAAATTATTAGGAGAATTTGATTTAATATTTAATACTTTTATTTATAAACAATATTATAAATATTGTAAAAGAAAAAATATAACAATAAATGATCTAAATTAAAAAAATAACTTAATTATAAGTTATTTTTTTGGATTTTTATCCCTTCTATTAAGTAATTCTTTTCTTAAATTATTAATATCCCTATTTTTTTCTTCAATTCCTATTTTTAATATACCTTTTTGTGATATTGGAATAGTACTTATACCATCTAAATAAGATGATTCAAAATTATTGATACTCATTGCAATTGAACACATATTGTATAATGGTTCATCATATTTTTCACTAATGCCTTTTTTGGTTTCATCATATAAATCTCCAATAGTTGTATATAGTTTTTTGTT
Organism: uncultured Bacilli bacterium; assembly: GCA_947632545.1. Taxonomy (GTDB): domain Bacteria; phylum Bacillota_I; class Bacilli_A; order RF39; family UBA660; genus UMGS995. Next base: position 31,938 of record CANRPP010000005.1, on the reverse strand, counting down.
AGCATCATTAATCATATTATAAATATTTTCATTATAGATATCTTCTCTATTTGTAGTAATAATACCATATCTAGCTTCACTAACTATTTTTTCTATTTTTGTTATTTCATTTAACATATATTCGGCCAAATCAGGGGTTTCATTATTTTTTCCTAAATTATGCAAGTTACCCTTTATATTAGTTAAACTATCACCATAATCTATAAAAATTTTTTCTATTATTTCTTGTTCCATAAAATTCTCCTTATTAATTTAATTTTAACATATTAAATAATTGATGTATAAAGATATTTTAAATTTTTACATTAATATACAAAAAAAGTGAATTATTTTCACCTTTTCTTTTTTAATTTAAATTTATCTAAAATTTTATTTCCAAACACCTGCTCTATTGATTTAGTTTTATACATATAGAATAAATATACTGCTCCACCTATTAAAGTATAAATTATAATAATTGGTAAATTCATAAATCTAGATGTGGATGATATTGGTATTACTAATTTTACAATTAATAATGAAATTACCATTAAGACTGTTCCACATAATGTATTTATTAATTGCTTTGCAGTTTCTTCATAATTAACTCCACATTTTCTGTTTAGAGCAATTAAACATATAATTAATGATAGACCATAACCTAGAATTGACGCTAGAATAGAACCATAATAAGCCGGTAGTCCTAAACTATTTAATTGATTTATTAAACTAACATTTACTAATGCTTTTAAAAGTAATCCTGATGCAAGTGATATAAATACTACTTTATAATATCTCAATACTTGGGTTATTGTAATTGCTGTTGTAAATAATGCTGTTATTAAGGCTACAAATATAAAGAAGCTTAATACAGATGGACCATATTTACTAGCACCATAGAAAACTGTATACACAGGTTTTGCTAAAAAGCTTAATCCTACAGTCATTGGTATTATTAAAAAGGATAACATTTGAAAACTTTGATTAATCTTTTTATGTACATCTTTTGTATTTCCAACTACTGCAGATGAAGTTAAGTTTGGAGTTAGGCTAACTATCATACCTGTTGCAATTGATATTATAATCATATTAAATTTAGCTCCCCATGTAGATAAAATACTCATTATACTTTCAGCAGTGTTAGTTCCATATATAGCACCTAATGTTTTAACTACTGTAACTGAATCTACCATACTATATAAAGATTTAAAAATATCAATCATTATAAGTGGAAAGGCATAAATCATTATCTTTTTAAGTATTTCTTTATTAGTAATTTTTGGCTCTTTTACATCCAGTTCTTTTTCTTCAAATTTCTTTTTATTCTTATGTCTTTTTTCTATTAAATATAAGTATGATGCAATAGAACCTACTGTAGCTCCAAATACTGCTACTCCTACTGCTGTAGTTAAAGATAAATGGAATATTTTTAAAGTCATATAACTTCCGATAACTATAACTAATACTCTCATTACTTGTTCTAATACTTGTGATATAGCTGTTGGGGTTATAAATTTATGTCCTTCAAAATAACCTCTATAGATACTAAGTACTGGAACTACTATAATTGCAGTTGATATTAATCTTATAACATAAGTTACATCTTCTATAGTATTTCCACCTTTTAAATTACCAAGTATAGCATGAGCAAGTTGTGGTGCAAAAACAAATAATATTACAAAACATATTAAACCTAAAGTTATGGCAATTTGTCTACCTATTTTAAAGGCTCTTTGTTTAGCATCATAGTATCCTAGAGTTTGATACTCACTAATTATTTTACTTATAGCTAGTGGAATACCAGCTGATGATATGGCCATAAATACTAAATATAAAGTATAGGCATATCCATAAAGAGCACCACCTTTTTCTCCAATTATGGCATAAAAAGGAATTACATATAAAATACCTAATATTTTAGTTATAACGATACCAAGGGTTGCAATAAAGGCACCTTGAACAAAGTTATTTTTCTTCATAATATCTTTATTTTTATTTACTCTTTTTTTTCTCATAATACACATCCTAACATATATATTATACTATGTAATTAAAAAATTATAAACCTTTTAGCAACTTTTTAACAGAAAGATAGTCAGAGTAAACTATTTTTTCTTTTTACTATTTTCTAATATATAATAATCTATAGTAGGTATTGTCTTTATAAGAAAATCATATTGATTAAAATACATTATTATTTCAGATGAATCTCCTATAGAATAAAATCCTCCTGGTATATTTTTATTTTCTTTCATTGTACCTTTAAAAAATTTTATAAAATCTGGATTAGCTTTATTTATTTGATCTAAATACTCTTTAGCTTTCTTATCATTTCCTTTTTTATAATAAAGTATAAATATTGGAAATAACATTTCTAAATTTTCCTCTGGGTATTTTTTATATAATTTAAGTATATCATTTTCTTCTTCTAAAAATGCATATATTGCCATAAGTAAATACCTAGCACCTGTGTTATCATTTTCATTTAGTTTAAGAATTTCTTTACAAACAGCACGTGCTTGTTTTATCTTACCATCTAAAATTAAGTAATCTGCTTTTGCAAATAATCCTTTAATATATGGTCTAGTTTCAAATATTTCATAGAAATTTCCTATATTATCTTTATCAAAATATCTTTTAGCTTCTAATCTATTTTTTTCTATCATTAATCCTTCTTCTAAAAGATTCCATCTTTTTAATGGATTGTCTTCTAAATGTACCTGAAATAATACTGCGTCAAAGCAATCTGGGCATATATCATATGCTTTTTTTGCATAATTTATTGCTTGTTTTTTAGATTTAGCCTTTCCCGCCTTTTCTAATAGTTCATATGCATCATCCAATGGTGTATTTTCATATTTTATTTCACCGATATTGTATTTTTTTATGAATTCTTGTAATTTTTCGTTTAATTCTTTTTCATCTTTTGCATCAGTATTTGCCAAAAATTCGTTAATCATATTATTAAATTTATTATTCATTTATTTCACCTTCAATTTCTTTTTCATATTCATAAGTTAGGGCATTATTACTAGTAACTACACTATTACCTAATTCATTTTCTAAATCTTTTCTTGTGTTACCTGCAATCTTTCCACCACGTCTTGCTACTTCAATATTTTCATCTAACCCTTTTGGATTTTTTCTTTTAGCTATTTCTCGAGTTGCAATTTCTCCTAAATCTGCAAGTGCAACTTCGACATCAGTCATATTATCTCTTAAAGATTCTTTTCTAAGACCTTTAAATGATTTATACTCTCCTGCAGTCATACCAGACCATTCTTTATAAATTTCATTCGTTAGGATAGCATATTCTTTTGATTCTGTTATTCCACCAGCTTTCCAAATATCAGTAAGCTGTTTTCTATTCTGAATACTTTTAATACGTTTTAATATCCATTTTTCATCATAACCTTTGGTTCTATATAAGTCTATCGCTCTTTGTGCTGCTAGTGAAGGATCAAATGTTTCATCTATTCTTTCTCTACCTAATTTTGCAAGCCATTGCTTTATTGGTTCTGCATTCTTACTAGGAATTGATTCAATGATTCTAAACATTTCCTCAATATCACAAACATCAGTTAAACGATATTTTCCATCTTGTGACTTTAATTTCAACTGTCCGATTTTTTCGGACACTTCATTTCCTTCTTGTTTTAGCTTACTTTTTAAATCACTCCAATATTTTCTTGGCCTATCGCTTTCTGATAAAACACCAACTAAATCTACAATGCTTATAAAGTATTTTTCTTCTTCCTTATCCCAAACTGTTCTAATTGTTTCATTATTAAATATTTTATTTACTAAATGCATTTTGTTTTGATTCATAATTGCCTCCTTTGTTGTATATTATCAAACGTTTGTTCTTGTGTCAATATTTATAGAAATATTTTATCAAATTTTTATTTACCCCTATAATATAAAAAGCATCTGAAATAGATAATGTTGATTTCAGATGCTTTTAGTATTTAAATTCTTAATCAAATATATTCTTTTTATTTTATTATCCAATAAATACACAAATACAACTATTAATGATAAACTATCATAGCAGAGAAACAATATATTTGTTCTTCACTATATATGGAACAACTTACTTGATACTTTATATCTATTATTTCTTTTTCAGTTTCTTCTAAAAAATTATTAATATCTTCCTCTAAATCTTTTTCACTCTCTTCATCAAATATTTTTACTTTCATATAATCACCAATTATATAGTAGATTATTTTATTTAAAAAAAATGTAGAAATTTCTTTCCGCATTTTCTGTTAATAATTATTTTACTACTATATTTACAATTTTACCTTTTATTACAATTATTTTTATAATTTCTTTATCTTTAGTATGATTTATAACATTATCTGCTTGTAGGGCTTTTTCTTTTATTACATCTTCAGTATCATTAACATTTATTTTTATAGTAGCACGTACTTTACCATTTACTTGAACTGCAATTTCTTTTTCTTCATCGATTGTTTTTGCCTCATCATATTTAGGCCAAGTACTTTTACATAAAGGATCTCCTAAATCATATTTTTCATTTAACTCTTCTGTTATATGAGGTGCGATAGGATTAAATAAAGTTAGGAATACTCTATAATCATCTTTTGTAATTTCATTTTGTTCTTCATATTTATTTAAAAGTATCATTAAACTTGAAACTGCTGTATTAAATTTCATATTGTCAAAGTCATCTGTAACTTTCTTAATTGTTTTATGAATTATACTTTCTAACTCTTTAGTATAACCCTTTTTATCAGATACTTTTTCTCCAATTCTTACAACTCTATCTATAAATCTTTTACATCCATTTAAACCTTGTTCACTCCAAGCTACTTCTTTTTCATAGTCTCCTATAAACATTTCATAAGTTCTAAGTGCATCTGCTCCATACTCTTCTATCATGTCATTTGGATTAACTACATTACCAAGTGATTTAGACATTTTTACTCCACCTTCGCCTAGAATCATTCCATGTGAAACACGAGTTTTAAATGGTTCTTTATTTGGAACTAATCCGATATTATATAAGAATTGATTCCAAAATCTTGCATATAATAAGTGACGTGTAGCATGCTCCATACCACCATTATAAAAATCTAATTTCCCCCAATAATTTAGAGCTTCTTTACTTGCAAATTCTTTATCATTATGAGCATCCATATATCTTAACCAATACCATGAAGAGCCTGCCCAGTTTGGCATTGTATCAGTTTCTCTTTTAGCAGGCTTTCCACATTTTGGACATGTTGTATTAACCCAGTGGGTTATTGCTGCTAGTGGACTTTCCCCTGTATCAGTTGGTTCATAATTAGCAACATCTGGAAGCAAAACTGGTAAGTCCTCTTCTTTTACAGCAGTCCAACCACAATCATCACAATATACTAGAGGTATAGGTTCTCCCCAAAATCTTTGACGTGAAAAAATCCAATCCTGCAATTTATAATTTGTTTTTCTATTACCTATTTTTTCTTTTTCTAAATAATTAATCATTTTTTCTATGGAATCTTTTTTATTTGTTAAACCATTTAAGATTCCAGAATTAATCATTTCTCCATCACCGGTATAAGCGCTTTTATTTATGTCTCCACCTTTGATTACTGGGATTATATCTATGCCAAACTTTTTAGCAAATTCATAATCTCTTTCATCATGTGCAGGTACTGCCATAATTGCTCCTGTACCATAATTCATCATTACGTAGTCTGATATATATATTGGTATTTCCTTATTTGTAATTGGATTAATTCCTGTTAATCCTTCAATTTTAACACCTGTTTTATCTTTATTTACCTGGGTTCTTTCAAATTCAGTTTTATTTTTTGCTTCTTCTTTATATTTATTAATACTATCCATATTCTTAATAATATCTTTATTTTTATCAATTATAGGATGTTCTGGGGCAACTACCATAAAAGTTACTCCATATAAAGTATCAGGTCTTGTTGTATAAACTACTAAATCTTCTTTTGTTTCCTTTACTTTAAAGTTTACTTCTGCTCCAGTTGATTTTCCAATCCAATTTATTTGAGCAGTTTTAATTCTTTCTATAAAATCTGTATCATCAAGCCCTTTAATAAGATCTTCAGCGTAGTCACTCATTCGAAGCATCCATTGTTCTTTTTCTCTTTGCTCTACAGTATGTCCACATCTTTCACAGACTCCACCTGATGAGTCTTCATTAGATAAACCTGTCTTACAATTAGGACACCAATTAATATTTTTCTTGGCTTTATATGCCATACCATGTTCAAAGAATTTTAAAAATTGCCATTGAGTCCATTTATAATATTCTGGATCAGTTGTTGCAAATTCTCTTGACCAGTCAATTGATAAACCTAAAGATTTAACCTGACTTTTAAAGGTTTTAATATTTTCTTTTACAGCTACACTTGGATGAATATGATTTTTTATAGCGTATTGTTCAGCAGGTGCGCCAAAAGCATCCCATCCCATTGGAAATAAAACATTATAACCATTCATTCTTTTCTTTCTAGCAAGTGCATCTAGGGCAGTATAACTTCTACAATGTCCAACATGAAGTCCTGCTCCTGACGGATATGGAAATTCTACTAAATAATAATATTTTTCCTTTTTACTATGATTATCTGCTTCAAATACCTTTTCATCTTCCCAATATTTTTGCCATTTCTTTTCTATTTCTTTATAATTACTCATCTTTATTAATTCCTCCTTTTTTATAATACTTTCCTACAAAACTATAACTTATCATAATAGTAGGTATTACTAATACAAATACTATTATTATTTGTATTAGATAATTATCAAATAATGTCGCAATAGTAACTATTATAGATATATCTAATGAACTAATCAGGGCAACTACCTTTAATAGTTTTTTATAATTTATTTTACTTATATCTATATTATATTTTTGGATTAAATAATTTATTTCCATTGGTCTTTTTTTACTATTTCTTCTTTTATTTCTAACTATAAATATTTGATATATTAAAAATACAAATATATATGTCATTATAAATAATATAATATGTTTCATGAAATCCTCCTATAAAATAAAAAACGCCCTTATAATAAGGACGAAAATTCGCGGTACCACCTTAATTCATATTTCTATGCACTTAATAGAGATAATGGTCTTACCCAAAATACTTAAAGATAGTCAAGTTCATATTTTTTCTATATTTACTTTCAGCATACGTAAACTCTCTTAAATAGAAAATAATATTACTACTACTACCAATATTTAAAACATTGTATTTAGTATACTAAAATTCACTAATATATTCAAGTAATTTTAAAAATAAATTCATATATTGTCTAGATAAACCTTTTTTTCTTAATTTCCTTATTTCAATTCTCTTTTTAGGAACAGTTAAATCACTAAACATAATATTTGCAATATCTTCCTTTAAATAAGTATTAATTTGTAAGTCTAGAATAATACTTTTAATATCATTATTAATAACTCTTACTGCATCTATTTCTATGTCTTTACCTTTACAACTTATTGTTAATTGACCAATAGTTGGAACATCTTTTACTTCTACAATAAAGTCGTTTTCATCAACATAACTTTTTACATCAAATTTTTCTGTATTATAAAAGGCAGTTACGTTATCAGCTTGTTTGGTATTTCTAAAAACAACTTTATAATTTCTTTTAGGGGGAACTATACCACTTTTACCTTCTATAGATCTAAATATTACTGTATAATTATTTTTTAAATAGTTATAGTCTATTGATGTCTTTAAGAAGTAACCACTTTTATATAGTGATGTAATACCATCATCATCATATAAATTATATGTATTTGATACACCTGGAAATATATGAATTTCTAAATCTGTAGGAATTCCAGTATTATTATAATCACTTCTATTAGATAATGGAATAATAGAACCTGCATGTGCAAAGACTGGATAGTCTTCTTCTTTATAAAAAGCTACATATTTTTTATTACCTGGAAATTTATTACCAGTTATAAAGTCATACCATGTACCTTCTGGTATAAAGAAACGATGTATAGTTCTATTCATTACAGGATCTTTTTTAGTAAGAATAGGACATACTAGTAGTTGTGAACCAAAGTAATATTGATTTTTATATAAATCATCATCATATGTCCACATATAATTATAATAAAATGGTTGAATAATAGGTATACCTGATTTTGTATAATTATATGCTTCAGTGTATATATATGGTATTAATCTATGTCTAAGTCTTAAATAATCTGTTGCGATACTTTGAGTTTTTGGATCCCATAACCAAGGTTCTTTTTTATAATATGGCCCTCTAGCTGAATGAAATCTTAATATTGGTGAGAAAACACTTAATTCTAAATATCTAATATATAATTCACTTTCTTCTACACCACCATGATTTCCACCTACATCATGAGACCAAAATGATACTCCAATATTAGCAGCATTTAAATAATAGCCTGGAAGTTTTTTTAATTCTTCCCAACTTATTTCACTACTTCCTCCATAAAGAATAGGATATCTATGAGCAGCATAAATTCCACCTCTAGATAATAACATACCTCTTTTTTCTGGTGTTCTTGAAGAATCAAGATATAAGTAATGATTATTAAACCATAATTTTGTAAGATTTCCATCTCCTTTATAATCATTCCAGAAGAAATCTACTCCTAATTTTTCTAATGGATGAAGAAATATTTTAAAATAGACATCCATTAGTTTAGGATTTAAGGGGTCAAATGTAATAATCTTATTATTTTCTATATTTAAATAGTTAGCTGCTTGCTTGTAAGTATTTTCATGAGGAAATATACCTTCACTAGGATTAATATTTAAACCAACTCTAATATTTTTAGAATGAAGTTTATCTAATGTTTTTTTAGGATCAGGAAATAAACTTTTATTAAATGTAAATCCACTTTTTAGACCTTTATTAACTCCTACATTTCTATAATGCCAATCATTATCTAATAAAAGTATTGATAAAGGTATTTTCTTTTTTTCAAAATGTTTTACTAATTCATCTAACTTTTCATCATCATAATCTGTATTTCTACTCCACCAGTTACCTAATGCATATCTTGGAATTAATTCTGGAAAACCTGTCATTTTAAAATAATCAAGTAGAGCTTGTCTATAATCTTTATCATACATAAATACATAGATATCTATTGTATTTAGAGGTCTATCTACTAAAGTTCCATCTGAATTTAATATTTTGTTTGGAGTATCATTTATACTGGCAAATCCTTCTAGTGAATACAATCCTTTATTTAACATTTTATTTACAGGGACATCTACAGAAACCATATTTCCATCCATATTTCTAGCTTCTGGATGAAGATAATACCAGTCTCTTTGTCTATCTTTCTCATTAGACATTAAAGTTATTTTTAAATTTTTCATTGGATCTATTTTAGTACCCTCAAAAGGTTGTCTTTTATAATATGTAAGTTTAAAATATCTTGTTACAATTTCTATATAATTAGCGTCTTGATTAACTCTAAATTCTGGGAAACCTAAATTTCTATTTCTTATAAGTTGGGTAGGTGCATCAACAAAATTACCATTAGGGCTGTATTCTAGTCTTACAACACGTTCTGTTATAATGCTAATTCTATAATTAGTACCCTTATAAATTGTCTTTATCTCTGATAATGCATTTTTTGAGTCTATCTCAAACTGCTTACCTAGTGGATACATATAAACACCTTCCCTATTTTATTCTAGTATAATAATACCATAAAAATATTATATTTCCAAGTGAATTAAATTACTATTTATAATATTTTTATAATAAGTTAGGTTATTATTATATTAAATTAATACTTTTATTAATATAATACATAGAAAGGAGAGTGTTTTATGTACGTATATCCATACCCATACCCATATTACCAAAATAACAATAATAATGATAACTTTGGTTCTGGTTGGGCTTGGGCTATCATAATAGTAGTTATTATAATATTCTTCTTATTCTCAGGTTTTAATAACGGTAATAATAACAATCATAATAATTGTTTCTAAAAAAATAGTATCATATGATACTATTTTTCTATAAATTTAGCATAATATTCTTCAAGGGTTATATCATTATCATAGATGTATTTAGCTATTTTTTTACCTACATACCTATAGTGCCATGCTTCATTTTTTATTTCTGTAATATCTTCATATTTTGTTTTAAATCTATGAATAAATCCATATTTATAACAATTATCTTCCATCCATTTATATTCATCACTTTCAATAAATATATTAGTATCAGTACTTCCAAAATCTATTCCTAATCCTGTTTGATGTTCAGAATATCCTGGTTTTAAAACATATTTTTCTACATAGCTTTCTCCATATAAGTTTTGATATGTTTCAACTATTTCTTCTTGGTCTTTAAAACTTCTATAGGCAGAATTAATGATAAGATGTTTATCATCTTTTTTAGCAGCATCAATCATTTTTTTAGCTTGCGCTATCGCAGTAGCATTAGCTTTCATACCTTTTTCACTAGCATAATCTTTATCAATAACTTTTAAATCTCTAGGAATAAATTCTCTATCTAATCTATGATGTTTATTAACTAACATAGTATAACTAAATTCATCTACTGGTTTTGGTTCTTGATAGTCTTCTTTATCTAGGTCAAGATTAACATATAAAACACTAGTTTCTTCATCTTCTCTAGAATTATTCATATATGATACATATCTATCATAATTTTTTAATTTTGAATAACTTACAGTAAAAAATTCTTCTATATATCTTATTTTAGCCCTTTTAGCAAATTCAGATACATCTTTATCTTCTCCTCTTGATAAAATTAATGATATTTCTTCATTACTATAGCCTTTTTCTAATAATTTATTTATATTTTTAATTATATTTTTTTGATTTTGGTATTCTATTTTAGAATAGCTTGTAAAGTTTTTTTCTATATAATCATCACTTTCAAAAGCTTTATTTAAAGTCTTATTTTTACCAAGCGCACTTACTTCTTTTTTCTTAAATTTTAATAATATTTTATTAGCAGATTTTTCACTATAACCTAATCTTTTTAAATCATTTATATTAGATCTATAAAATATAAATATCGCTAGAACAATACCTAATACTATACCTATTATTTTTAATTTATTTAAGGCTTCTGGTTTTAACTTAAATCTTCTTTTAGTAGCCATATTTATAACCTCCATTATCTAGTTACATTTTACTAAATTCATAGTATTTCGTCAATTATTTTATCTTTATAATATATTTAGGGTGTGCTATAATATGAAGCAGGTGATAATATGGATAATCCATTTATTTATAGTGATAATAATAAAAGATATCATACTCTTGATTATTTTTATAAACATAAATTTAATTCTAAAGTATGTAAGATAAGTTTAAATGCTGGCTTTTCTTGTCCTAATTTAGATGGTACTGTTGGATATGGTGGTTGTATATATTGCTCTAAAAGTGGTAGTGGAGAATTTGGGGGTAATCCTAAAGATGATTTATTAAAACAATTTAGAAAAGTTACAAAAATATATAAAAAAAAGTGGCCTTCTGCTAAATATATTGCTTATTTCCAAGCTAGAACAAATACTTATGCACCTGTAGATAAGTTAAAAGAAGTTTATGAGACAATTTTAACTAATGAAGATATTATTGGTCTAAATATTGCCACTCGTCCTGACTCTATTAGTAGTGAATGTATTAATTATTTAGAAGAAATTAATAAAAGAACTTATCTAACTATTGAACTTGGTCTTCAAACTATTCATGATAGGACTGCTAAACTTATTAATAGATGCTGCAGTCTAGAATGTTTTAATAAAACAGTTTTAGAGTTAAGAAAAAGAAATATAGATGTAGTAGTTCATATTATAAATGGACTTCCCTATGAAACCAAAGAAGATATGATTGAAACTGTAAAATATTTAAATAGACTAGATATTCAAGGAATTAAAATACATATGCTTAGTATTTTAAAAGATACTCCTTTAGAAATTATGTATAGAAATAAAGAATTTCATGTTTTAACAAAAGATGAATATATAGATATTGTTATTAATCAATTAGAAAATTTAAGAAGTGAAATAGTAATTCATAGAATTACTGGAGATCCAGAATTAGAACAACTAATAGAACCAAGATGGCTAACAAAAAAGTTTTGTGTTTTAAATGATATTGATAAGGAGATGGTAAAACGAGAAACGTATCAAGGAAAGAATCTAGAGTAGTACATACAATACCTCCATTTTATAATAGTGATTCTGAAATACTTATATTAGGTAGTATGCCAAGTGTTAAATCTAGAGAAATAGGATTTTACTATGCTAATCCTCAAAATAGATTTTTTAAAATTTTAGCAGTAATATTTAATGAAGAAATACCTATATCAATAGATCAAAGAAAGAAGTTTTTAATTAAACATAAAATTGCTTTATGGGATGTTATTAAAAGTTGTACTATAACTGGATCTAGTGATAGTAGTATCAAAAATGTTATAGTCAATGATATAAATAAATTAATTAAAAATAGTAAAATTACTAAAATATGTACAACTGGTAAAAAAGCCTTTGATTTATATAATAAATATCTATCTAAAGATATTGGAATTAAAGCCATATATTTACCTAGTAGTTCACCTGCTAATCAAAGTATGAAATTTGAAGAAATAGTAGATTTATATAGAAAAAATATTATTTAATAGTATTTTTAGTATAGAAAAAAACGTTATATTTAACGCTTTTTTTCTATGCTCTTTAAAAATTGTTTACTATTTTTATATATCGATTGTAAATTATCTGGTAATTTATCTACTTCAATAGTTGAATTATTATGTGTTGCTACTACGGTATCTTGAGTTATATCTAAATTATAATTTTTATCTTGTTCTTTTATATCATAATCTGTTAAAACACCATGTTTTATATTTATTTTTCCAATAGTTCCTTTACAACTTTTAGCATCTATATAAATAGTAGTATATCTATCTAAATCTTTAACATATTTTAAATTAGTAATAAAATCAAATAATGTTGTTGGATTATTTTTATTATTTACATTTAAAATTTCATTTATTTCTTCATCTGATAATTCATCATTTTCTACTGTTAAACTATATTCTACATTAGATTTTTTTCTATTACAATAAACTAAATCTGTTTTTCTATAATCTTTATAAACACATAGTATATTTTCATTATTTATATATAGATCACCATTGATATCGTCCAACGGATTAAATAATTTATAATGTCCTTTATCAATTTCTTTTGCTATCATACAACTATATTTACTACTATAAAAGTCTGTTTTAAGCTTTGTTTCTCCATATAAAGTATCTAGTGAAAAGAAAAACTTATTATTATTTTTATCTACTGCAACTAAAGCTTCTGCAAAATTAGGATAATGTACATTATCTACAATTATATCATCATTGAAGTGTCCTTCTTTACGTAATCCATCATATATATAAGGCACTATAACCTTTCTTATACCATGTAACTTATATTCTATATTAATTTTATTTTCTGAATTTTCATTTACAAGAAATTCTTTCATAACCTCACCTTCCCTAAATATAATTATAATTTAATTTTTTTAAAAATACAATAAAAAGGCTCAAAGAACCTTTATTTTTTTGGTGATTTAATTGTTTCTTTTATAGTAGTACCAATAGTGGCTAGATTTTGTAAATCACTTGGTACAATAATTTTTGTAGATTGACCATTGGCTACATCAACTAACGCTTCATAACTCTTTAGTTTCAATACTGCATCATCCATTTTGGCATCTTTTAATAATTTTAATCCTTCTGCAGTTGCTTTATTAATTTTAACAATTGCTTCAGCCTCACCTTCTGCTTCCTTTATTTGACTTTCTTTTTTAGCCTCCGCTCTTAAGATTGCACTTTCTTTTTCACCTTCTGCAATTAAAATAGCAGATTTTTTCTCACCTTCAGCTTTAAGTATAGCTTCACGTCTTTCACGTTCTGCACGCATTTGTTTTTCCATTGCTTCTTGGATATCTCTAGGTGGTAAAATATTTTTTACTTCTACACGATTAACTTTAATTCCCCATGGATCAGTTGCTTCATCTAGAATAGATCTCATTTTAGAATTAATAATATCACGAGAAGTTAAAGTTTCATCTAATTCAAGTTCACCTATTATATTACGTAGAGTTGTTGCTGTTAAGTTTTCAATTGCACTAATCGGATTATCAACTCCATATGTATATAGCTTTGGATCTGTTATTTGATAATATACTACTGTATCAATTTGCATTGTTACATTATCTTTTGTAATAACTGGTTGTGGATCAAAATCTTTTACTATTTCTTTTAAACTTACAGTATTTGCAATTCTATCAATTATTGGAACTTTATAGTTAAGTCCTGTTTGCATTGTTCTATCATATGCTCCTAATCTTTCAACTACATAAGCTTTTGATTGTGGTACTATTTTTATACCTAATGCTACTACTATGATGATAATGATAATTATTGTTAAAATCATTTACTTTTCCTCCTTTACTTTCTCAACAATAAGTTTTACACCATCTATTTTTAAAACTTTTACTTGAGTATCCTTTTTAATTCTTTCTTTACTAGCAGCAGTCCATATACTGCCATCTACTTTTACTTCCCCATATGAATTTTTTGTTATATCTTTAGTTACTATTCCTTCTTTTCCTATAACTCTATCTAAATTTGTTGGAGTTATTTTTCTTTTTCTAATCTTATTTACAAATGGTTTTGTTATAATTAATGATATGATACTTACTATTATAAATATGATAATTTGAATTGTAATATTATCTGTTATAAACGTTGCTATTATTGCACCTAATGCTCCAACTGCAAACCAAATAGTTACTAAATTAACTGTTATGAGTTCAATAAAAAGTAATACTAAAAATATACATACCCATAATCCGATCATTTCTTCACCTCAAGTTAAGTATATGTCAAAACAAAACAAATTTCAACAAATTTCTTGAATGTTATTGAAAGATATTATATAATTCTTATAAGGAGTGGGAGTGTATATGCAAGATAAGAATTTAAATCATCTTGTTGTTGGTACATTTACAGTACTTGGAGCATTATGTATTACAAGTGGTTTAATAATGCCTAATATGATAAAATTCGAAGAAAGTAATGTTGGAAAATTACAAGTTAATCAAGTACGAATTTCTGATTTTAAAAATAATGAAATAAAATTAAAAGATGTTGAACTTGAAGTAAATAATACATTAAGTGTTGATGTAAGAGATTATTTAGCTAATCCAGAAGATATAGATGATATTGTTATTAAAAGATTAAAACTTGATACATCAAATGTAAATATAAATGAAATTGGTAGCTATAATTTTACAATAACTTATAATAAAAAAATTTATAATGGAACTGTAAATATTAAAGCTAAACCTTTACCAAATATTGATACAATGACTCTTAAATCTTTATCATATGAAATAAATAGTACATTATCTAATGATGTGTCACTATATATTCAAGAGGCATTATCAGATGAAGTTAAAGCTGCAATAAAATTAGATCTTAGTAATGTCGATATTACAAAAGCTGGAGTTTACTTATATTCAATTAGTTATAATGGTAAATTCTATACAAATACAATAACAATATATGAACCAAAAGCTAATAAAACATTGAATACAAATACAAAAGTCGAAAAAGAAAAGGGAGTTTAACTCCTTTTTTAATTTATTCCATATATATTATTGTTTATATCAATACCAATTTTTTCATAATTAGGTTTTTTTGGTAATCCTGGCATATCAATAATATCTCCCATAAATACAGTAATAAAGCCTGCTCCATTATATAATCTTATATCATTAATATGCATAGTATGATTATTAGGATAACCTAATTTATTTTTATCGTCAGATAATGAATATTGTGTTTTAGCAACACAAATTGGAAGATTAGTTAAATTATTTTTTTCTAAATAATCTATTTTTTGTTTTACTTCTTCTGTATAAACTACGTCTTTAGCGTTATAAACATTTTTAGATAACTTTTCTATTTTATCAATTATTGAATCATTAATATCATAATAATATTTAAAGTCATTTTCATTTTTTAGAATATCAAGTACTTTATTAGCTAAATCAATTGCACCACTTCCACCATCTGTATATGCAGTTGATAGTGTAAATAAAATTTGTCTTTTCCTACAAAAATTTTCTACTAATGTTATATCAGAAATATTATCATCACTATATTTATTTAGACAAACTATTATATTTGAATTAGTCTTTTTTAAATTATTTATGTGTGCTTCTAAATTAGATAAACCATTTTCTATATTATTATTTTTTGTTATATCATTATATTTTAGTGCTTTTATGGTTGCAACTAAAACAATACAGTCTGGTTTTATATCTTTATTTCTACATTTTATATCTATAAACTTTTCAGCACCCAAGTCAGCGCCAAATCCTGCTTCTGTTATAACATAGTCAGATAAACTTTTAGCAAGTTTTGTTGCTTTTATACTATTGCATCCATGAGCAATATTGGCAAAAGGTCCTCCATGAATTATGACTGGAGTATTTTCTAAAGTTTGAACTAAATTAGGATAAAAAGCATCTTTTAAAATAACAGTTAATGCTTTTTCTATATTTAAATCTTTAGCATAAACAAATTCATTTTTACTATTATAACCGATAACTATATTTGATAGTCTTCTTTCTAAATCTGCTAAATCCTCTGCTAAACATAAAATTGCCATTACTTCGCTTGCAGCAGTAATACAAAAACTATCTCTTCTACTTCCTAAATCAATATTTCTTAAAGCTCTATCATTTACATCTAAACATCTTTTAAATACTACTTTTTTTATATCAAGACTATTTCCATTATAAATATGATTATCTATAGCAGATGCTAATAAATTATTGGCTTCACTAATAGCGTGAATATCTCCTGTAAAATGTAAGTTTATATCTTCCATTGGTACAACTTGTGAATATCCCCCACCAGTTGCCCCACCTTTCATTCCAAAAACAGGACCCATTGATGGCTGTCTTAAAGTTATACATACATTCTTACCTAATTTATTTAGGGCATCACCTAAACCAATACTTACTGTAGTCTTTCCTTCTCCATATGGTGTAGGGTTAATTGCAGTTACTAAAATAATTTTTCCATTTAAAGCATTATTAGTAGCTTTTATTTTTGCTTTATCATTTCCATATAATATTAAATTATCACTTGAAATATTTAATTTTTTTGCAATTTCTTTAATATCTAACTTATTTGCAGATCTCGCTATTTCTATATCGGTCATTATATCACCTCAACAAACTCATTATAAGTTTATTAATTTTTTTTGTCAAATATATCTAACTTTAATTATTAGAGGTATTTTTTTATTTAATTTATTAAATTCTATAATAGATTTTTATTTTTTATTAATTAATTATTCTTACTTTAGATAAATTAGTCTTTTGTAATTAATTAAATGTTCTGCTATAGTCTAGGTCATTAAGAAAAAGAAGGAGGAAGAATATGAAAAAATTTATAATTTTCTTAATGACAATTTTAAGCATTAACATATTTCCTTTAGTCGATGTTAGTGCTTCTTCATATAAGTTTTATGAAGGTGATTATATCCAAGGTATTTGGATGACTAAAGAGAAAGGAAAAGCAAAGTATTGGCAAAAAGCAAGATTCTTTATGTTAAATGATGGTAGTAATAAATTTGCTTATTGTATTGAACCTTTTTCAATGTTTAATGAAAGCGGCTCATATACTAGAAGTTTAACTGCTGATAATCTTAATGCTGAACAAATAAAGAGAATATCTTTGATTGCTTATTTTGGTTATACGTATAATAATCATACTGATCCTAAATGGTATGCGATTAGTCAATTTATGATTTGGCAAATAGCTGAACCTACTGCAGATTTTTATTTTACTGATAGTCTAAATGGTAATAGAATAACTGCTTATACAAATGAAATGGATGAAATTAATAGTTTGATTAATAATTATTTAACTATTCCTAGTATTAATAATGCAAATGTTAATATGGTAGAAGAAAAAACTATAACTTTAACTGATACTAATAATGTATTATCTAATTATACTAGTCTAGATTCTCATGCTAAAATAGAAGGAAATAAACTTATTATTAGTGGCTTAGAAGAAGGAGAACATACTATTAATTTAGTTAGAAGTATGAAAAGAAATGCATCTGTACCATTTTATTATAATTCCGCAGATAGTCAAAATATGATGATGATAGGAGATATTGATGACGTTAATATTTCATTAAAAGTTAATGTTGATAAAACTAAAGTAGAAGTTACTAAAATTGATAGTGATACAAAAGATACTACTCCTAGTGGTGATGCCTCCCTTAGTGGAGCAGTATATCAAATATACGATAGCAATATGAAAGAAGTAGAAAAACTTATAATTGATGAAGATATGAAAGCTAGTATAGAAAATTTAGATTATGGTAAATATTATATAAAAGAAATTACCGCTGGTATTGGTTACAATCTTGATGAAAATATTTATGAGTTTGAAATAACTCATGATAATAAAGATGTCTTTTTAGAATTAGAAAATGAAGTTATTAAAAAAGAAATTGTACTTCATAAAGCTTATGGAGATGGTTTTGATAGTGATAATGAGGCTAATATTACATTTGAAATATATGATAGTAAGAATAAACTAGTTAAAACAATTACTACTGATAATAATGGTTATGCCAAAGTTATCTTACCTTTTGGAAAGTATACATTTAAACAGAAAAATACTACAGATGGTTATAAATATACTGATGATTTTACTATTGATGTAAAAGATAGTACTAAAAAAGAAATAAATTTATATGATTATAAAATAAAAGTGCCTAATACTAAAAAAGATACTCCATTATTTATTACTGTTATATTATTGATAGCAGGTGGACTTGTTGTTAAAAAAAATATTTTTAGTTAGTTGTATTATATTTTGTTTATTTATTATTATGACATTTCATATTTCAGCTGATACTATTACAAAAAATATTTCTAATAATAGTGTTATACCTAAAGAATTACCTATAGCTAATTTATCTATAAAAAAACTTAATATTAATAAACCTATATATAAAATAAATAGTAAAAATAATAATGTTTCAAAAAATGTAGAATTACTTGAAGGATCAATTTTACCTGATAACGAAAATAGTATTATTTTTCTAGCAGCACATTCTGGTAATAGTGAGGTATCATATTTTAATAATTTATATAAATTAAAAGTAGGAGATGAAATATTACTTCAATATAAAAATAATAAATATACATATGTAGTAGATAATAAATTTTTAGAAGATAAAGATGGGGATATTGAAATTAATAAAACTTCAAATAATCAATTAGTATTAACTACTTGTAGTACAACTGATAGTAGTAAACAATTAATAATAAATAGTAATTTAAAAAAATAGAGGATTATCCTCTATTTTGTTATTATTTCTATAGCTTTTTGCAGTTGATTATCAAATTCATCAGTTCCTTCATTATAATAATCTTCATCTAATTTTACTTCTTCATCTGGTATTACACCTTTTTTATTAATTGAATTTCCATTTGGAGTTAACCACTCTTCCGTTGTATATTTTAGACTTGTTCCATTATTTAATTCATATGATTTTTGAACGGTTCCTTTTCCATGAGAAGTTATACCTACTATAGTTCCATGATATGATTCTTTTATAGCGCTAGCTAGTATTTCTGCAGCTGATGCACTAGATGAATTTATTAACACTGCAATATTATAATTTCTTTTATCTTTAGTTGTTGAATATACTTTAGTAGTATTATTTTTTACTTTTATTTGATATAAAACTTTATTTTTATCTAGGAATAATTCAAGTATTTTAGTAACTTGATTTAAATGACCTCCAGGATTATTTCTAACATCTATTATTAATGAATCAATATTTTTGGATTCTAACTTATTTAAATTGTTTTTGAATTGTTTATACGTATTAGCTGCAAAAACATCTATATATATATAACCAATTTTCTTATCATTTTGTTCTATAACCTTTGACTCTATAGATGAAATTTCTACAGGTTTTCTTTTTAAAGTAAATTCTAATTCTTTATCATTTCTTAATACCTTTAATTTAATCTTACTATTTTTTTTACCTTTTACTAAATTTGATATTTCTTCTATAGATTTACCTTTTATTTTTTTATTATCTATCTCGATAATCTTATCATTAACTTTTAATCCTGCAGATTTAGCAGGTGAATTATCTGCTACTTCAAGTATTTGCGCATAATCTTCTTCTATACTAATAGTAACACCTATACCTACATATTCTCCATCAATAGTTTCATTAAATGTTTCTGTATCACTTTCACTCATATAATTAGAATATGGATCATCTAATGAATTTATCATTCCTTCTATTGCGGCATCTACTAAATCTTCTTTTTTTATTTTCTTATAATAATTTTCATTAATATTATTATAAGTTTTTACAAATTCATCTAGTTCTTTAGGTATTTTTGTGATAGCAATCTTATCATTACTATATATAATAGAAGAACCAATTATTGTACCTAAAGATATTGATATTATAACTATAATTATGACTTCAAATAAATTAAAATTTAATTTACTTACTTTTACTTTTTCAATTATATTCTTTTTAGTATTTCTTTTTTTAGGCATACTATCACCACCTACTATTAATATAATATCATATATAATTAAATTTTAGAATTAGTTTAATAATATTAATAATAAAAACATGTACAAAATATATGAACTTGTCAACAAAAAGTAGACAGTTAAAAAACTTTAATTGAATCCTGATTGAATTCTATATTCAATCGGGGTTTTATAATTTAAAGCATAACTAGGTCTTAAATAATTATGATCATGTATAATGTCATTTATATAATCTTCGACTGTTTCATAATCATTTTGATTAAAATCTATATACATTTCTTTTTTTAACCAACCATTTTTTGATTCGATTATTGGATTATCTGTTGGTGTTCCTGCTCTTGACATTGATCTAATTATGTTGTAATCTTTATGTGCATTGTTAAATGCAATTGAGGAGTATATTGTGCCTTGATCTGAGTGAAAAATTGTGTCTTGGCTTTTATATCCTCTTTTTATTTTGTTATTTAACATATCTTTTAAAGCCTCTTTGTGATTAACCATATTTACTCCATAATAAAATGGCTTTACATCAGAACCAATGATTGAATCATCGAATGCATCTACATAATATGTCCAATCATATTTTTTTCCTTTAAAATAAATCATAGTTGTATCTGATGTTATTTTTTCTAATGGTCTAGAAGTTTTCCAATTATTATTAATAATATTAGGATACTTTACTGATTCTTCTCCTGGCTTTTTATAAATGGAATAATGTCTTGCTTTACTTTTTATTTTTAATATTTTGCATACTTTATGAACTAAATTATCACTTACTACCCATCCTGTTTCTTTTCTTATTAAATAGTTAATTCTATGATATCCATAACTAGGCTTTCTTTTATGAATATCTTTTATTAATGGTTCTAAATCTCTACGATTTATTTCATATCTATTTAATATATCTTTAGTTTTTAACCATTTATAGTATCCACTTCTCGATATATTCATTACTTCACATAATGATTTAACTGAAAAATCTTTACTTAATATTTCTACAATTTCAAATTCTTGTTGTTTTATTTTTTGAATATTACAACTGAACCATCTCCTTTCACTAGGTATCCTTTTTTTAATCGTTCATTCTCAATTCTTAATTTCATATTTTCATATTCAAGTTTTTCTAAATCTGTTAAATTTTTCTTTTTGTTATATTTAGCAAGAGGGTTTCCTCTTTTATATTTATTATCAATTACTTTATTACCATTTTCTTTATATTTTTTTACCCAATTACATACCATTCCTTTACTTATTTTATATTTTCTAGCTATTGGTCCTATCCCTATTTCTAATGCTTCTTCAATTATTTTTTCTTTTTCTTTTATTGTATAATTTCTATTTATTCCACCTGGTGGTCTACCACTTGGCATACTATCATCTCCTTTTACATTTATTATAACAAAAAAATGCAGACATGTTTTTTATGTGTCTACTTTTATCTTACAACTTCATACAAAATATACATGTTATTTTTTTAATGGCGCCCCAACTAGGACTTGAACCTAGGACCCCTTGATTAACAGTCAAGTGCTCTAACCAACTGAGCTATTGAGGCATAAAGTCATCTATTGATGACTATTGTAAATATTCAGAAATTGCTTCTCCGCCTACTATATATTCACTAATTTCATTATTAGTAAATTTAATAAGTGTTGTATCATTTATCTTTAATTCACTAGCATTTGTTGCGTCTTCATTACTTTCAGTACTAATACAATCTGAATTTAATTTACTTGCTAAATTTACATAATAAATAGGTAATGCATCTTCTTTAGCTTCATAATCACTTTTTAATGTATAATAAGTACTATTTATATCTGTATCAACATTATAAAATAATACTAAATATTCTTTATCTGTTTGTTTAAAACTTGTTCCTAGTAATATTTCATCAGATTGAATTGTTGTATTTTCCTTTTTTTCTTTAGTAACAGAATCTGTAGAATTCTTTGTTATATATACAGTTAATAAATAGACTAAAAGTAAAATTACTAATACTATTACTATACATTTTATTACAAATGAATTTTTATTATTACTTATATTTTTTTCAATTATTTTTTTATTATTTACTACTTTTTTATTATTGGTAGTTTTCTTTTTTTTATTCTTTGAATTTGTTTTTTTTGCCATAATATCACCAAATAAATTATAACATAAAATTATACTTTTTGCTATTATTTTGTATTTGATTATTATTTATATATTATACTAAGTCTTTTTCATATTTCTTAATATAATATCTTACTTGTGATGGTTCTATATTAAAATATCTTGCTGTAGGTTTTATTCCTATTTCTTTTGACAAGTTATAAATATTTTCTGTTGTTTTTTCTATTTTTGAAGTTTCTTTATTAATTAGTTTTGTTAATTCTTTCCTATAGTTTTTCCAAAATTCACAATCTTTTTCTATATAATCATTTTCATTTAGTTGTGGTAAAGTCATAGTAATCAATCCTTTTTCTACTTTTCATACTATCATATGAAATTAATTATTTTGCATGGTATGACATTTTGGAGACTATATAATTTATAACAAGAAAAGTACAAATATATATGTACTTTGCATTATAAATTTTTATTAAATTTTTTTATTAAATATAGTATTATACCTACACTAAATATTATTACTATTATTATAACTATAGAATTAATACTTATTTTATTTTGTTTTTCTAATGCTTTTGGAGAGTTATCTATTTTCGATGTTCGTAATGTATCTTGTTTTTTCTTCTCTTCTGGTCCATTATATTCTATATCTTTTGGATCAGTTCCAACACTACCTACTTTATATAATAAAGTTGTTGCTGGATCTACTTGTATTTTTAATGTATGAGTTTTATCTTCTTCATTTGTTGTATCACTTTTATATTCAAAGTTATACGTGAATACTAGATTTCTGTTATCTTTTAAAGCTTCATTTAATTTATCTTTACTTATTCCTACATAGTCAGTAAATATTGGTTTTCTTTTTTCATCTTTTGTTGTTGTACTTATTTCACTTAAGTTTGGAAGTTTTATATTTAATATACCATCATTTTTTTCACTTCCATCATCATTTAATGGTGCAACTTTAAATCTAATCCAACTGTATCCATACGGTCTATCTCCTGTTTCTCCTTTACAATTTGGATCTGAAACAGATGATGGTAGAGCACATTTACCTGTTCCTTCTAGCAATCTAAAACTTTTTCCACTATAAGTAATCGTTGTTGTTTTCCCTTCTGTTGTTATTGTTCCCTTTTCTCCAATTAAAGTATCGCTAGATGTAATATCTTCTATTTTCCACAAATCATCACTAGAATTAATTTCAGATGGATATTCTGATGCAGTAGCAAAAACATTTCGTATTAACAATATACTAAATAATATAACAATTAATAGTAATTTCTTTATTTTTTTATCTTTTATTTTAGTCACCTTATTTCATTGTCGGTACTGTACCAATAGATTCAGCTATTTCCAATAATTCATCTTGATTCATTACATCACTAACAATATAATATTCTACCCCGCCACTAGTCCATGTTATTGAATTATCAGTCATTGCACCTACTGTATCCATAAGCATATATGGTTCTCCATATGTTGGAACAATAGTCATTTCATCTTCTATATTGGCTGTTTCCTCAACAAGTAAGAAAGGTTTATCTCCATCAAATGTCATTATAATTCTATTACCATTTGTTTTATCCACTTTTTCTTCATTAACTAATTTTGTACCCTCAGGTAATGCTAGTGGATATATTGTATCATTTATAGATGTTGTTTCTTTCATAGTTTCTGTACTGATTGTTTTTAATACTTCATTTACTTTAAAATTATTCTTTTTAAATGTAGGAGAATAATCTATATCAGTTACCTTAAATGTCATAAGTGGTACGTTTTCTTCATTATATACTGTAACTTTTTTTAAATTTAATTTTTTATCAAACTCTATTTTTTGCTTTACTAGTTTTTTATTATTTGGATAATCTACATCAGTTGTAAATATATAGCTATTTTTAGTTTCTTTAAATTCTTTATCTTTATCATTTGTTATATCATCAATTATTGATTGGAGAAGGTATATTTGAGAATTGCTATTTGGCCAATCACTTTGAAATTTAAAGCTTTTGTTTAATGATGGTGTCAATACATAAACTCCATCTGTATTTTTTAAAATAACCTGCTCATAATTATTAGAAGTATTAGTTAAACTAACCTTATATAAATCATCTTTTTTATACGATGTTTCTACTTTATAATTATATACCTCATCATTATTGACTATTTCTAAATCTCCATCTAATTTATAGCCTGACAACTTATTTATTTTTTTCTCTAAATCATTTATTACATCATTTTCTCCGTATTTTCCGCATCCTGTTACTAATAAAACTGCAACAACTAAAATAGAAAGAATTATCTTTTTCATTTATTCACCCCATATTTATATTTTCATTTAATTATATGGATTAAATAAATATTTATTACAAAAGAAAAAGAAATATTATTTCAATTTCTCAACAAGTTTTTTTATTTTTTCTGGATATAAACTAGTATTTCCTAATATATAGCCATCTATTAAATTTATTGCTTTTAAATTTTCAATATTATCTTCAGATACACTACCTCCATATATAATTCTATTTTTTGGAAGTAATTTTTTTATAGTATACATTACGTTTTCTATTTCATCAGCTAGAGGAATATTTCCTGTACCAATAGACCATATAGGTTCATAAGCAATTATTATTTTTTCTTTTTGTTTAATATCTTTCAAACACATTTCTATTTCTTGTTTTATTATATCTTCAGTTTTATTATGAGACTTTTGCTCTTGTGTTTCACCTATACAAAGTATTGGTATAATATTATATTTTAATAATTCTTTTATTTTTAAATTAATATCTTCATTTGTTTCATTATTATTTATTCTTCTTTCACTGTGACCTACTATGCAGTAATCAACATTTACACTTTTTAATTGTTTTGCAGATATTTCACCAGTATATGATCCATCACTATATTTACTTACATTTTGGGAACCTAAAAATATTCTTTTAAGTTTTATATTATCCATATAAATATAACTAGGGCATAATACTATTTCATTTATAGTAGATATTTTGCATAGTTTTTTTACATAAGTTTTAAATTCATTTTTTTCTAAATTACATTTATTATTTAATACTATTAACATATTACTCTCCTTTCATCTTTTCTACTATTTTAGAAATAAAGCCATATCTATATTTATTCTTACTTGATAGTGCATGTTCATAAACTAATAAAACATTACTTGCAAATTGTGATGAAGAAAGATGTTCAGCTTGTATTCTTGCTTGAATTCCTGCTTTGATTCTTTTATTTTTATTTTTTACTAAATCCAATATTATATTACAATAATCATTTTCATCATTGAATATATAACCATTTAAATCATTAGTAACAGCACTAATAAAAGCCTCATCATTTATACATACTGGTGTAAGACTAGACGCCATTGCTTCTATTATAGTTAAACCTTGAGTTTCTGTAGTTGATGCAGTTACAAAAATATCCGCAATATTATAATAGTATTCTGTTTCATCCCAAGGTATTTTTCCTACAAACTTTACGTTATTTTCTATTTTTAACTTTTTTGATAATTTTTCATATTTTTGTCTATCAGGGCCATCTCCTACTATTAATAATTTTATATTTTTATTTATACTTATTAATTTTTTATGTGCATTTAATAAAAATTCTATATTTTTTTCTTGCGCAATTCTTCCTACAAATAATAAAACTATATCTTTTTTTGTATAACCTAATCTTTTTCTTAAATAAGTAATAGTTTCTATATCTACATTTTCTTTAAAGAATCTTTCTACTTCAATACCTGTTGGTACAATATGTATATTTTTTTCAAATGTATATTTTTCTTTAAATAATTTATATATTTTATTAGTTGGTACAATTAATTCTGATGCTGTTTTATCACAATAAAATTTTGTTAAATATTCAACTATTTTTTTACTTGTTCTATCAAAATAACCATGAGTTATATAATGGGTATAATCTTCATACATAGTGTGATATGTATGAACTAAAGGTATATTAAATTGTTTTGCAAAAATTCTAGCAAATATGCCTACACCAAATTCTGTGTGAGAATGAATTACATCTAATTTCCAACCTTTTATTAAATTAATTACTTTTAATGGATATATTTTTGTTAATCTATAATCATATATACCAGTTGGTACACCTGGAATTCTTAAGATATGTTTATCTTCATCATAATCATATTTTATTGAACTATTATTTGAAGTTATTACATATACTTCATGGTTTTTCTTTTCTAATGCATTCTTTAACATTTGTACACTTGTTGATACTCCATTTATTTGTGGAGGATATGTATCTGTAAATAAACCAATTCTCATAATGTTACTTCCTTTCATCAAAGTTAAAAGCAATAGCACCTATAATCATAGGCATATAGTATGTTATAAATCTCCAAATTAATAATGCCGTTCCTACTTCGCTTTTTGATAAAAAATTACCAAAAAATTGTAAAAATCCATATTCGATTCCACCACTTCCACCTGGTATTGGTATGAATGCTCCTATTAAAAGTACATAAGCTGATGATATCAATGTTGTTTTTATACTTAAGCTAGTAAAGTTACCCATACTATATAATATAAATAATGGAATTATATAAAGTGCCGCTAGAGAAAGAAAATTAAATAAAATTCCTACTAAAGTTAATTTTTTCCTTTTTCTTAAATATTCAGCACATTCATGAAATTCATTTATTCTTCTATTCCAATTTTCTTTAGTTTTAGTTTTATCCTTTATTAATCTTAATTTATATAAAATATTAATTATAAATTTAATAAAAGATGTGGTGAACTTTTTTGAAATAGAAATTATAATTATTACTACTGCAACAAGTGTATTTATTATAAATCCAATTAGTACTAATTTTCTTAAAATTGGAATTTTTGGAAAAATATCATATATTGCATTATATATAACCGCACCTATTCCAAATAATACTAAAGCTATTTGATAGAATATAAAGTTTTGTAAAGTTATCATTGTACCTTTACTTGCATTTATATCATGTTTTGTAAGCATATATATTTCCATAGGTTGTCCACCAGTAGAAAATGGTGTAATCCCATTAAAAAACTGAATTATTACATTATGTTTAATTGATTCTAATAGAGAATATTTTTCTTTATTATCAACTGTTTTATATGAAATGTAAGCTTTAAAAAAAAGTGATATAAAAAATATAAGAATAGATATTAAAATATATTTTATATCTACTGTTAGTAAGGTATTAACTATATTTTTAAAATCATCTTTTAGTACAAAGTACATTACAATAATTGTTATTATTGATATTATAATTGCGTTTTTCTTGATATTATTAATTATTTTCATCTTGATATTCCACTCATTTCTGGTTGTTTTTGTCTATCTTTTACATAAGTATATACTCCATTATATTCACCTAATGATTCATACCCAAGTGACATTAAATCATTTTCATTATAATCGTTAGAAAGTATAGTTGTAGTTTTAGCATTTAATACAGTAAATGCATATTCAGTAACAGATTCTATAAAATCAAGGTTTGTTTTCACTTGTGAATTGTTCAAATTAATTATATCTAATTGAAATAGACCATTATCACTAGTCCCTTTTATATAACATATATTATTAATTTCACCTTGTTTTTCTTGATATAACAAATCACATAATTCTACTGAAGAATTATTTGTTTTATTTATATTTGATTTGTTATTTAAAAAAGTTAATTTTTTTCCACTATATTGTTCAAATCTTTTTAATTTAGCATATAAACTCTTATCATAATTTGTTACTGCTACTAAATTCATTTTATCACCTACTTTATTACTTCTACACCTGGCAATTTTTTACCTTCTAAATATTCTAAAGTTGCTCCCCCTCCAGTTGATGCATGATATACTTTATCATTTAATTTAGCATTTGAGGCGGCTGCAACTATATCACCACCACCTAATATAGTTTTAATATTGTTATCAACTAAAAATTTTAATATTTCATCTGTTGATTTTTTATACTTATTTAATTCATATACTCCCAAAGGTCCATTCCATAGTACTGTTTTAGCATCTTTTAAATAATTTTCATATAAAGTTATTGTATTAGGTCCTATATCAAGACCCATTTCATTATCAGCAATTTCTGTTATATCTTTAACTTCATTTTTTGTACTATTACTAAATTCAGTAGTTACATTTACATCTACTGGTAATAAAATTTTTTCTGGATACTTATTTAAAATATCTCTGCAAAAATCTAGGCTATCTTGATCCAATATAGAACTACCAATATTATATCCTTCACTTTGCAAAAATGTAAAAGCCATACCTCCACCTATTAATATACGATCTGCTTTTTTCACTAAATTCTTAATAACACCTATTTTATCACTTACTTTACTTCCACCTAATATTATAATAAATGGTTTAGTAGGACATTTTAATTCAGATAATACATTTAATTCCTTTTCTACTAAAAACCCTACTGCACTATCTTTATTTGACGCAATACCTACATTAGAAGCATGTTTTCTATGTATTGTACCAAAAGCATCATTAATAAATATATCTCCAAGTGATGCCCAATACTTTCCTAATTCTTTATCATTACTACTTTCTTTTTTTCCATTTATATCTTCAAATCTAGTATTTTCTATCAGTAATAATTCACCATTTTTTAATGAATCAACTGCATCTTCTAATTTTTTTCCTCTTGTTTCAGGTATAAATTTTATTTCCTTATTTAACAACTTTTCTAATTTTTTGGCAATTGGTTTTAAAGTTTTATCTTTTTTATCAGATTCAGTCTTAACTCTACCTAAATGAGATAATAATATTATTTTAGCATTTTTTTCTATACAATAGTTAATAGTTTTTAAACTCTCTTTTATTCTCGTATCATCTATAATTTTTCCATTTTTTATTGGAACATTAAAATCACATCTAATTAAAACTTTTTTATTTTCTAATTCTAAATCTGTAATAGTTTTCATTGTTCACCTTCTTAAATTATATTATCATTTTTTATATCTTCTTTTTTAAACTTCAAAGAGTTTATAAATGTATTATATCCATTAGTACATAAATTATTATTATCTTTATTAATTTTATATTTTACTTTATATACTCTATTATCAAATATAGATGCATAATAATATTCAATACTATTTTCACTTTTAATTTCTACATATTTCCATTCATAATTATTAATATTACTAGTTTTTATATCACTAACAGTATCATCCATTTTTATTGTAACATCATTTTTTATATAATTATCAATATTAGTATCTTCATACATAATACTATTACTTATTAAAATATTACATGATGCATTATTATTGTAATAACTATAATTAGCATAATCTTTAGAATGATAATTATTATCTTTAAAGATATCTGGAACAACATATTCTAATTTACTATTATCATTAATATAATTATTATGTTTATCTATTTTATCAGGTATTTCATTAAATATAAAGCAAAATACTATAATAAATATTGATATAAATGATATAATCATTAGAATTACTATTGTTAATATTACCGCTAATATGCTTACTCCACCTTTAGTTTTACATATTAATGCAAGCTCTTTATTAGTTTTATTATTATTAATTTGTTTTATTTTATTTACTCTTTTTTCTGCTTTCTTTATATATAAATCATTAAATTTAAATGCCATAAAAATAATATATATTAATTGTATTAAGATATATATTGGATTCTCATAAATAATTGTAATAGTAAATGATATTACTACAATTATAAATGAAATTAATGCATATAGCCACATCTTTCTATATAAAAAATAATATATGCCTAGAAAAAATGTTGGTATAGAAAATTTTGTTTTCTTTAATTCATTATAGTTATTTCCTACATAAATTTTCACTAAATCTTCTTCTTTAATATTAGAATTTTCTATTATATTGTTATTGCTATTTAAGTTATTTGATATAGGAGTACCACAATTCTTACAAAATTTATAATTTTCTTTTACTTTTTCACCACATTTTTTACAATACATTATATCTCACCACACAATATATTAATATTTTACCAAATTTATAATAAAAAGTCATTATGTTGCATAATAAAATTTAAATAAAAAAGAGCTAATAGATAGTATTAGCTCAAAATATAAAATATTACTAAATTAATATATTAGTTAAATCTTCTTTTTACTGTATAACCTATTCCTAATCCACTTGCTGCAATCATACTTAATAATAAATATAAGTTAATATCAGATGTATTAGGATTTGCTTCTTCTTTTGGTTGTTCAGTAATTGTAACTGGTTCTTGATATTCTTCACCTTGAGGTGTTACACCAGATTTTATGGTATTAGATGCTGCTATAATTTTACCATCTTTATTAGTAATAACTACCTGACCATCTTTTATTTGAAGTTTTTCTTCTGATGTATCTGTGCTTTCTACTGTAAATTTATCAAGATGATCATTTTCAGCAACAGTAATATATCCATTTTGATTATCTGAAGTAATAGTTCCATCTAAAGTAACTTTTGGCTCTTGAGTAACATTTTCTCCTTTTCCTATTTCAATACCATTTCCACCATTAGTACCATTATTAGCCATAGCTAGATGTTTAACTGTTACATCTCCACCATTTACTAATATTGCTCCATACTTACAATTTTTAATTGTTACATTATCAATTGTAATTTTTCCACCATTATAAGCTTGTAATCCATATTTTGGAGATCCTTCTAAAGTTAGATTATTTATAGTAACATCTCCTCCATCTACAACGGTAATTATTGATTTATCACCTTTTAAATCAACACTACTTTCATCTTCAACTTTAATTGTAGCACCATTACCTTCTATTGTTACATTCTTATTTACTGTTATTGGAAGATCACTAGCCTTTAATGTAATAGTAGTATTTGCTTTTAATGTAACCGTATTATTTTCTGCAGTACTTAATGCTGTTTTTAAATTTTCGGCGGTTTCTATTTCACTTTCTGCATAAATATTAGGTATAAATAATAATCCTGCAACTAATATTGTCGCTAACATCATAAATTTTTTCATTATTTTCCCTCCTTTCATATCAGTATTATACAATAACTACCCCCCCCCAAGTCAATATTTTTTATAATTCATTTTACTATTTGCGAGTAAATTTTTTATTTAACTTTCCCTTTTTCTACAAACGGTATTTTAATTCTACAAAACTGTA
>CANRPP010000004.1 GCA_947632545.1 uncultured Bacilli bacterium | reverse complement strand
TAAATGAAGGACTAGTGGCTCTTACTATTCCCGATAAACCAACTAGTAAAAATCAAATGTATTATAAAATTTAAACACAAAAGGTAGTTAAGAAACAATCTCAACTACCTTTTCAACTACCAAAATTTTAAACTTTGATTCATAATTGTGCTGCCTAAATAATTTTATAAGTTTTAAAATAAAGGTAAAAGTATTTAAATAAACTTAGAAGTGCGTGAATACTAACCGCCCCCGAAGGAGCCGAAAGGCTCTATTTTTGTTTGCCATAAATTATAATAGTTTGATTAAAAATGCTGATTTTTAAAAAAGTTTATGTAAGTAATCTATATTAAATTTGAAAATTATACTTATGCTATGAAATGATTAAGAAAGCAATAAATTGCACAAATGTTGTGCAAAATATGTCAAAAAAAGAGAAAAATGCACAATATTATTGATTTATTGTGCATTTTTTATTTTCTTTTAGGCAAAAATTAATAGAATTCAAAAAATTTACGAAGAAGATATGCAATTAATAGAAAAATTAAGCAGCAATGCAATTTATAGAATAATGCCTGCAATCATTCATCAAATTGTATTTACCAAAAAAGAAATTGAAGAAGAATCTGGGGTTTCAAGAAATACTGTGTCTACATTAATTGATAAATTAGAAGAACTTGGTATTTTAGTCAAAGACTCTACCCATGCAAAATTAGGATATTGCTATAATAAAATTTATAATGTTTTTGTAGGAAAAGATTAGAGAAGATGAATAAGAAATATTTAATAATAATAGTTTTATGCCTAATTATTTCAATAGTTTTAGGTATAATTTGTAATAGGAGCTTATTATTATTTTGGACTTAGAGAAATAGAACAAGATTATAATAAAGCATTTGAAATTATAAAAGAATGTGCTGATAAAGGACATATTGCAGCCATATATGATTTAGGAGCTAATTTCTATTACAATGGTAGAGGTACAGATGTTAATTATGAACTTGCAGACTATTATTTAAATTTAGCAAAGGAAAACGGATTAAAAAGCGCAATAGATTTGTATGAAACAAGAAATAAAGTAAAAAAATAGGAGGCAAAAATATGATTAAAATTGATTTTAATAAACTAGAAATTAGAATTGAATATATTATGTTATAATATTTGTAGGTGATATTATGCTTGATTTTAATAAAATAAAATATAATCGAATATCTTTTGAAGATACTAGTAATAACATTAATGCTTTAATAGTTCAGTTGAAAGAAAGTTCAAATTATCCTCAGTTTTTAGAAATTTGTAAAAAATTAATTTTTATTCAAAATCATATTGAAGAAATGTATGATTATGCAGATATAAGGAATATGAGAAATTTAAATGATGAATTTTTTAAAAAAGAAATGGATTATTGGAATGAATATAAACCTAAATTTGACGTTTTGTTTGTACCATTTTATCAAATAATAATGGAATCAAAATATAAAGAAAAATTAAGCAAAGTAATGCCAACTAACTTTTTTTATACAATAGAATTTCAAATGAAAATTACATCAGAAGATATAATAGAATTACAACAAAAAGAAAATCAATTAAAAACCTGTTATAGGGAACTAAATAGAAGTAAAATAATGTATGATGGTGAAGAACAAACTATTGGAAAGATAGCTGGTTATTTTTCGAATAAAGATCGAAATATAAGAAAAAAAGCTCATGATGCTATTAATGATTATTATTACTCTAAACAAAAAGATTATGATCATATACTTTATGAACTAGTTAATGTTAGAAATGAACAAGCAAAAAGATTAGGATTTAAAAATTATGTAGCTTATAGTTTATATAAACATCGAAGATTTGGTTATGATTATAAAGATATAGATCAATTTCGATCTAATATAATTAAATATATTATTCCACTATGTCATAAAATAACAAATTGGCAAAAGCAAGAACTTGGAATTAATGAATTAAAATATTATGATACTATTTATTTTTCTAAAATGCCCAATTTATTATTTAAAGGTGAAGAATTATTAAGTAAAATATCAAATACGTTTAATAGTATTGATACTGAATTAGGAAATTTTTATAAAAATATATTAAATCATGGTTATATAGATTTAGTTCATCGTGATGATAAAGTTAATTTTGCTATTACCAATTATTTAGTAGAAACAGGCTTACCAGTGATAACAGGTAATTTTAAGGATAATTATTTAGATATATCTACTATAACTCATGAAGTTGGGCATGCCTTTCAAAAATATTGTTCAAGTGTTTTAGATAAAAAATATATTGTTTCATCATTACTTAAATATCCTACTATGGAAATAGCTGAAATGTTTTCTTACGCTATGGAATTAATATCAATCGAGCATTTAAGAAATCTATTTAATGCTGATGATTATAAAAAATTTTCTGTTTCTAAATTATATAATCTTATTAGTATGATGCCTTATATATGTTTAGTTGATGAATTTCAAGAAAAAATTTATTCTAAAGAAAATTTAAAAGTAGATGACATTAGAAAAATATGGCTAGAGTTAGTAAAAAAATATAATCTTGAAAAATCTAATGCAGGTCATATTAATTTGGATGCAGGTGGATATTTTTACAGACAATCTCATATTTATTTGGATCCATTTTACTATATTGATTATGCACTTTCTTATTTTGGTGCAATTGCCTTATGGACTTCTTGTTCTAATGATTTAAAACCTTTTAAAGATATTGCACAAGTGGCATCATATTATCCTTTTAATCAACTTATTGAAAAATATCATTTACCAAATCCATTTAACGAGGTTATAGTTCAAGATATATCATCAAAATTAGAAAAAAGATTAGTTTTAATGAAAACAGAAATTAAATAAAATTAAGAAAAGGTAGTTGAAAACAAATTCCAACTACCTTTTCAACTACTAAAATTTTTATTATCTAGATACCAAATCCAGATACTAAATGCAAAAAATATAGTTATTTTAATAAACTTTAGTAAATTTATAAAAATTAAAACACTTTATTATAATAAGATAAATAATATAATTTAAAATTTATTTTATGTTATAATAAAAATTAGGTGAATAGTATGTCAAGAACAGAATATGTAGGTATATTTAAGGATAAATCTGATTTAGAAATCCAATTAACAAATGATGATATCATTAATATTACTGGAATGATGGGATCAGGAAAAACTACATTAGCTCGCCAAATAAAAAAAGACAAAAAAATGGATTTAATAAGTTTAGACTGGATGTTTGGTGCTAGTTTAAAAAATAGACCAGATAATATAAAACAATTGTTAGATTCTTTTATAAATGAACATCCAGAAATAAAAAATAAAGATATGTATTATGATTATGCTGATTTAATATATGAGTATTTATATAAAAAATTATCTCCTTCGAAAATATTTGAAGGAAGACATATTTATATGTACATGAATACCACTACTTTAAAAGGTAAAATCATCATAAAAAGAACTAGTTTAGTTCATTCATATAAAAGAGCTTTTAAAAGAGATATGCAACATAAAATAAAAGAATATAAAAGTAAAGAGATAAATCTAGTACAAGTATTAAAGAGATTATTTGAAAGAATAAAAATTCCAATTAAAGATTATATAATGATTAACAAATATATTAATAAAATGACTAGTGAAATTATGAAAAAATAAAAATAAATTTTAAATTAAAATAATATCAATAAAAATTAAATTAAAGTGAGTGATAAGTAATGAAGAATGAAATTATATTATTTGAAAATCAAAGTGTTAAGTTAGAAGTCAATATGAAAGATGAAACAGTATGGCTTTCATTAGAACAAATGGCTAGATTATTTGATAGAGATAGAACAGTTATAGCAAGACATATAAATAACGTTTTTAAAGATAATGAATTGGATAAAAATGAGGTATGTGCAAAATTTGCACATACCACTCAACATGGAGCATTATCAGATAAAACTCAAACTAGAGAATTAGATTACTATAATCTTGATATGATTATAAGTATTGGTTATCGTGTAAAATCTAAAAATGGTGTTATTTTTAGAAAGTGGGCATCTAAAGTATTAAAAGATTATATGATTAAAGGTTATGCTGTTAATCAAAAGAGATTAGAATATCTTGAAAAAACAATCAAATTAATAGATATTGCAGGGAGAATAGATACTGAATTAAAAGGAAAAGAGACTCAAGAAATAATTAAAGTAATAAATAACTATTCAAATGCTTTAAATTTACTTGATGATTATGATTATAAAAGAATATCAAAACCCAGTGGGACAAAAAATGATAAGAAAATAACTTATGAAGATTGTATGTATATAATTAGATAATTAAAATTTAATAGTAATAGTGATTTATTCGCCCTTGAAAGAGATGAGGGATTAAAAGAAATTATAGGTACAATATATCAATCTTTTGATGGGAAAGATTTATACATGACTATAGAGGAAAAAGCAGCTAATTTTTTATATTTAATAACTAAAATCATACTTTTATTGATGGTAATAAAAGAATTGCTGCAACATTATTTATATATTTCCTAGAATTTTATAATATTTTATATAATGAAAAAGGACAAGTTATTGATAACAATACACTTGTTGCAATTACACTACTTATCGCAGAGTCTAATCCTAAAGAAAAAGATATACTAATTGACTTAGTAATGAATTTTTTAGTTTCAAAATAGATATGACAAAATATCAGCTTCTTAAAATAAGAAATAAAAAATGTTTGATTAAAGTCTGTATTTCATAAGAATATAATAAATTATGTAATTAAAGAATTAATACTAATAACAACTTTATAGGTGAGGGTAAGTTATGAAAAATAAAAAAATAATAATATTTATTATAATAGTAATTTTAGTTTTAATATCATTATTATTTTTATTAAGAAATAAGAGTACTACAAAAAGCTATGAAAAACCAAAAGAACAAGATATTAAAGAGGCAAAAAAATTTATTTGGAAGAAAGATAGTTTAGAAAATCATAACATGAATAAAGATATTATAAATTCATTTAATGAGTCTATAAAAACTAAAGAAATAACTTCTAGTCTTATTATTAAAGATGGGGTTATTGTAAATGAGTATTTTAAAGATGGATATAATGAAAATAGTGAGTTTCCTATTCACTCATGTTCTAAAAGTATTACAGGAGCTTTAATGGGAATAGCTATTGATAAAGGTTATATTGATAATGTAGATGTTTTGATTTCTAATTATTTTGATGAAATAAAACATGGAAATAATGACTTACAAAAACAAATTACTATAAAACATCTTTTAACACATACATCTGGATTTATCTCAACTGATACATCTATTTGGGAGGATTGGAGAAAGTCTAGTAACTGGACTTCATATATGTTTAATAGTCCTATGCAAAATACTCCAGGAACAAGATTTAGATATTCTACTGGAAATACTCATGTTTTATCAGCTTTACTTGAAAAAGTACTTAATAAAAATTTATTTGAATTTGGTAAAGAAAATTTATTTGATAAAATGGATATTGATAGTATAAAATGTGAAACATCTCCTGAAGGAGTAACTGATGGAGGTAATGGCTATACTTTAACAGAGTATGATTTTGCAAAATTTGGATTATTATATCTTAATAATGGAAAATGGGATAAAGAGGAGTTAATAAGTTCCACTTGGATTAAAGAATCAACAAAAGTACAGGTAGAAAGAGGAAGCCTTGCAGATTATGGTTATCAGTGGTGGATAAGAGATGTGGGAAATAATAATTATCATTGTTATTATGCTCAAGGTTTTGGTGGACAATTTTTATTTGTTGTGCCAGATCAAAATTTAATAATCACTTTTACTAGTAACTATAATAGTGATGATTATTCTGATATGTTTTATAAATATGTAAATGATATATCAAATTCAATAGTTAAAAGTTAAATAATAATTTATATGATTAAGATTATCAATACTGATAGTCTTTTTACTTGAGTAGTTTATAATATTTTTTAAATTTATCAAGTAATAGTATATTTTTATCATAATATAAGATATAATCTAATATGTATAATTAATTGAGGTGGACTTATGGAAAGATTTAAAAAAGCTAAACTTGCTAGTATATTAGGTATTATTGGTAATATATTTTTACTTATTATTAAAGCTATTATAGGTTTTATTACTAATAGTCAAGCTATGATTGCTGATAGTTTTAACAGTGCTAGTGATATATTTTCATCTATTATGACTTTTATTGGTAATAAGATAGCTAGTAAGCCAAGTGATGATGATCATAATCTAGGTCATGGTAAAGCAGAATATATTTATTCAATGTTAATTAGTATTGCTATGATTATAATGGGTGCTAAAGTATTATTTGATTCTATTGAATCATTTATTCATAATTCAAAATTTGATTTTTCTATTTGGTTAATTATTGTATGTATTGTAACTATTGTAGTAAAGTTTTTACTATATATTTATACTAATAAGATTTCTAAAAAATATAATAATTTATTAATAGAAGCAAATTCTAAAGATCATAGAAATGATTGTATAATTACTTTTTTTAACTTAGTATCATGTATTTTAGCTATTTATAATATCTATTTCTTTGATTATATTGTTGGTATTTTTATATCAGTATGGATAATTATTACTGGTATTAAAATATATATAGAAAGTTATGATGTATTAATGGATAAATCTATTTCAAATGATACTAAAAGTATAGTGTATGATATTATAAATAAACATAGTGAAATAAAAAAAGTAAATCATTTTAATGCTACTCCTATAGGATATAAATATCAAATATCTTTTACTATATTTGTAGATGGAAATTTATCTACTTTTGAAAGTCATGAAATTGCAGATAATCTTGAAAAAGAAATTGATAAAAAACTAGATGAAATATATTTAACTGTAATTCATGTTAATCCCATAAAAATAAAAAATAAGAATAATAAACAAAAATAGTTTATTATTTTTTTGTAAAATTTTGTATAATATTTTTATTATTTTATATAGAATATTAAAAATAAGTTATACTATTAGTAGGGTGTTTTATATGAATGAAGAAATGTTAAATATAGTAAAAAATAATAATGGATTTATCGCAGCTTTAGATCAAAGTGGTGGTAGTAGTAAAAAAACTTTAAGCTTATATGGAATTAATGAAGATAAATATAAAAATGAAGAAGAAATGTTTGATTTAATTCATAATATGAGAAAAAGAATTATAAAAAGTAGTAGTTTTACTAATAAACATATTATTGGTGTAATTTTATTTTTAGAAACTATTAATAGAAAAATAGATAATTTATATACAAGTGATTATTTATGGAAAAATAAATCTATACCATCATTTCTTAAAGTTGATAGAGGCCTACTAGATATAGAAAATGGTGTTCAATTAATGAAAGATATTCCTAATTTAATTGAAATATTAGATAATGCACTAGAGAGAAATATATTTGGTACTAAAATGAGATCTGTTATAAAAGAAGCTAATGAAATAGGTATTGAAAAAGTAGTAAAACAACAATTTTATTATGCAAAAATAATATATAGAAAAGGTTTAATTCCAATAATAGAACCTGAAGTTAGTATTGATGCTAAAGATAAAGAAGAATGTGAAAGAATATTAAAAGAAAAAATTGATATAGAATTAGAAAACTTAGATGATGATATTAAAGTTATGTTTAAGTTTACAATACCTAGTATTGATAATTTTTATAGTTCATATCTTAATAATCCTAAAGTAATTAGAGTTGTTGCTTTATCAGGTGGATATAAAAGAAGTGAGGCTTGTAATAAGTTATCTAAAAATAAAGGGATGATTGCTAGTTTTTCAAGAGCGCTATTAGAGGGATTAAGTGTTAATGATAGTGAAGATATATTTGATAAGAAATTATATGAATCTATTAATGAAATATATGAGGCATCAAAGTAATAAAATATTTTATTTAAGATGATATTTATAGGAGTTATATATGGAAAAATATCAAGAAATAGAAAGAAGTATTATAAAAAAATATCGTAAAGATATATGGGCTAAATTTGTTAAAGCTGTAGTAGAA
The DNA here is from genome assembly GCA_947632545.1 of uncultured Bacilli bacterium. Classification (GTDB taxonomy): domain Bacteria; phylum Bacillota_I; class Bacilli_A; order RF39; family UBA660; genus UMGS995. The sequence continues at coordinate 48,040 of CANRPP010000004.1, read as the reverse complement.
TATGAACTTATAAAAGAAAATGATAAAATTATGGTTTGTATTAGTGGTGGAAAAGATTCATTTTTATTAGCTAAATGTATAGAAGAGTTAGAAAAACATGGTAAATTTCATTTTGAAGTACATTATGTTATGATGGATCCAGGATATAGTAAGGAAAATAGAGAGTTAATAGAATCTAATGCAAAGTTACTTAATATAAATTTAGAAATATTTGAAAGTGATATTTTTAAAATAGTTAGTGATATAGATAAAAGTCCATGTTATTTATGTGCTAGAATGAGAAGGGGATTTCTATATAGTAGAGCCAAAGAATTAGGCTGTAATAAAATTGCTTTAGGTCATCACTTTGATGATGTTATAGAAACAACTCTACTTTCAATGTTATATGGAGCAGAATTAAAAACAATGATGCCTAAACTTCATAGTGATAACTTTATAGGTTTAGAACTTATTAGACCTCTTTATTTAGTTAAAGAAAGTGATATTATATCGTGGAAAAATTATAATAATTTAAATTTTATAAATTGTGCGTGTCGCTTTACAGAAAATATTTCTACTAATAAAGAAAGTAGTAAAAGAGAAGAAGTAAAAGAATTAATAAATAATTTAAGAAAGATAAATGATAGAGTAGATTATAATATTTTTAAAAGTTTAGATAATATTAACCTAGATTGTATATTAGGATATAGTAAAAATAGAGAAAAACATTCATTTTTAGAATTTTATGATGAATAATTATGTAAAGGAATTAATTACGTTATTAAATATAATATTAATTATGATATAATATCTTATAAGGGAAAGTGATAATATGAATAAGAGTGAAATGCCTGGTGTTAATAATATTAATAATAGAGAAATAACTAGAATTAGTAGAATGAACAATGATATAGGTAATGCTACTAGAAGTGATAATAGTGAATTTAATTTACAAGAAAAAAGAATTAGTATTTTATCTAATTATGGTGAAAATTTTAATGATAGAAATTATATAACTAATCCTGCTATAGGTAGAGATGAACAAATAAAAGAAATTATATTAGTATTACTTACTCCAGATAAATCAGTTGTATTAACTGGTAAACCTGGCGTTGGTAAAACTGCTATCGTTGAAGGACTTGCATATCGTATTCAAAAAGGATTGGTACCAGATGCTTTATCAAAATATAATGTTATAAAAATAAATACTTCTGCACTACTTGGAGTTGATCCTGTAACAGGAGAAGCTAAAGTAAATACTTTAATAGATGAATTAAAAAAGTATAATAATTTAATATTATTTATTGATGAAATTCATACTTTAATGGGTAGTAAAGGTGAAGCACTTGATTTTGCTAATATGTTTAAACCTGCTCTAGATAGAGGTGATATAAAAGTAATTGGTGCTACTACTACTGAAGAGTATGAAAGATATATATTAAAAGATAAAGCTTTTGTTAGACGTTTTCAAAGAGTTTTAGTAGAAGAGCCTACAAGAGATGAAAATATATCTATATTAGTAGGAACCTTACCTAAAATAGAAAAAAGAACAGGTATAAAAATGATGTATTCTCCTTTTGTTCAACAAAGAATAATGGAATTTATTACAGATATAACTAGTGAATATAAAAGAATATATGAAATAGGTTCAAGATATCCAGATGTTTCTCTAACTATTGTTCAAGAAGCTTTTTCTAATGCTTTATTTGATAATAGAGATAAAGTAAATATCTTGGATTTTAGAAAAGCTATAGAAAGTACTAAAAATGTATATCCAGATGTTATAAAAAAAGAATTACCACATTTTGATGAAATATTTAGTGATGAAATAGATGAACAAAAACCAAATCAATTACCATATGAAAGACTTGATGGATAATGATTAAAAAAATAATATTTTATATTAGTATAATATCATTTGTACTTTTAAGCTTTTTAGTTATTGAAATGTTACCTTTTATATATCAATCTAGTTGGCAAGGTATATTATTTTTACTAGTAGTATTAATTACTCTTATAATTGAATTATTTATATTTATTAAAAATAAAGAAAAAGTTAAAAAATCTATTTTAAATAATATTTCTATTATAATTATTACTATGTATACTAGTTTTTTATACTATAATATATATTCTTTTAATAATACATTGTATACAATAAATATAAAATATTTAAAAAATAATTTTTTGGTATTATCTATAGCTTTTTTATTTATTATGTGTTCAATGTTATTAAATAATTTTTTTGATAAAGAAAAGAAAGATTAATTATTCTTTTTTTGTATATACTTAAATAGGAGGTAAAATTATGTGTGGAATTGTTGGTTATATAGGAAAAAATAAGGCAGAAGATGTATTAATTTTGGGACTTAAAAATCTTGAATATAGAGGTTATGATTCTTCTGGTATTGCTTTAACTGATAATAACAATATAGAAATTATCAAAAGTGTAGGAAAAATAAAAAATTTAGAAGAAAAATTAAAAAATATAAATTTAGATAAATATAATATTGGTTTAGCTCATACTAGATGGGCAACTCATGGAGAGGCTAATTTAGTTAATGCACATCCTCATAGTAGTGGTAATGTAGTTATAGTTCATAATGGAATTATAGAAAATGCTAAAGAGTTAAAAGCTAGTTTAATTAATGAAGGAATTAAATTTAATAGTGAAACTGATACTGAAGTAGTAGCTGCATTAATTAATAAATATTTAGATAATGATATTATAAAAACACTTTCTAAAGTAATTGGTATTATTAAAGGTTCATATGCATTAGGTATTATGATAAAAAATATTCCAGATAAATTATATGTTATAAAAAAAGATTCTCCATTAGTTATTGGTATTGGTAAAGATGAAAATTTTTTTGCTAGTGATATATGTGCAATTAATATGTTTACTAATAAATTTGTTTTTTTAGAAGATAATGATATAGCTGAAATATCTAAAGATAAAATTAATTATTATTCAAATGGTAATAAAGTAGATAAAAAAGTAGATACTATAGATATAGATGTAAATAGTAAAAGTAAAAATGGTTATCCTCATTATATGTTAAAAGAAATTAATGAAGAACCTATGGTTTTAGAAAAAACTTTAAAACCTTATTTAGAAGATTTTTCATCTATTCCAGATTTAAAAGGATATGATGAGATTCATATAGTTGCATGTGGTTCTGCAATGTATGCTGGAATGATTGGTAAAACTTTATTTGAAGAAAAAGCAAATACTAAAGCAATATGTGAAGTAGCTAGTGAATATAGATATAAAAATAATATTTATAATAATAAAACTTTAGTAATCTTAATCTCACAATCTGGAGAAACGGCAGATACAATTGCAGCTTTAAAAAAAGCAAAAGAACAAGGCCAAGATACTTTAGCAATTGTTAATGTAAAAACATCAACTATCGCAAGATTAGCAGATAAAGTTGTATTTATTGAAGCAGGAGAAGAAATTGCAGTTGCTACTACTAAAGCTTATTTACTTCAAGTTGCAATTATATCATTACTTGCCTTAAAACTAGCTTATAGTAAAAAATTAATTGATAATATAGATAATTATATAGCTGAATTTAGAAATATTCCTAAATTAGTTAAAAATGTTATTGATAGAGAAAATGAATATAAAAAAATAGCTAAAAAAATAAAAGATAGTGAAAATATATTTTTTATTGGTAGACGATATGATTATGCAATGTGTTTAGAAGGAAGCTTAAAATTAAAAGAAGTTTCTTATATTCATAGTGAAGCATATCCATCAGGTGAATTAAAACATGGAACTATTTCTTTAATTGATGATAAAATATTTGTATTTTGTATTTTAACTGATGAAGAACTTTGTGAAAAATCTATTTCTAATATAATTGAAGTAGAGTCTCGTGGTGCTAAAACAGTTATTATTTCAAGAAAATCTCTAAAACAAAATAGAAATTTAGAAATATGTGTAGATGATGTTAGTCAATTTGTAATATCTTTATTAGTAGTTCCAATTCTTCAATTAATCGCATATCATACTGCTGTTAATAGAGGTTGTGATGTAGATAAACCAAAGAATCTAGCAAAATCTGTTACTGTTGAATAATTTAGGTATAAATTTTTAAAATTCTTCCATTATATAAATGGGAGGAATAATTATGAAAAAATTATTAGTAATTTGTCTAGGCTTATTATTAATGGTAGGATGTAGTAATACTGCAAATACACCAAGTAAAAAAGTAGAGGATTTTTTAAGTAAATATCAAAAATTAGATGATGATGTTTTAACTCAATTAGATGTAGTTATGGATAATGATACAGAAATGAATGATGACCAGAAAAAAGATTATCGTGCTTTAATGGAAAAACAATATCAAAATTTATCTTATAAAATCAAAGATGAAAAAATAGATGGAGATACTGCTACTGTTGATGTTGAAATTGAAGTTTTTGATTATGCTACTTCTATAAATAAATCAAAAGAATATTATGACCAACATAAAGATGAATTTAAACAAGAAGAAGATAAAGCAAAAGAAGAAGCAGATAAAGAAGATGATAAAGATGATAATGCAGTAGAAGATGCCGCAGAAGATGTTAAAGATAAAGCAGAAGAGTTAAAAGACTATGTTGAATATAAAATAAGTGAGTTAAAAAATGTTACTGATAAAACTACCTATACTATTACATTTAATCTTACTAAAGAAGATGGTGAATGGAAACTACAAGATATATCAGATACAGATAGACAAAAATTACATGGACTATATTAATTAGTCCTTTTTCTATAAAAATTCTTACATTAAAAATAAATAATTGATATAATATACTTACAACGAGTAGCTATTAATTGGCGTAAGTCCAGTTGGTAGTTATTTTTTATTATGTAGTAGGTGATTATATGAAAGATTTATTAAATAATTCAATTAATGTATTACATTTATCTAAAAGTATAGAAAATAAATTAATAGAAAATAATATAAATATAGTAAATGATTTATGGATATTAAATAGAAATAATTTAAAAAATATTTTATCTGATAAAGAAATAACTGATGTAATTATTAAATTACAATTAAATGGTCTTGATTTAAATAAAAAAGTCTATAAAGTAAATTGATTAATTAATATATCTATGTTATATATGTATTGGTGATACTATGGATAAATTTAGTTTAAATAACCAAGTGGAAAAGGTTATTAGAGGAGATAACTCTAACTTTTTAAATCCTGTTGATACTAGATTTGTAATAAATCATATAAAAAAATATATTAATAATTATAAAGTATTTAAATTATTTGATGATGCAGAAAAATTAATTGTTTATACAAATAAATTAAATATTACATTATATGAGATAAAAACTAATAGTAATCTAACTCATAGAGAAATATTAGGAGCATTATTTAGTCATAATATATGTGAAGATTCATTTGGAGATATTATAATTAATAATGATAAATATTATATAGTTGTTTTAAATACTATAAAAGATTATATGATAAATAATTTTATAACAATTGGTAATAAAAAAGTTAAATTATTAGAGATGGATTTAGATATAGTTAATGATTATAAATTAAACTATTTAGATATAAATTTAAATGTATCATCTTTAAGAATTGATAATATTATATCTAGACTTATACCTACTAGTAGAAGTAATAGTAATTTAATGATAAAAAATAAAAAAGTTATTGTTAATTATAATTTATGTACTAATAGTAATTATATCTTAAAAGATAATGATATATTTTCTATTAGAGGTATAGGTAAATTTAAATATATTGGAATAGATTATATTAAATCAAATGGTAAAAAATCTATTTTAATAAAAAAATATATGTGAGGTTTATATGAAAAAAATATTATTTGTATGTCATGGTAATATATGTAGGTCAGTTATGGCTGATTATATAATGAAATATTTAGATAAAGAAAATAAATTTTATATAGAATCTAAAGCTACTACTACAGAGGCACTTGGTAATGATATATATAAACCTGTAAAAGAGGTTTTAGATAAAAATAATATTCCTTATAAAAAACATAGAGCTAGACAAATTAGTTATAAAGATTATTATGATTTTGATTATATATTTTGTATGGATAATGAAAATTTGTATGATTTAGAACGTATCTTACCTAATAGTGATAAAACATATTTATTATCAGATAAAGAAATAGATGATCCTTGGTATACTAGAGATTTTGATTTATGTTTTAGGGAAATATACTCTAATGTAGAAAGATTAATTAATAAAATTAAATAAAATAAAAAATATAGTCATATAATTTCTTAGGTGATAAACTTGAGGAAATATATGATTTTTTTATTAATAATTTTTTTTATGCCAATATCTGTATTTGCTAAAATGGATACTTCTAAATCAAGTATAGTTATGGATATTGATAGTGGAAGAATACTTTATAAAAATAATGTTAATGATAAGAGATTAATTGCATCTACTACTAAGATAATGACAGCAGTAGTAGCATTATCAAATGGTAAACTTACAGATGTTTATAAAGCAAAAGATGAAATATTAGAAATGTATGGTACTAGTATATATTTAGAATATAATGAGGCAATGTCATTAAATGATTTATTATATGGGTTACTACTTAGAAGTGGCAATGATGCTGCAGTAGTAATTGCAAATAATATATCAAAAGATGAGGAATCATTTGTAAAATTAATGAATAAAAAAGCTCATGAAATAGGTATGAAAAATACAATTTTTGCTAATAGTCATGGTTTAGATGAAAAAACTAAAAATTATTCAACTGCTTATGATATGGCATTATTATCAAGGTATGCTTATAATAATTTTGATACTTATAGAAAAATAACTAATACTAAAAGATATGAAGTACAAACTAAAAATAAAAGTTATTTATGGATTAATAGAAATAAATTATTAAATAGTTATGAATATTGTACAGGAGGTAAAAATGGTTATACTCCGAGTGCAGGTAAAACTTTAGTTACTACAGCTAAAAAAAATAATTTAAAATTAACAATAGTTACATTAGATGATCCTAATGAATATGAAACACATAAAAATTTATATGAATATATTTATAGTAAGTATGATAAATATAAAATAATTGATAAAAATAATTTTAGTATAAATAAAGAGTTTTTTAAAGATAAGTTATATTTAAAAAAAGATTTTTCATATTTATTAAGTGAAGATGAAAAAGATTTAGTAAAAACTGTTGTAAAAATAACTAAATTAAAAAATTATAAAAATAATGATATAGTAGGTAGAATTGATATTTATCTTAAAGATAAAAAAATAGGTAGTGTTAATATTTATGTATCAAAAAAATAGTAAGTTTACTATTTCTTTAAAATATATTAAATATATTAGCAATAACATTTATTGTAAGAGTTAGTGAAGTAATAGTTGTAAATATTGCAAATAGACTAAAGAAGATTTTTAATACTCTTTCGTTTTTTGATTTTAAAGCAAAGATAATATATAAAATAGAAAATATAAATACTAAAATATTATCTATTATAAATAGGGGACCATTTATATAAGTAATTAAAAAATTATTTATTATTTCAATATTTTTATCTTGGTATATCAAATAAGTAAAATTTAATGTTGTTATAGTTAAACTTATGATTGTTAAGATTATTAATATATTTCTTATTATATGTTCTATGTTTTTTATATTTTTTCTTTTTTTCATAATTATTTCTCCATTTTATTAGTTATTCTAAATAAATTAACACTTGGTCTATTAAATAATCTAAATCCTGTATTTGGAGATGCTATCCCACTGGAGATATAGATTTCTGTATCATTTAGTTTGTAGTATTCATCTATATATTTTTTTGAACCATCCTCTTTAATAATACCTCCAATTAGTGGTAGTCTCATTTCACCATTTAGAGAATTTCCACCTAATACTAAATCACTATGATATTTTGATAAAATACTATCCAAATCATCAGTCTCACTCATAATACTAATTGTATATATATTAGAGTTATGAGTTTCTTCATTAAAGTATGAATAAGCTTTATCTATATCTCTTTTTTCTTTTAATAGACTTGAAAGACCAACAATAAGAATAGGATTATTATCAGAATTATAGATAAGATCATATTCATTATTTAAAATTGTAAAACTACTTTGATTCATAATAGTATTAAAATTATCTTTATCATTTTTACCTGTAATAGCATATTTACCCATAGTTGTATTTATTTGTTGTAATTCTTTTATTAATTCTTCTTGTTCTTTAGTTTTTATTTTATAATTTTTATTAATTAAATTACCAGTAAATATAACTATATCAGGTTTTCTTTTATTTATAATTTTTACTAGTTTTTTAACTTCATTATTAAAAATTGTAGAACCATAATCTAAATCAGAAAAAGCAATAATCTTGATTCCATTCATACTAGTAGGAATTTTTTCATTTCTAATTCGTTTTTCTTTAACAATAATATTTTTAGATGAATAATCTGCATAAAATAGTGATATTAATAAAATAATAAATACAATTATGAAGATTTTTATAGTTAATTTTATTATTTTAATTCTTTTTTCCCTTTTAGCAGTCTTTTCTAATTCATCTTGCTTTTTTTTATTCTTTTCTTCACGACTTGACATATTCTTCACCAATTATATTGTACCATATATTTTAAAATTATTTTACTTTTTTATAAAATATGGTATTATAAATATAAATAAGATAGGAGGTTTATTTTATGGAAAATAAAGATAAATCTAAAAAAAAGAAAAAAGTTGTAAGAAAAAAGAAAGATATTACTAAAGAAATAGATAATGAATTTTTTCTATTTACATTTCTACTTGCAACTATATCAATTTTAGCTACTGCTTTAAAAAGTTATACTTTTAATTTATTTGGTTGTAATATAACATTTGCTGTATTTATATTACCATGTATTGTATTTACTAGTAATTATATAACTAAAAAGTTAGGATTTAAATATAGTTTAAAATCAACTATTATTTCAACCTTGATTATTATAGCGTTTATAATTTTAATAGAAGATTTAATTGGTAAGAGATTAGATTTTATAGAAATAGGTTCTCAAGCTATTAGTTATTTTGTTAGTTTATTTGTAAATTCAGCAATATATTATTATATAATTTCTAATATGGAAATAAAAAAAGAGGGGATATTAGTATATTTTAGTTATATCTTTTCTATGATTATTAATCATATAATTTATATGTTATTTACATTAAATATGATAGTTACTGATATGTTTTGGCAAGTATATTTTATATCAGTTATGATAGAAGCTGTAATATCTATTTTCTTAGTTATTTATGATACAAAAATAAAAAGAGGTATTTCTTAATACTTCTTTTATATTGACATTGATAATAAAGTTAAAATAGTATTATGTAACATATGTGCAAAAATAGATGAGAATACTGTATCTGTTTTATAATATGTAGTAGCAAAAGCAATACCTAATGATGAATATGGAATTATATATAAAAATTGTATTAAATTAGTAGCGCTATCTACATGTAAATATCCAAATATAATACCTGATATTAATATAAATAACCATTTATTTTTAAAGACATTTTTAAAACTTTTTCTAAATACTAATTCTTCATTTATAGGGCCAATAATTCCTGCAGTAATTAACATAATTAAAGGAGCTTTATCTATCATTTTTTGTACACCTTGTTCATTAAGAGCTTGGCCTCCATTTAAAATAAAGTTTAATATAAAATTTGATAATACCATAAAAACTAATCCTATTAACCAATATTTTATACTAGTATCTATATTATCAGAAAAATTTTTCTTAAATATTTTCCATTCATTTATAATTTCTTTTCTATACATTAAAAATATAACTATACTAAATATTATATTACCAATAAGAGATAATATTATTTCTGTTTGAGTACTCATTTTTTTAGTATTAATATTTAGTATTTTAATAATAGGTAAAATAAATATTATTCTATAAAAGAATAAGAAAAAGCATATAAATAGTTTTATAATATTCTTTATTAAATTTTTATTTTTCATATATAATCACCTATTAAATAATATCATAATTTACTATTAAAATACATACTTTATTTAAAATATATAAATAATTATTTGAAATTTATATAAATTGTGGTATAATCTATTAAAGAAAGGAGGAGTGGAATTTTATCCACTCCTTTAAATATGTAGGAGGTGTTTATGAAGGATATAGTTAAATCTTTAATTGATTCTAAAATTAGTGATTTAAATATGTTTGTTAGTGATGCTTTTATTTCTAAAGTAGAAGGTAAAAATGTATTTAATATTGTACTTGATAGTGATACTGTTATTGATTTAAATAGAATAACAGAGGCATCTAAAATTATAAATGAGATTATGGATAAAACTGATAAGATTGAACATGATTATGATGAATTAGATATTTATTCAGAGGAAAAAGGAGAGAGTATTAATGGATAGTAAAGAATTCTTAAAAGCAGTTGATAATATTGTTAAAGAAAAGGGAATTGATAAAGAAGTAGTATATGAGGCTATGGAACTTGCCTTAACTTCTGCTTATAAAAAGAATTTTAATTCTAAAACAAATGTAAAAGTATTAATAAATCGTGATACGGGAGATATTAAAGTATATTCTTATTTAACAGTAGTTGATGATGATAAGCCAGAAGATTATCCAGAAGATGTTGAATTAGATGAAGAGGGTAATGAAATTTTACCAGAATTATTTAATCCTGATATTGAAATAAAATTAAAAGACGCTAGACGTGAAGATAAATCATTAAATGTGGGAGATACAATTGATACAGAAGTTACTCCAAAAGATTTTGGACGTGTTGCAGCATCAACAGCTAAACAAGTTATTATTCAAAAAATGCGTGAAGCTGAAAGAAATAGTATTATGGAAGAATATGGAGATAAACAAGATGAATTACTTATTGGTACAGTAGCACTTGAAGATACAGATAATTATTTTATTGATTTAGGACGTACTAATGGTATTTTACCTAAAAAAGATATTATTCCTGGTGAAAAAATAGAAATGGGTAGTCAAATAAAAGTATATGTTACTAAAGTTGATAATAATGGTAAGAATTTACTTATTTTACTTTCAAGAGTTCACTATGGTTTTGTAAAACGTTTATTTGAACTTGAAATTCCAGAATTATCAGATGGATCTGTACTACTTTATAGTGTAGCAAGAGATGCTGGTAATAGAAGTAAAATTGCTGTATATTCAGAAAATCCTAATATTGATCCAATTGGAGCATGTATTGGTGAAAAAGGTTCCCGTATAGCGCGTATTATTGAAGAATTACATGGTGAAAAAATAGATGTAGTTAGATATGATAAAGACCCAGCTATATTTATAGAGAATGCTTTGTCACCTGCAAAAAACTTAAAAGTTGCTATAACTGATCCTAAAAAGCAAGAAGCTATGGTTATTGCAGATGATGATAATTTTTCACTTGCTATTGGTAAAAAAGGTCAAAATGCAAAACTTGCTAGTAGATTAACTCATTATCGTATAGATATTAAAAATTATGAGCAAGCAAGAGATGAAGGAATAAACTTTAGAGAAGAAGCATAATATTGATGTTAGTAAATATAAGGAGGTTATATAATGAAGGTTAAGAAAATTCCTTTAAGAACATGTGTTGTTACTAAAGAAACTTTACCTAAAGTAGAACTTCTTAGAATAGTTAGAACGCCTGATAAAAAAATTATTGTAGATACAACTGGCAAAGCTAATGGTAGAGGCGCTTATATAAAAAAAGATGTTAGTGTATTAGAAAAAGCTAAAAAGAGTAAAATATTAGAAAAAAGATTAGAATGTAATATAGATGATTCTGTTTATGATGAAATTAAAGAAATATTAGAAAAGTGAGGTGATTAACATGATGAGTTTAATTGATTATGCACAAGATGTTAATATGGATATAGATTTAGTTAAAGCTTTATGTGATAAGATTGGTATTAGTTATGAAAATGATGAGTCTATGTTATCAGAAGAGGATATAATTTTACTTGATAATGAAATTCAAGATCAAGAAGATTATATAAATGATAGTGATAATGAAGATGAATTATATGAAGAAGAAGTAAGTGAAAAAGCAGAAGCACTTGCAGAAGAAGCAAATATTGATTTAGATAAACAAGAAAGATTTGAAAAGGTAAAAACTAAAGTAGTAAAAAAACAAGAAGCTAAAAATAATTTTATTAAAGAAAGAAAGAAAATTTATAAGCATCGTGAAAAATTACAAAGTAATGAAGCTATTCAAAATGATGATGTTATTTTATATAAAGAAGGAATGACTATTGGGGAGATTGCAGCATTATTAGATGTTAGTGGTGCTGAATTAGTAAAAAAAGTTATGGCTTTAGGTATTATGGCTAATGTAAATCAAAGTATAGATTTTGAAACATGTGAAGTTTTAGTTAGCGATTATAATAAAATTTTAAAAAGAGAAGAAACTAGTGATATTTCAAACTTTGAAAATCTTGAATTAGAAGATAGGGAAGAATATTTAGTACCACGTCCTCCAGTTGTTACAATTATGGGTCATGTTGATCATGGTAAAACAACTTTACTAGATACAATTAGAAAGACTAATGTTGTAAGTTTAGAAGCCGGTGGTATTACTCAAGCAATTGGTGCATATTCTGTAGAATGTGATGGAAGAAAAATTACTTTTATTGATACACCTGGTCATGAAGCTTTTACAGAAATGAGGGCACGTGGAGCTAGTGTTACAGATGTTGTTATTATTATAGTAGCTGCAGACGATGGCGTTATGCCTCAAACTAAAGAAGCAATTGACCATGCTAAAGCAGCAAATGTACCTATTATAGTTGCTATTAATAAAATTGATAAAGAGGGTGCTAATCCAGATAGAATAATGACTGAGTTAGTGGAAAATGGTTTAACACCTGAAGAATGGGGTGGAGATACAATTGTATGTAAAATATCAGCAAAATCAGGTTTAGGCATTGATGAGTTGTTATCAAATATTTTATTAGTTGCTGATATGCAAGAGTTAAAAGCTAATCCAAATCGTTATGCAAGTGGTACAGTTATAGAATCACGTAAAGATAAACAAATAGGTTCTGTTGTATCATTATTAATTCAAAATGGTACTTTAAGATTAGGAGATCCTATAGTAGTTGGCACAAGTTATGGTAAAGTAAGAACTTTAAAAGATGATTTAGGAAGAAATTTAGTAGAAGCACTTCCATCAACTCCAGTTGAAATTACAGGTATTTCTGATGTTCCATCTGCAGGAGATAGATTTATGGCCTTTGAAACAGAAAAACAAGCTAAATCAATTGCAGAAGAAAGAACTGTGAGAGCAAGAGATGAAGTTACTAATAAAAGTGGAATGACATTAGAAGATTTATTTGGTCAAATTCAAGAAGGTATAAAAGAAATAAATGTTATTATAAAAGCAGATGTAAATGGTAGTAGTGAAGCTGTAAAAAGTTCATTAGAAAAAATTAACGTTGAAGGTGTTAAAATAAATGTAATAAGAAGTAGTGTAGGTGCAATTACTGAAAGTGATGTAGTTCTTGCTTCCGCTTCTAATGCTATAATTATTGGATTTAATGTACGTGCTAACTCTAAAACAGCAGATATTGCTAAAGAGTATGGAATAGAAATTAGGAACTATGATATTATTTATAAAGTAGTAGAAGATATGGAAGCTGCTATGAAAGGTATGCTTGATCCTGAATATGAAGAAAAAGTAATCGGTACTTTAGAAGTAAGACAATTATTTAAATTTTCTAAAGTTGGTTTAATTGCTGGATGTCATGTATTATCTGGAAATATTAAAAGTAATGCTAATGCTAGAATAATACGTGATGGTACAGTTATCTATAATGGAAAAATTAATACATTACAACATGAAAAAGATCAAGTTAAAGAAGTAAAGAAGGATATGGATTGTGGTATAACTTTAGAAAATTGCCAAGATTATAAAGAAAAAGATATCATAGAAGTTTATGAATTAGTAGAAATTAAAAGATAATTAAAAAAGGTAAATAATAAAACCCCAAAAAGTTGGACAGTTTAATTATTTACCTTTTATTTTTTGTTTATTAGTAGTTTTTATACAATCTTCAGTAAGTATAGATATTTCTTCTTTTGTTACATTGAATAGATTAGAAATGTTTTTTGTTGAATATAATGTATTATTAAAATATCCAAATTTTAATGCAAGCATTGTTTTTTGTTCATAAGTACATAAGGAAATATATTCACTATATTTAGATTTTTCAATTAATTCAATTCCTTTTAATAAGTTATTTCGTTCACCTTTATAGTTTGGTAAATCATATTTTCTAGAGTTATTTTTGATATTTATCAATTCACTTTCTGATAATGTAATACTTTTTATATTAAAATAGTTTGTTATTATTTCTTTTTCTATTTCAAAGTTTGGATATGCTGTTTTTAAATTTTTATTTTTAACTAACTTTATTGTTAAATTTTCATTTAATATATCAAATAATTCTGTACTGATATTTAATTTTTCACAATAAGATTTTTTCGTTTCTATTGTTCTTGTTTTATCTATATATAGTCTATCTAATAATAATTGTTCATCTTTTGTAATCTTATTAGTTTCATTGTAATCAGAGTTAGGTATTTGTTCATCTATTGTGATATTATTAGTTTCATTATGATCAGTATTAGATATTTGTTCTTTTACTTTAATATCATAATATAATTCAGGATATAGCTTTGAAATTCTTTCCTTATAATCTTCATCATCATTTAATTTATCCATAATTCTAATTTTTTTATTATTTACACTATTTTTATTACTAAACTTTAATAAATTGGCAATTTCATTTATAGATAAATAGGCACCATTATCTTGCTTTTTATATAGACATTTAAGAAATTCTACATCTTTTAAAATTTTTTTATCAGATGTTTTTATATATTTATTGTGCTTTTTATTATAAAGATTAATATCGTCACTTAATTCAGGATATATTTCATATATTTGCTCTTTATATTTTTTACTGTCATACATTTTTTTTAAGATACGATGTTTCTTATTATGAAATGAATTTGTAGTCAGATTTAATAAATTTTTAATTTCTACAACTGAATAATAAGTGTTATTAGATTTAGGTTTATATAGGTATTTAAGAAATTCTACATCTTTTAAAATTGTTTTATCATCTGCTTCTTTTATTTCTGGTTGATGTTCTTGTTCAGATTTAATAGTAGGTATTTTATTACTATTTTCAGTTTTAGGTTTTACATCTTCATTTATATTACTTTTTTGTGCTTCATTAGTAGTAGGTGTTTCACTAGATATAGATTTATTTTTATATATTTTAGGTAATGTTATACCTAATGCTTTACCTTTAAGTCTTAACATTTTGTCTATATTAGGATATTTTTCATTTAATAAGAAATAATTTTTTGGATTGTAAATTAGTTCATAAATTTTTTCTATTCTTTGTTTCATAATTAATGCACTTGTATTTTTTTCTTGAGCTATTTCTTCTATATCTAAACAAATATCATTTATTTGTCCAGTAAAAAGTCCTATAATTTCAATGTCTTCATCAGATATAGTTTTATTAGTATTAATTTTTCTTATATCTTGCATATGTTCTCTCTCTGATATTATTTTTTTTACATTGTTAAAGATTTTACTAGTTTTATTATAGTTGTACAATATATTTTGATTTAATTTATGAACTGCTTGTGTTACATCTAATATACCTATTTCTAATTTTTTTGCAATTTCATCGGATTTTAAGTAATTGCCATCTTTATTTTTTGATAAATATAAATTTAATATTACCATTTCATCTTCAGAAAATATATCATTTTTTTGTGGTTTTGAAGAATCTATTTGTAATTTTTCCTTTATATAATTTAGGCCATAAGAAGGAAACTTAATAGGAATATCATCATATGAATCTATAGCTTCTATAAGTAATTTTTCAAGATCATTATTATCATATATAATATTTAATCTTTTTAAATCATTTTTAAATTTATTAATAAAAAAGTTTTTTCTTTGTTCATTATTTTTAATATTATATTTAAATTCTTCAATTGTTTCCATAATAGCTCTCCTTTGCCGTATTATTATATATTAATTTTATTTATTTTTCAATATAATTTTGTTATACTATAAATAAGAAAAGAGTTGATTTTATGGCAAATATTAAGATAGAGAGATTAAATCATGTTTTTATGCAAGAAATTAGTAATATACTAATGACTGAAATTAAAGATGAAGATATCTCATTTGTTACTATAACAGGTGTAGATATTACTAATGATCTTAGCTACGCTAAAGTTTATTTTACGGTACTAGATGATTCTAGAAAAGAAAAAACTTTAGAAGCTTTAAAAGGCGCTAGCCACTTTATAAGAGGTAAATTAAGTGAAAGAGTAGAAATAAGACATACTCCAGAATTAAAATTTATATATGATGATTCTATTGCATATGGAGAACATATAGAAAATATAATAGAAAGTATTAATGAAAAAGAAGATTAAATATTTAATCTTTTTTTAATATTATGATATAATTTTTTTAGATAGTGGTGAAAATATGAAAATATTATATTTAATTTTATTAATTATATTACCTATTTACTATAGTATTATAAAATATACTAATATTTTTTCTATTGTTTTTTCAAGTATGTTAATAATATATTTTTTTATTAGTATAATTTATAAATCTAAATATAAAATTAATAAAAGAAATATTATTATTTCTATTATAATTTCTATAATATTAATTATTTTTACTATTCCTAATTTTATATACAAGAGTAGTAATAAATATATTACTATAAAAAATATAAGTTCTGTACCAATTACTATAGAAGGGATATATAAAAATGGAAATTTAGTTAAAACAAATCATTCATATAATAAATTATATGATTTAATAAATGACGCTAGTTTAATAACAGAATATAAAATATATAATAAACTTGATTCTTCTTATAAACTTACATTAAAAAGAAATGAAGAGTATATAATTAATTGTAATAAAATAGATAATATTGAAATAGATTTTCAAAGACAAAAAGATAAGTATAATATTTTAATAAATAATAGACTAAAGGTCATTGATAGTTATAAATATGATAAAAATGTAAAGATAAATAAAATATATGATTCTTCATATAAATATAAATTAAATAATACTAAATTTGATAATAATATATTAAAAAATATTTTAATTTTTTTAAGTTTACTATTTATATATTTTGGTATTAGTATATCAACTTTATGCGATAGAAAAAAATTTATAATGTTATTATTTATATTAGTTATTGAATTAAATAATATTATAAATATTTCTTTATTTACTAAATTAATTATTACAATATTAGTAACATTATTTTTAAGACTTAAATTAAATAATAAAAGTGATAAGAATAAGTTATTATACTTAATAGGTAGTATTATAATAAGTATTTCTTTTATTGGAGATAGATTAATTAATGATAAAATTAATTTATTATTAATTATGTTATTATGTGTATTTGTATTATTAATTTATTTATTATTTCCATATATTATTAGTTTTATTGATTATATTAAATCTAGTAATAATAATAAAATTAAAAATATTACTATGCATAGAATTATCGTCTTTTTATTGACATTAGGAATATGTATTTTTTATGCATATATATTTTATCCTTTTATAGTTCATGCTGATACATATATGGAATTAAATGATATTAAAAATGCAGTATTTAATAATTGGCATCCATATTTCCATACTTTATTAATAGGACTATTTAATAAAACTTTTAATGATATTATTTATTTTTTATATTTTAGATTAATAATATATTCTTTATTACTTAATAGTATTTTATTTTATTTTGGAAAAAAGGGTTTAAAACTTAAATATATATATATTATTTCTATTATTTTTACAATATTTCCTGTTACTAGTATTATGCTTATTACTATGATTAAAGATAGTGACTTTATAATAGCTTTAGTTGCACTTTCATATTATTTATATTTAATTATTAATGATATAAAATATTTTAATTCTAATAAATTAAATTATCTATATTTAATTATAAGTATGGTATTAGTAGCTTTATTTAGACATAATGGCATATATATATTTATTGTTGTAATTACTGCTTTATTAATTTTAAGTTATAGAAGGAAAAAATTTATTATATTTTTAATACCATGTATATCTTCACTATTTGTATTTTTTGTACGTATACCTTTATATAATTATTTAAAAGTTAATGATGCTCCTAGAAATTTTGATATAATTACAATGTTACATGGAATTAATTATTTATTTGTAAATGATGTTTCACTAGATAAAAAAACGTATAATTATATTACAAATAATGTAATTAGTAAAGATAAGATGGATAGTAGTTATGATAAATATAATCATGATTTGTTATTGCATTATAGTGACGCTAATATAAGAAATAAAGATATTGATAAAAAGAAGATAATTCAAATATATTTAAAAAATCTTGTAAAACATCCAATTTATTTAGTTAAAGATAGATTATATGGTACTGATTTGATTTGGAATGTATCAGAAAAAGATAGGGTTAAGGTTTATAAATATCAAACTTTATATGATGAATTTGATACTAATTATGCAAAAGAGTTTGGTATTAAAACAAAGTATAAACCTATATCTAAAAAGGTAAATAATATATTATTGTTTATTTCTAATAATGAATTATTAAATATAATTTCTTTTAGAGCGGGTATTTATTTCGATATACTTATTATTATAGGAATTTATTTTTTAATTAATAATAAGAAAAAATTATATTCTATGATACCAATAATTGTTAATATTTTAACTTTATTTATAGCTATGGGTCATCAAGAATATAGATATGTTTGGATGATTGAAGTAATAGCGTTATTCTATATATTAACTATAAGATATAGTGATAATTTATAATTTTAATATAATATTTTAATAATAGTATGTAAAAAAGTGTAATTTATTAAGTATTATTTTCTTTTAAATATCATTTATGATATAATTTGTTTGGTGATATAATGAAAATTAAGGTTAAAGATATTGATATTAATTACATACAATATGGTGATGGTAAAGATATTATATTACTTCATGGTTGGGGTCAAAATATTGAGATGATGAAACCAATTGGTGATAACTTAAGTAATAAATATAAAATTACAATTATAGATTTTCCTGGCTTTGGAAAAAGTGAAGAACCAAAAACACCATGGACTATTGAAGATTATAAAGAAATGTTAGAAAAAGTAGTTGAAAAATTAAAGATAAAATGTCCAATAATTATGGGACACTCTTTCGGTGGAAGAGTTGCTATTAGATATAGTGCAGATAATAAAATAGAAAAACTTATATTATTTGGTAGTCCTTGTATTAGGAAACAAAAAGAATTATCAATGAAAACTAAAATTTTGAAAAAAATGAAACAATTACCAGGTATGGATAGTATTGGAGAAAAAATGAAAAAATATATAGGTTCTAGAGATTATAAAGCTGCTAGTCCTATGATGAGACAAATACTTGTTAATACAGTTAATGAAGATTTATCAGAGTATGCTAAAAAAATAGAAGAACCTACATTATTAATTTGGGGTGATAATGATACAGAAGAACCAGTAGAAGAAGCAAAAGATTTAGAAAAAATTATGCCTGATGCAGGATTAGTAGTTTTACCAGGTGGGCATTATGTATATTTAGAAAACTTGTATCAAATAATAAATATAATTAATACATTTTTAGAAGGAGGTAATTAGTATGATTATGTATTTAATTTTATTATTAGTAATAATAGTTACAATAATTGTAAAATCAAAAAAATCGTTACATATGTTACAACAAAATCTATATAATGAAAATAATAGATATTTAAAATGGGTATTTAAAAACTCTAAAGATTTTATTAATATAATAATTCTATCAATAATATTTTCTTTATTAGGATTATTGGTATTTTATAAATCTGAAGGAAGTTTAATAGGATTACTTATTGCTTTAGTAGCAAGTTATGCCTATGAAAGTTATATATTATCTACTAAAGCAAAAAATGAACAAACTAAAAAACCACTTGTAGTTACAAAAAGAGTTAGAAGACTTATAATTACAACAACTATTTTATATTTAATTCCTGTAGTTATTGGAGTTATATATTATAAAGATATTAAAATGTTATGGTTAATGATAACTATTTTATCTTGTATGGTATATTTAAATGCATTTATAGTTTTTCTTGCAAATATAATTAATCATCCATATGAAAGAGGAGTATATCATTATTATAAACATAAAGCACAATCTAAATTAAAAAGTATGCCTAATTTAAAAATAATTGGTATTACAGGTAGTTATGGTAAAACTAGTAGTAAGAATATTTTAGCAGATATTTTAAATATTAAATATAATGCTCTACCTACACCTAGAAATTTAAATACATTTAATGGACTTATTATGACTGTAAATAATAATATGGATAAGTTTACAGATATCTTTATAGCAGAAATGGGTGCTTATGTAAAAGGTGAGATAAAAGGACTTTGTAATTTAGTTCATCCTAAATATGGTATTTTAACAACTATTGGTACTGCACATTTAGAGTCATTTGGTAGTGAAGAAAATATACAAACTGGTAAATTTGAACTTATAGAATCTCTTCCTTCAGATGGTATTGGTATACTTAATGGTGATGATCCTAAACAAGTTAGTTATAAACTAAAAAATAATGTAAGAACTATTTGGGTAGGTATAAATAATAAAGATGTTGATGTACGTGCTACTGATATTAAATGTAGTAGTAAAGGAACTACTTTTAAAGTTAAATTTAAAAATGAAGATAAAGCATATGAATTCCAAACTAAATTATTAGGAAATCATAATGTATATAATATTCTAGCAGCTTTAGCTTTGGGATATGAGTTTGGTATTTCTATTAAAGAATTACAACAAGCAGTTAAATCTGTAAAAGCTGTTGAACATAGATTAGAACTTAAAAAATTGGGTAATTTCTATATGATAGATGATGCTTATAATTCTAATCCAGTTGGAGCAGAAAATGCAACTATAGTACTTGGTATGATGCCTGGTGTTAAAGTAGTTGTAACACCTGGTATGATTGAACTTGCAGAAAAAGAAGATGAATATAATAAAGAATTTGGTCGTCAAATTGCTAAAGTTGCAGATTATGCTGTTTTAATTGGAGAAAAGCATACAAAACCAATTTATGATGGTTTAGTTGAAAGTGGTTTCGATAAAAAACATATAATAGTATATAATGATGTAAGAGATGCTTACACATTTATAAATACATTAACAGGTAAAAAGGATGTATATGCATTATTTGAAAATGATTTACCTGATACATATAATGAATAGGAGATGTTTAAATGAAAATTAAAGTAGGTGTTATTTATGGTGGAGAAACAGTAGAGCATGAAGTTAGTATTATCTCTGCTATACAAGCTATAAATAAATTAGATCAAGAAAAATATGAAATTATACCTATCTATATAACTAAAGATAGAGAATGGTATACTGGTAATATGCTTAAGGATATTGAAATATATTCTGATATGAATTTAATAAAAAAATATGGTAAAAATGTTATTTTATATGCAAAAGATGGTTCTTTTGTACTTCAAAATAAAAAATTTCCAAAAAATATCATAACAGATATCGATATAGCATTTCCAATTATGCATGGTACTAATGGAGAAGATGGTGTAATTCAAGGTTATTTACAAGCAATTGGTATACCATTTGTAGGTGGTAATATATATGCATCAGTTGTAGGACAAGATAAAGTATTTATGAAAGATATTTTTGAAAAAGAAAAATTACCAATGACAAAATATACTTGGTTTTATGACTGCGATTATAAAAATGATAGTGAATCAGTAATAAAAGAAATTAAAAAATTAAAATATCCAGTTATTGTAAAACCTGCAACTACGGGTAGTAGTATAGGAATAAAAGTAGCTGATAATGATAAAGAATTAACAGAAGCTATAGATAATGCTATTTCATATGATAATAAGATTTTAGTTGAAGAAGTAGTTACAGATTTAAAAGAAGTTAATATTAGTGTAGTAGGAAATTATGAACATCAAAAATTAAGTGTAATTGAAGAAGTAATATCTGGAAATAAATTTTTAACATATGATGAAAAATATATTCAAGGTAATAAAGGAAAATTAAAAGGTGGATTTAAATATCCTGTAAAAGGTGGATCTAAAGGTATGGCATCAGCTAATCGTAAAATACCTGCAGAAATACCAGATAAACAGAAAAAAGAAATAGAAGAAATTGCTACTAAAGCATTTAAAGCATTAGGTTCAGCTGGAACCTGTAGAATAGATTTCTTAATTGATGAAAAATCAAAGAAAGTCTATATTAATGAAATAAACTCTATTCCTGGAAGTTTAGCTTACTATTTATGGGAACCATTAGGTGTTAGTTATAGTGAATTATTAGATGATATGATAAATATAGGAATAAAAGATTATAAAAGAAGACTTAGTAAAACTTATACATTTGATACTAATATCTTAAAAGGATTTACAAATGGTGGATTAAAAGGTTTGAAAGGGGTTAAAGGAAAATTAGGATAGAGAAATCTATTCTTTTTATTTATTATGAAAAATATTTGTGTTTTAAAAAGAGACGAAAATACAGAAATTGAAAATGACTTTTATATAAATGCTATAAAAAAATATGGAGGTAATCCAATATTAATTGATAATAATAATATAGATAATATTTATAATTGTTCTGGAATATTAATAACAGGTGGTGATAAAAAAGGAGAGCTTGATGATTATTTAATAAAGTATGCTCTTGATAATAATTTGTCTTTATTAGGTATTTGTCAAGGTATGCAGTCAATGGCTTTATATGATACAAAAGAACATTTAGAAAGGATTAATAATCATTATCAAAAAGAAGGCTATGTTCATAAAGTTTATTTAAAAGATTCCAAGTTAGGTCAAATAATAAAAAATCAAATAATACATGTAAATAGTCATCATAATGAAACTCCTAAAACATCTAAAATATTTTCAATTGTTGGTATGAGTGAAGATGATTTAATAGAAGCATTAGAAAACTCAAAGCATAAATTTCAAATAGGAGTACAGTGGCATCCGGAAAGAATGATTAATTATGATTTCTATAGTAATAAGTTATTTAAAGAATTTATTAATGCTTGTAAATAATAATTTGTTTTTTTAGTATTTTAGTATATAATAATAGTAATAAGGTAGGTGTTTTAATTTATGAAGAAAAATTATATAATTATTATTTTATCAGTTGTAATTGTAATATTATTAATATTAATTGGTAGTTTATTTTTTAGAAATGGACACAATGGAGTAGATAATAACTCATCTGTTGAAGAATATAATATAGAAAGTCCTGATGCAAATGATAGTAGCTATATTTCAAGCGATGAGGCTGTAGAAATTGCATTAAAAAGTTTAAATATAAGTAGGGAAAATATTTCTGATTTAGATAATGAATTAGATTATAAATATAATATAGCAGTTTATGAAATAGATTTTAAATATGATGGTTATGAATATGATTTTTATGTTAATGCAAAAACAGGTGAGATAGTAAAATCTTTTAAAGAAAGAGATTAGTTTATTGTAGTTTAAACAAAAACATCACCTAGATCATTGATTTTGGTGATGTACATTAAACAAAAACATTCAATATATTGAATGTTTTTTTGTGTATGTTTATTGATATAAAACACATTATAAAAACGTGCTTTTATAAATATAATGACTATAGGAAGTCATACAAGACTTTTGGACAATAGAAATATCCAATAATGATATTAAAAAAAATAAAATTATGTTAGAATTGTATAAGGGAGGCTTTTTATGTTTTATCCATTTAAAGTTTTAAATAAAAAAAAGTATGCATTATGTTTTATAAATGCATTTTTGGAAAATGTATGTCTATATATTATGCCAGTTATATTATCAATATTTTTAACTGTGCCTTTTAGTCTTGAAAAATTTAAACTACTTATTATATTTACTGTAATAATAAAAATATTAGAAATATTTTTTAATGTATTATGGAATATAAAAGTAGAACCTTTTCTTGAAGTAAGTAAAAAAGACTTACAAATATCTTATTTTAGAAGAATATGCAATATGAATATTTCAAGAATTAATGATACTCATACGGGTTATTTAAAAAAACAATTAGACATAATAGGTGAAGAAACTATTTCACTTTTAAATGAAATAATGATGACAATAAATGGCTTTTGTGTTGCAATAACTATTTTCTTAATTCAAGTATGGACACAAAGTTATATTATGTTTATTGTTTGTTTAATTTTTACAATCATCATTGTTATTTATAATGTCATAATTACAAAATCAAATGTTAAAATACAAGAAGAATATAATGATAAAAATGCTAAATATAATGCAACTTCAGTTGATTTCTTACAAAATGTTAAAATAGTTAAAAATTTTGAGGCTTTAAATTATGCAACTAATATAATGAATAATAAATTTGAAATTGTAAAAAAGCCAATGAAAAAGTCTAATGTTTTTCGCTCTATGAGATCAGATGGTATTAATGGATTAGTTTACTTAATGTATGCAATCATATTAATAAGTTTATTTTTTAGAATGAAAAATGGAGATAATGTGTTCAGCTATTTAGTATTTTATTCATCTATGTTTAGTGGCTTGAATGTTGAATTGAGAGGAGTTGCATCTTTATTTATACATTATAATAAATTTAAATCAGCAAACAATCAAATTGAAAAAATGATTATAGAAGAAGAGCCACAAAATAAAATTAGAAACTGGAAAAATATAACTATGAAAGATATTGAGTTCAAATATAATGATGAAAGTAATATTGCTATTAAAATTCCTAATTTTTCATTGAACAAAAAAGATAAAATTAGTGTTATTGGGGAATCAGGTCAAGGAAAGTCTACTTTTCTATCATTATTTTGTAGATTTTATAATGTTGATGATAGTAATTATTTAACTGATGGTACTCCAACTTCTAAAGTTCCAGATGTCGCATATATTTCACAAGAATCTGATTTGTTTGATTTAACTATTAAAGAAAATTTATGTTTAGGAAAGAAAATTTCAAATGAAACATTAAATGAATATTTAAAAGATGCTGGATTATATGAATGGATTAATACTTTAGAAAAGGGATTAGATACTCTTGTTGGTGAAAAAGGAATTAAATTATCAGCTGGACAAAAACAAAGATTGAATATTATTAGAGGTATTTTATTAGATAAAGAAATTTATATTTTGGATGAGCCAACATCTAATTTGGATAGTTTATCAGAAAATAAAATTTATGATATGATAAATAAATATTTAAAAGATAAGACTTATATTATTGTTACGCATAGACCAAAATTAACCGAAATATGTAATAAACATTATTATTTTGATAAAAAAATAATGCTAGAAAAAAATAGTTAACAAACTATCTTCACTGCGTTTTCTAAATTATCATAATTATTTATAAAATCTATTGTGTTAAAAACAAACGTTTGATATAATTATTTTAGGAATACTTAATTAGTTTAGGTACTATTCTCCTTTACTTGTAAAAGTGGAAGGAGGTGAAATTATGAGAAAACAAGAGAAATATCTTTGCTCTATCATAATACTCCTTATTATTGTGATTTTAATCATACTAATAAAAATAGTACCAACTGTATAAGTCGGTACTAATCTCAAAAAAATTTAGGAATAGTACCTAACTCATCAAAATTAGGTATTCCTTTTTTATTTTATGCAAGTTTCCTTGACAAATACATCATAACATAAAAACGCACTTTTATCAAGTACGTTTTCTATCTTTACTCGAATTTTTCAAGTTTTTTATCAATCTGGTGGACTGTTAGGGATTCGAACCCTAGACCCACTGATTAAGAGTCAGTTGCTCTACCAACTGAGCTAACAGTCCATTTGAGGTCTGATAAAATTATACCTCAAAGTTATAAATATTACAATATAATTTAATTATTTTTTACACATAGTTTTATTCTTTTCATTTTTTAATTCTATATTATTTTTATAGGTAAGATATGAATTATATCCTACTGTTGCAATAGAGGCAATACCAATAGTTAAAAATTCAAATGGTTTATCGCCTAAACTTGTTAGAGTATAACCAATTCCTCCTACACCTATACCTGCTACAAGTGTTGTTGCTGCACGAGCTATTTTTAAATTTCTAATTCTTGTATTATTTAATTTATCCATAATAATCCCCCTTTGTCGTGCATATTATACTATTGAACTTGATATTTGTCAAATTATAGTCAAAAATACTTGATTTATTTGTTATTTTATAGTACTCTATATATGCAATTTATAAAAAATTAAATTTTCTCTTGCAAAAAATTTCATTATAATGTAGAATTAAGAAGTACTAGTTATTTTGGACCTGTAGCTCAGTTGGTTAGAGCACACGCTTGATAAGCGTGGGGTCATAGGTTCAAGTCCTATCAGGTCCACCAGATGCCTCAATAGCTCAGTTGGTTAGAGCACTTGACTGTTAATCAAGGGGTCCTAGGTTCAAGTCCTAGTTGGGGCGCCATTTGGCGAGTTGGTGAAGCGGCTTAACACACTGCCCTTTCACGGCAGCATTCACGGATTCGAATTCCGTACTCGTCACCATTTTGTAGTAAAACTCATTATGAGTTTTTTTCTTTTAATTATTGACATAGTACTTATAATAATGTAATATTATAAGTGCAGCTGGAGCAGTACTCAAGAGGCTGAAGAGGCGCCCCTGCTAAGGGTGTAGGTCGGGCAACCGGCGCGAGAGTTCAAATCTCTCCTGCTCCGCCATTAAAAAATTAATCGTTTTTTAACGATTTTTTTATTTGAAAATTAATATTTTTTATTAGTATTTTTCGCCTTTATTCTTTTAATATTAATACGTTTATGATATACTATCTATTAGATAGGAGAGATAGGCTATGCATAAATACTTAAAGAAATTTTTTTTAGATTGTACTGATATAAATGAGTATTACGACAACTTAGTTAGTAAGACTAAACAATTTAAATATGTTGGTATAACTAATGAATGGTTAATTGACAATTATTATTTAATAGTTGAAAATAAAAAAAGCATTTATGAAAATAGAAAAGGTATTAGTAAAAAACTTAATAAATGTAGTAGTATTTATGCAGTAGTTAAAAATATTGTAGAAGAATCAGAATACAATATAAATTATAAAAGTTTTATAAAAGATATAAATGCATATCAGAAAAAACAAAATATGTATTTTTCATATAAAGAAATTTCATCAATACCTGAAATATTATTATTAATATATGTATCTAAATTAAATGAAATATGTAGGGAATCATATAAAGAATTATGCGCTAAAGAAGAAATAGAAAGAATAGTTAATAATTTACCTCCAACTTCTGATGTTGGTGTTTTTGAAGTTAATAATATTGATATTATACATGATAGTAATTATATCTTTGAGATTAGTAATCAATTAAAAAAACTAGGTGTAGGGACTAATTTATTATTTAGAGAATATAATTTGTTATTAGAAAAAAATAATATTAGTATAAGAGAAGTTTTAAATGATGAATATAAAAAAAGAGCTACTACTAATATATTAATTGCTAATATATTTAATAATATTAAGGAATTTGTTGACTATGATATAGAAGATTTATTTGAATCTATTAGTAAGTGTGAAAAACTTTTAATGGAAGATAAGATATATTATAATATGACTGCTGAGACTAAAACTTTATACAGGGAAAAAATTACTAAATTTGCGAAGAAAAAAAATATTAGTGAACATGATTATGTTTTAAAATTATTAGATAGTATAAATATATCTGATACTCATATTGGATTTAGTTTATTTAAAAATAAAAATTATACTATTAGGATGATAATTTATATATTATCAATTTTTAGTGTTAGTATTATTATTAGTTATTATTTATCTAAATATTTTATAGCTAATAGAATTATTGGATTCTTGATATTAATTATTCCTGTTTTACAATTAAGTATACAAATAATTAATCAAATAGTTAGTTTGTTTATTAAAGTTAAGCCATTACCTAAAATGGATTATTCTAAAAAGATACCTGATACAGCATCTTCAATGGTAGTTATACCTACTATTATTAATAGTACTGAAAAAATTAAGAAAATGTTTGATAAATTAGAAACATTATATATTGTAAATAAGAGTGATAATTTATATTTTACATTACTTGGTGATATAAAAGAAAGTGATAAAAAAACTCTTCCTATAGATCAAAAAATAAAAGAATTTGGTTTGGATTATGTTGATAAATTAAATAAAAAATATAAAAAAGAAATCTTTCATTTTATATATAGAAAAAGAATATGGAATGAAAAAGAAAATAAGTATTTAGGTTATGAAAGAAAAAGGGGAGCTTTACTTCAATTTAATAGATTACTACTTGGAAAAATGACTAAAAAAGATGAAGAAAAATATTTTAATGCTAATACATTACACTTATTTGATAAAAAGATAAAGTATGTTATTCCAATAGATACAGATACAGAAGTAGTTTTAAATTCTTTACCAAATTTAATAGGGTGTATGGCACATCCTTTAAATGCTCCGGTCTTAAATAAAGCTCAAACTAAAGTTATTAGTGGTTATTCAATTATGCAACCAAGATTAAATATTGATATAGAATCAACTAATAAATCATTATATTCACAAGTTTTTGCTGGAATAGGGGGCTTTGATGCTTATAGTATTTTAGTACCTAGTATTAATCAAGATTTATTTTTTGAGGGAAGTTTTGCTGGTAAAGGTATATATGATTTAGAAGTTTTTGATAAAATTTTATATGATAAATTTCCTGATAATTTAATATTATCTCATGACTTAATAGAAGGAAATTATTTAAGATGTGGATATGTATCTGATATAGAATTTATAGAAGACTTTCCATCAGAATTTTTACATGATACTAATAGACAACATAGATGGGCTAGAGGAGATACCCAAATTATTGGATATTTACTTCCTAAAACTAAAAGAAAAGATGGTACTAAAGAACAAAATCCTATAAATATTTTAGGTAAATTTAAAATATTTGATAATATTATTAGAATGTTTTTATCTCCTGCTTTATTATTACTAATTATATTTACAATATTCTTTTCAAATCATAAATTAATATTTTTAATATTTTTATATTTAGTTATATCTTTTCCAATAATTGTATTTTTAAAAAACAAATTTTATTATAAAAAAAATGATAGAACTACAATTTATTATAAAAATTTAACTTTTGGTGGAAAATCTTTAATTATAAGAAGCCTTGTTGTTTTTTCAACTATTCCTTATTATACATATTTATATATGGATGCCTTTTTTAGATCTTTATATAGATTATTTATATCACATAAAAATTTACTTAACTGGACAACTGCAGAAGATGTTGTAAATAATTCTAAATTTAGTTTATTTAATTATATTAATAATTTTAAATTTAATATATTTATAGCAGTAATTTTATTTGGAGTAGGTATTTACTTAAAAAATTATTATGCTTTAGTTATTTCTATTATCTTTTTAGTAGCGCCATTATATATGTATTATGTTAGTAAAAGTTTTAATTATGATAATAAAAAATTAGATTCTAGAAAGAATAAAGATATTTTAGGTATTGCTAGAAGAACATGGAATTATTTTAAAGAGAATTTAACTATAGAAAATAATTATTTAGTACCTGATAATTATCAAACAAATAGAGATGTTAAGCTTGATTATAGAACTTCTTCTACTGATATTAGTTATTCGCTAACTAGTGTTATTTGTGCTTATGAACTTAAATTTATAACTTTGAAGGATGCAATAGCATATTTAAAAAATATAATTAACACAATAGATTCTTTAGAAAAATGGCATGGTCATTTATATAATTGGTATGATATTAAAACTAAAAAAGTATTAAGTCCTAGATTTGTATCTACAATAGATTCAGGTAATTTAATAGCAGCTTTATTTGTAGTGCGTGAATTTTTAGAAAAACATGATGAAGATAATTTAGTTAAATTGTGTGATAAATTAATAGCTAATACTAATTTTAAAAAGTTATATACTAAAAAAGATGTATTTAGTATTGGTTATTCAGATGATGATCATGCTTTATCAGTTTATAATTATAATAAGTTTGCTAGTGAATCTAGACTTACTAGTTTTGTTGCTATATGTAAAGGTGATGTGTCAAGTAAACATTGGTTTTGTCTAGATAAATCATTAACTACTTATAAAAAACATAAAGGGTTAATCTCATGGAGTGGTACTGCTTTTGAATATTATATGCCTCTTCTTTATATGAAAAATTATAAAAACACTTTGCTTGATGAATCATATAATTTTGCATATTTCTGTCAAAAAGATTATGTCATATCAGTTTCTAAAAAACTACCATGGGGAATAAGTGAATCGGCATATGATGAATTAGATAATTCAGAAAATTATAAATACAGTAGTTTTTCTGTACCTGCGCTTAAAGCTCGCGAAGATAAAAATACGAAAATAGTTATCTCTCCTTATTCATCTTTAATGATAATGTCTTTATATCCAGAAGATGTATATCAAAATATAGAAAGATTAAAACAATTAAATATGCTATCAAAGTATGGATTTTATGATGCTTATGATTATGATACGAAAGCAGTTGTAAGATCTTGCTATGCACATCATCAAGGTATGAGTTTAATAGGTATTACAAATTATTTAAAAGATAATATTATTCAAGAATATTTTCATAGTAATGTTAAAGTAAAATCATTTGATATTTTACTAAAAGAAAAAGTTCAAGTAAAAGCTGATATTGATATGAAAATAGCTAAATATAAAAAGTATAATTATAAAAAAGAAGTTATTCATAATGATATTAGAGTATTCTCATATATTTCAGATATGCCAGAAGTTAGTGCTTTATCAAATAGAAAATATACTCTACTTATGAATGATAGAGGTAATAGTTTTTCTAGATATAGAACTTTACAATTAAATAGATATCGTAAAATAACTGAACAAGATTATGGTATGTTTTTATATATTAAAGATATTGCAACTAACAAAATTTGGTCTAATACTTATGCTCCCATAAATGAAAAACCAGATAAGTATGAAGTAGTTTTTGCATCAGATAAAATTAAATATATAAGAACAGATGGTTTTATTACTACTAAAACAGAAATAATTGTTACAAGAAGTCATCATGCAGAAATTAGAAAATATACATTTACAAATGATAGTGATGATTTTAAAGTATTGGAATTGACTACTTATACAGAACCTATTTTGTGTGAAAATACTGATGATGTTGCTCATCGTGTATTTAATAGTATGTTTTTAGAAAGTTCATATGAAGAAGAAACTAATTCTCTTATTATGACTAGAAAAAATAGGGAAACAGGTACTAAAACTTATATGATTAATAGATTACTTATTGAAAATCCTGTTGATAAGTATAGTTATGAAACAGATAGATTTAAATTTATAGGAAGAGGTAATACTGCAACTAATCCTAATGCATTAAATAGTGATTTAACAAATTCAGTAGGTACTTCATTAGAGCCAGTTATGAGTATTAGAAATAGAATAGAAATTGCTCCAAATAGTAAAAAAGAAGTATATTTTATCTGTGGATTTGGTAGAAGTATGGAACAGGTTTTAGAAATGGTTAATACTTATAGTGATAGATTATCAATAAAAAAAGCCTTCAGGATGGCTAATGCTATGAATATTGTTCATACCAAAAATATGAATTTAACTGGCGAAGAGATGCGTACTTATAATATAATGTTAAATTATTTATATCAGACAACTAAAATAGCAGTTAATGATAAAAGAAGGGAATATTTAAGAAAAAATGCTTTAGCTCAAAATGGATTATGGAAATTTGGTGTCAGTGGAGATAGACCAATTATACTAGTAAATATAAAAGATGTATTAGATATGCCTTTTGTATATGATATATTAAAAGCATTTGAATACTTTAAAAATAAATCTATATTTGTAGATATAATTATTGTTAATAGTGAAAAGGATTATTCTTCTAAAATAGTTAGAAAAGAAATTGATAATGAATTATATAGAATTTATAGTGTAAATAGTTTTAGAAATACACCTGGAATAGTTACTGTAATAGATAGTAATAATCTTACAGAAGAAGATAAGTCTTTATTAAAAATAGTTCCTAGATTAATGTTTAATGTTAAGAGTCATTATTCCTTAAAAGATGAGATAGACTTACTACAAAAAAATAATAAAATAAATGATTATAAAAGATTAGAAACAGAAGCTAATTTAAATGTAGTTTATAAAGATAGATTAAAATTTGATAATAGTTATGGTGGCTTTAGTAAAAAAGGTATGGAATATGTCATTAAAAATATGAATACCCCAACTCCATGGAGTAATGTTATTTCAAATGGTAATTTTGGTACTATTATAACTAATAATGGATGTGGTTATACTTATGCTTATAATAGTTATGAATTTAAAATAACATCTTGGACAAATGAAATGGTTATAAATGATAAATCTGAAGGTATTAAGATAAATGATAAATTATTTGAACCTACTAAATGTAGACATGGTTTTGGTTATTCTATTTTAGAAAGTGAAACTAAAGAACTACATCATTCTTTAACTGAATTTGTAGCTTTAGAAGATAATGTAAAAATATATATATTAAAATTAACTAACAAAGAAGCTATTAATAAAAAATTAGATATATCATTCTTTATAAATCCTACTTTTGGTAATTTTGAAGAGAAAACTTCTCGTCATATTTTAACTGAATTTATGGGTGATGATAATTACTTAAAACTTCGTAATGTTTATAGTATTGATTATAGTGATGTTAATGTATTTATGTCTTCATCAGAAAAAATTAATTCTGCAACTATTGATAAAATATTAGTTAAAGATATTAATGTATGTATTGATTTAGATGCAAATAGTGAAAAAGAAATTGTATTTACTTTAGGATGTAGTAAAGAAATAGATAAAAATTTATCTTTAATAGAGAAGTATAATAATTTAACTACTGCTAAAGGTGAATTAAAATTAGTTATTAACTCTTGGAGTGATAGATTATCAACTGTTAAAGTTAAAACTCCAGATTTAGCATTTGATTATATGTTAAATGGTTGGTATTTATATCAAACTATATCTTCTAGAATTCAAGCCAAAGCAGGATTTTATCAAGTTAGTGGTGCTTTTGGCTATCGTGATCAGTTACAAGATTCTATGAATATTTGTGTTGTAAATAAAGATTATACTAGAAATCAAATTTTAATAAATGCTAAACATCAATTTATAGAAGGAGATGTACTTCATTGGTGGCATAGCAAAAATCATTTTGGTATTCGTAGTCGTTTTAAGGATGATTATTTATGGTTAGTTTATGCAACTATTTATTATTTAGAAGTTACTGATGATAAATCTATTTTAGATGAAGAAGTTCCTTTTGTTGTAGGTGATAGTTTATCTGAACATGAAAATGAAAGAGGAGTTATTTTTACATATAGTGCTTATACTAAACCTTTATTTTTCCATTTACTTTTATCTTTAAAATTAGCAATGAGTAATATTGGAAGTCATGGATTACCATTAATGGGTGGTGGTGACTGGAATGATGGTATGAATAAAGTTGGAATTAAAGGAAAAGGAGAAAGTGTTTGGTTAGGATTTTTCTTATATGATATTATAAATAACTTTATTAAACTATTAGATAAATATTATCCAGATATTAAGAAAGATTCTTATATAAGTTTTAATGAAAAACTAAAAGAAAATTTAAATAAATATGGATGGGATAAAGATTATTACTTACGTGCTTATTTTGATAATGGTGATAAATTAGGTAGTATAGAAAATGACGAATGTAAGATAGATTTGATCTCTCAAAGTTTTTCTATTTTGAGTGATGTTATAGAAAAGTCTAGAATACCTAGTGTTATTAACTCTGTTGAAGAACGACTTGTTAATAAGGACTTTAGAATTATAAAATTACTTGATCCTCCGTTTGAAAAATCATTAAACACACCTGGTTATATTATGAGTTATCCTAAAGGTATTCGTGAAAATGGGGGACAATATACTCATGCTACTGCATGGTACATAATGGCTTTAATTAAAAGTGGTTATAGTGATAGAGCCTATAAATATTATCAAATGATTAACCCAATTAATAGAAGCCTAGATAAAAAATCTATTGATACATATAAAGTAGAACCTTATGTAATTGCTGCTGATATCTATTCAAAAGTAGGATATGAAGGTAGAGGTGGTTGGACTTGGTATACAGGTTCTTCTGGCTGGTTTTATCGAGTAGGTATTGAAGAGATTATTGGTTTAAAAAAACGTGGTGATAAATTATATATTGAACCTCATGTTCCTAGAGAATGGAAAAATTATGAAATTACTTATAAATATTTAGATACTACTTATAATATTAAGGTTATTTTAGATAGTAAAAATAAAATTATAATAGATGGTAAAGAAAATAAAAGTCCTAATATAATTAAATTAGATAATAAAAAGAAATCTTACGATATTATAGTATATAGAAAAAGAGGTAAAGATAATGATTAGTTTTGATTTTAATACTTATAATGATACTAATATTGCTACTTTAAAAAACAAAAAAGAAGAACTTATTTCTAAATTATATAATGATAAAATGTCAGGTTTTATAAATAATATAATTGATGATAATGAGGTAAATAGAATTATAGATATTTCTAATAAAATTAAAGAAAATAGTGATATATTAATTGTTATTGGAATAGGTGGTTCTTTTATGGGTAGTTTTGCTATATCTGAAATGTTTAAGAATCATTTTAAGAAAAAAGATACCGAACTTATTTATTTAGGAACTAATTTATCTACTAATTATTTATTAGAAGTTATTGATTATATTAAGGATAAAGATGTAACTTTAAATGTTATAAGTAAATCAGGAACTACTTTAGAGGTAAGTTTAGTTTATAAAATTATTAAGACTGAATTAGAAAAAAAATATAGTAATGAAGAATTAAAATCAAGGATTATTATAACTACTGATAAAGAAAATGGTAAATTAAGAGAAGAAGCCATAAATAATTCTTATACTTCTTTTGAAATACCTTCAGATATTGGAGGAAGATATAGTCTAATAACTGCAGCTCATCTTCTTCCTTTAGCAGTAGCAAATATAAATATAAAAGATTTAATTGCTGGTTATAAAAAAGGTATTGATTTAATAGATAAGGCATACATTTATGCATCTAATCGTATAGAATTATTTAAAAAGAAAAAATATATAGAAAATTTTAGTGTATATCAAGATAATTTATATTATTATACAGAATGGATAAAACAACTATTTGGAGAAAGTGAAGGTAAAAATAATTTAGGAATCTTTCCAGTATCGACAGTAAATACTAGAGATTTACATTCATTAGGTCAATTTATTCAAGAAGGAAATAATATAATATTTGAAACTGTAATAAAAGTAGAGAAAGATAATGATTTAAAAATTAATAATACATCATTAAATGAATTAAATAATATAGTTATTAATTCTGTCTGTAGAGCTCATAAAAAGGGAAATACTCCAAGTGTTATAATTAGTCTAGATAAATTAACTATAGAAAATATAGGAATGTTAAGTATGTTTTTTATGTTATCTGCAGTATTTTCTTCATATTTATTTGGAGTTAATCCTTATAATCAACCTGGAGTTGAAGAATATAAAAAAGAAGTTAAACTACATATAGATAGTAATTTATAGAGTTTTTAAATAGGAGGAATATAAAATTATGAAAATAAAAGTAAAAAATAATGATACTTTATTAAATTATTTATATAGTAATTTAGATATTCCTAAAAAGAAGATAAAGTCATATTTAACTCATGGTTCAATTTATGTAAATAATGTTAAAACTACTAAATATGATTATAAAGTATATAAAGATATGATTATTTTAATAGATACTAAAACTAAAAGTACTAATAAATTATTATTTGATATTATCTATGAAGATCAATATATAATTGTAGTTAATAAACCTAGTGGACTTTTAACTATTTCTACAAATAAAGAAAAAGAAAAGACACTATATCATTATGTAAGTGAATATTTAAAAAGTAAAAATAAAAATGATAAGGTCTTTATAGTTCATAGATTGGATAAAGATACTAGTGGAATTGTTTTACTAGCAAAAGATGAAAAAACTAAAAATAGGCTTCAAAAAGATTGGAATAATATAGTAAAGTTAAGAGAATATATTGCAATAGTTAATGGATATTTAAATAATAAAAAGGAAAAATTAATAAATAAACTTAATGAGACAAAAACTAATTTTGTATATGTATCAAAAAATAATATAGGAAAAGACGCTATAACAAATTATGAAGTAATAAAAGAAAAAAATAATTATAGTCTATTGAAAGTAAATATAGAAACAGGAAGAAAAAATCAAATAAGAGTTCAACTTGCTAATATTAATCATGCTATTGTTGGTGATAAAAAGTATGGTAATGATGATAAAAAATATAATAGACTTTATTTACATGCAAATAGACTAAAAATATTTTATCCAATTAAAAAGAAGGAAATTACTTTTACTACAGATATACCAAGTGAATTTAAAAAGATAATATGAGAGTTTTAATAGATGGAGATTCTTTTCCTAATATTAATGAAATAATTACTATTTGCAAAAAATATTCAAAAGAGGTTATAATCTATGTAGATACATCACATGTAATTGATGATAGTTACGCCAAAGTTATTGTAACTACAATAGGTAATAATGCCGCAGATTTATTAATTGAAAATGATGTAAGAGAATGTGATTTAGTATTAACTGGAGATTATGGAGTAGCAGTTTTATCTTTATTAAAGAAGGCTTATGTCTTAAATCAATATGGTTATTTTTATACTGATAATAATATTGATTATTTGATGGATGCAAAAAGTAAAAATATAAAATTAAGAAAACATTATAATATAAAAGGACCTAAAAAAAGAAAACCAAGTGATAAAGAAAGATTATTAAAAAGCATTATAAGTATAATTGGAAGTGATTAATTATGAAGAAAAGAAAAACTAAAAAGAAAAAAAATAATAATAACAAAAAAATTATTTATCTTATTTGTTTATTATTAGTTATAATAATTATTTTATCTTGTATAACTGTTTCAAAAAATAAGCTTACTAAAGATGAACGATATTTTAAAAAAGAATACGAAAAGTATAATGATAAAAAAGATTTATCTAATAATAAATATATTAATGTTGATATTATGGAAGACAATGGTGTTAAATATTTAAATGGAAAAGAAACCGTTAGTTTTATGAAAAATAAAACAGGTATAATTTATTTTGGATATCCACAATGCTCTTGGTGTAGAAGTGCAGTAGAAGTTTTATTGGATGCTAAATCTGAAATGGAGCTTGACACATTATATTACTATAATGCATATGGTGATAGGGATGAAAAATACTTATCTCCAGAAGGTGAAGTTTTAACTCTACATAATGGTAGTGATGAATATTATGAAATATTAAAATTATTAGGTGATAAAGCCGAAGTATATGAAGGCTTAAATGATGATTCTATAAAAAGATTATATTTTCCTACAGTATTATTTATAAAAAATGGAGAAATTAAAAAAATGCATGTATCTACAGTAGAATCAAATAAAACAAAAAATAAAAAATTAACTACAAAAGAATATAGTGAATTAAAAAAAATATATATTGATGGTATTAAAAAAATAAAATAATGTGTTTATTACTTATAAATATTTACTAATTTAAAACTATAAAATTAAGATTTATAGTTTTTTTGTATAAAATTTTCTTTATTAAATCATAACTAGTATGAAAGGAGATTTTATATGGCACGCCACAAAGTAGAAATCAGTGGTGTGAACACAGCAAATATTAAAGTATTAAGTAATCAAGAAATGAATGACTTATTTAAAAGAATGCAAGAAGGGGATATGTTTGCTAGAGATGAATTAGTCAATGGCAACTTAAAGTTAGTATTATCAATATTAAAAAGGTTTAATAATAAATGTGATAATATGGACGATTTATTTCAAGTAGGTTGTGTGGGTCTTTTAAAAGCAATCGATAATTTTGATTTGTCACATGAAGTTAGATTTTCAACATATGCAGTACCAATGATTTTAGGAGAAGTTAGAAGATATATTCGTGATAATAATAGTATAAGAGTAAGCAGATCATTAAAAGATATTGCTTACAAAACATTAAAGTATAAAGAAGATTATATTTCTAAACATGGAGTAGAGCCACCAACAGAAGATATTGCTAAAGAATTAGGTGTAACTACATTTGATATAGTAAATTCTCTTGATTCTTTAAAAGAACCAATTAGTATGTTTGAAGCTATATATAATGATGGTGGAGATACAATATATTTATGTGACCAAATAGAAGATAAAAAAACAAATAGTGAAGATATGGAAATAAAGTTAGCCTTAAACGAGGCAATAGATAATTTAAGTGAAAGAGAACAGCATATCTTAGATCAGCGATTTGTAATTGGGAAAACACAAATGGAGATTGCAGAAGAATTAGCTATTAGTCAAGCACAAGTATCTAGAATAGAAAAATCTGCTATAAGTTCACTA
Source organism: uncultured Bacilli bacterium (assembly GCA_947632545.1). Lineage (GTDB taxonomy): Bacteria > Bacillota_I > Bacilli_A > RF39 > UBA660 > UMGS995. Next base: position 9,330 of record CANRPP010000004.1, on the reverse strand, counting down.
AAAAAAGTATTGAAATAATTAAATTTATGCAAAAAGGTTATTAATATTCATATACTTAAATAGGTGGTACTATGAAACTTTCTGATTTACAAAGTAAAAATATTGTTAACGTTTTTGATGGAAAAAATATAGGAAATATAATTGATGTAAATGTTGGCTATGATGGTAATATTGAATCTTTAGTAATTGAATCTAATAAGAAATTTTTTTCCTTTAATAGAGAAGAAGATAGAGTAGTTTTATGGAAAGATATAACAAAAATAGGTGAAGATGTTATTTTAGTTCAAAAAACTGATAATTCCGATAAAATATAATTATATATTTTATTGATATAAAAGTGACAATATAAAGTAAAATTATAAAAGAATAGTTTTCATAAGCTATCTTTTTTGTTATAATAACTATTGGAAAATATAAGAAAGAAGGTAGTTTATGGATTATTATAGAGGATTTAGAGGAGATAATTGGAAAGATAAGATTAATGTTTCCGATTTTATAATAAATAATTACACACTATATGAAGGTGATGATAAATTTCTAGTTGGTCCAACCGATAAAACTAAAAAGGTTTGGTCTAAATGTGAAAAATTAATTCAAGAAGAATTAAAAAAAGGTATACTTGATGTTGATACAAAGACTGTTTCTGGAATTAATAATTATGCTCCAGGATATATTGATAAAGATAATGAAGTAATTTTTGGACTTCAAACAGATGCACCACTTAAAAGAATAGTTAATCCATTTGGTGGAGTTCGTATGGTAAGAGAATCACTAAAAGCATATGGCTACACCTGGGATAAGGATGTTGAGGAAAAATTTACAAAATATAGGAAAACTCATAATGATGGTGTATTTGATGCATATACTAGTGATATTAGAAAAGCAAGACATGTTGGTTTATTAACTGGACTTCCTGATGCATATGGAAGGGGAAGAATAATTGGAGATTATCGAAGAATAGCTTTATATGGTATTAACTTTTTAGTTGAAGAAAAGAAAAAAGATTTACTAGAATTAGAAAAAGTAGAAATTACTGAAGAAATTATTCGTCTTAGAGAAGAAGTAAGTATGCAGATAAAAGCTTTAGGTGAAATTAAGGATATGGCTGCAAGTTATGGATTTGATATATCTATGCCTGCTTTAAATGCTAAAGAAGCAACTCAATGGGTTTATTTTGGATATTTAGCTGCAATTAAGGAAAATAATGGTGCAGCAATGAGTCTAGGTAGAACTTCAACTTTTTTAGATATTTATATTGAAAGAGATTTAAAAGAAGGAACTATTACAGAAGAAGAAGCTCAAGAAATAGTTGATCAATTTATTATAAAACTTCGTTTAGCAAGACATTTACGTACTCCAGAATATAATGATTTATTTGCAGGAGATCCAACTTGGGTTACAGAATCAATTGGTGGATTGACTAGTGATTTAAAACCACTTGTTACAAAAAATTCATTCAGATATTTGCATACACTAATTAATTTATCTTCATCACCAGAGCCAAATTTAACAGTTTTGTGGTCAGAAAAATTACCAATTAATTTTAAAAAATACTGTGCTAAAATATCAATCCTTACAGATTCTATTCAATATGAAAATGATGATGTAATGAGACCACTTTATGGAGATGATTATGCAATTGCATGTTGTGTTTCTGCAATGAGAGTTGGTCGTGATATGCAATTTTTTGGAGCTAGATGTAATTTAGCAAAAGCACTTTTATACTCAATTAATGGTGGTGTTGATGAAGTAAAAGGTGGTTTAATTGTAGAAGATATAGATAAAATGGATGATGAGATTCTAGATTACGATAAAGTTATGAAAAGTTATGATAAAGTTCTTGAAAAAGTAGCAAAAACTTATGTTGATGCCATGAATATTATTCATTATATGCATGATAAATATGCTTATGAGGCTGGGCAAATGGCATTACATGATACTAATGTAAATAGACTTATGGCTTTTGGAGTAGCCGGATTTTCTGTTGCAATTGATTCATTATCTGCAATAAAATATGCTAAAGTAAAGCCAATTAGAAATGAAGAAGGAATTACTACAGATTTTGAAATAGAAGGTGATTTTCCAAAATATGGTAATGATGATGATAGAGTAGATGAAATAGGAGTTAATTTAGCTAAGTTATTTATAGAAAAATTAAGAAAACATAAATTATATAAAAATGCTAAACATACATTATCAATTCTTACAATAACATCAAATGTAGTATATGGTAAAAAAACAGGTGCAACTCCAGATGGAAGAAGTGCCGGTGTTGCTTTTGCACCAGGTGCCAATCCAATGCATGGAAGAGATGCAAGCGGCGCTTTAGCTTCTTTAAATTCAGTTGCCAAAATACCTTATGCAGGAGTATGTGAAGATGGAATTTCTAATACCTTTTCCATCACTCCCAATGCATTAGGTCATACAGAAGATGAACGTATTACAAATTTAGTAGCATTGTTAGATGGATATTTTAAACAAATGGCACATCATTTGAATGTTAATGTGTTAAATAGAGAAACATTAATTGATGCTATGGATCATCCAGAAAAATATCCAACCTTAACTATTAGAGTAAGTGGTTATGCTGTATGGTTTAATAGATTAAGTCGTGAAAAACAATTAGAGGTAATAAGTAGGACTTTCCATGAAAAAATCTAAAGTATTAGGAGATATATCATCAATTGAGACAATGGGTCTAGTTGATGGACCAGGAATTAGATTTGTAGTTTTTTTACAAGGTTGTCCTTTAAGATGTAAGTATTGTCATAATCCTGAAACTTGGGCAAATAAAGAAGGTAATATTAAAATGACCCCTGAAGATTTAATGGAACAAGTACTTCGCTATAAAAATTATTATGGTTCAGATGGTGGAGTAACTTTTTCAGGAGGAGAACCACTTGTACAAAAAGAATTTTTAGTAGAATGCCTTAAATTATGTAAAAAATATAAAATTAATTCTGCAATTGATACTGCAGGTTCTACTAATGATTATAATGAAATACTTGATTTAGTGGATTTAGTTATTCTTGATATTAAGGCATATAGAAATGAAGATTATAAAAACATAACAGGTAAAAATATTGATAATTCTTTAAAATTTTTATATGCATGTCAAAATAAAAATAAAAAAATGTGGCTAAGGACTGTTATTGTACCTGGAGTTAATGATACAAAAGAATATATTATAGGTTTAAAAAATTTTATTAAAGATTTAAAAAATATAGAAAAAATAGAATTAATGCCATATCATACATTTGGTATAGATAAATATAAAAAATTGGGACTTCCTTATAAACTTGATGGAGTTAAACCTATGGATAGTGATAAATGTGTCGAATTGCAAAAGATTTTGGACAATAGATAATATTCTATTGTTTTTTTTTAATCATAATATTAAATATGAAAAAGTTTAAATTAATTATGGGAATAAGTTTTTCAGCACTTATAATAGCTTTCATATTAGTAGTATATATTGGTAAAAGATTAAATCCAACAATTAGACGGTATTCACAAGTAGAGGCAAAAAGATTTGGTACATATGTTATAAATTATTCTATAGATAAAGAATTTGTTAAACAATTAAATGGAGATATTTTTAAAACTACTAATAATGAAAAAGGTGAAATTCAAATGATTGATTTTAAAACTAAAGAAGTTAATGAAATATTGGAAAAATCTACAAAAAAAGTACAAAACCAATTGATTAATTTAGAAAATGGTAATGCTGGTAATATGGATCTAGCAAATACATTTAAAGGATTAAGATTTAAAAATATAAAAAATGGTATTGTATGTGAGTTACCTGTTGGAATTGCTTTATCAAATTCTTTATTTTCAAATACTGGGCCAGTTGTCCCAATAAAATTTAACTTCATTGGTCAAGTTATAACAAATTTAAATACTAAAATTGCAACTTATGGAATTAATAGTGTTTATATTGAAGTCAATCTTCATATAGAAGTAACAGAACTTATAACTATGCCTTTAAAAACGGAAGAGGTAAAAGTACAAAATGATATTCCACTAACAATTAAAGTAGTTCAAGGTACTATACCAAATTATTATCAACAACAACTTCAAAAAGATTCATCAATTTTTACACTTCCTATTAATTAAATAGTGTGCTATACTTTAATTGAGGTATGATTATGAAAAAAATTATTGTTGATAAAAATAGCTATGAATTAATAAAAGATAGTAATAAAATTTTTAATAATGATGAATTTATGGATAAGGTAACAGATTATTTTGAACCTTTTGATTATATATTTGGTGATTATTCATATGATAAATTAAGACTAAAAGGATATTATGATAGTGATAATAAAAATGCTACTAAAGTCAATGATATCAAGACATTAGATGACTATATTGAAAACTATTGTGCATATGGTGCAAAGTGGTTTTTATTAAAAAAAATTAAATAACTATTGTAAAAAATTCTCAAATATTGTAAAATGGATTTAAATGAATAGTAAAGGGAGGAACATAATATGGAAAATCAAGCAGAAAAGAGAATGATGTCCATTGTATCAGAAGATGGCTCTATTGAAGAAGTTGAGGTTATATTAGCATTCGAATTTAAAGATAATAAAAAGGAATATGTTATATATACAAAAAATGAAAAAGATGAAAATGGAAATGTAACAGTATATGTTTCAAATGTTAATCGTGAATCCGGAGAACCTAAACTTATGGGTGTTGAAGATGAATCTGAATGGACAAGAATAAAGGATGTATTGCGTGAACTTTCAAAAGATGAATATCAGTAGAAGGAGGTAGCTTATGAGTACATATAAAGAAAGGGTAGATTTTGTATATCGTGATTTATTAAAAGCTTATCATAGTCGTGAATTTGATAAAAGAATTAAACTTTCAGAAGAAACTAATAAAAAAATTAGAAAAATCGCTATGGAGGAATTAAATAAATTACATGAAGAAAAATGGCAATATAAAAATTTATATCAACAAGTACAACCAGAAGTACAATCAAATTTAAGAAAAGAAATAGAAGATATAAGAGTTAAACTTCTTGATAATAGTATAAGTGCTATGGAAAAAGAGGAACTAAAACTATCTTTCCAAGAGAAAAAATTAGAACTTGAGGAAAATATTAAGTTACTACCAGAATTTTTGGATAATATTAAAGAACAACAGCAAAAGGTTATTTCTGATGCCAGACTGAAAATAATAGAATCATATAAAAGTAAACCTATTAAGGTTGCTGATAGAATTAAAGATAGAGCAGCCAAATTTTTCTTCAAATTATCTGCAAGAATAATAGCAAAATCTTCTTGGAAAGACGAAGACTATGTAGATGTAAATTCTATAAATTCAGAATCTGTGAATAAAGATATAAATGGTTTATTTAATTCTGCTGAACAAGAGAATGTTCCTGTTCAAGTATCGAACTTTGTAGATAGTAATATGGCTAATATAGAAAATAATACTTCTGTATCATCAGAAGAAAATACTGTGCCATCTAAAACTAATGAAAATTCAGAAGTACAAACTTTTGAATCTATGATGGGAATAGGAGATAATAAAGATAATATGGAAAAAGGTAATGTAAATGAAAATGCTTCTAAACTTTCGTCTAATGTGAATGTTGTTGATGATATTGAATTAAATATACCAATAGATTCTTCTGATAATAATGAGTTAAATTTACCAGATAATTCTATTAATAATAATGTTGATTATGGTAATGGTAGTGATCAATTAAATGAATATGGAGATAGATTAGCTACTCTTATGAAAGAAATGGAAAATGAAGAAGATGTAATAAAATTAAGCTCTATGAAAGAAGAAATTCTTAAAATTAAGAAAGAAAAAAATTCGCTTGTTGAAAAAATAAAACAACAAGAACAAAGAAAAATTGATGCAATTAAACATGAAGAACAAGAATTACTTGAAAAAGAATCTGCTAAGAAAAAAGAAGCTAGAAAATGTTTAGTTTCAGAAATGAAAACTTTAGGTGAATCTGTTAGTGACGATTTGGATAATGCTAAAAGTTCAATCCAAACATCAATGGAGGAGACAGCTGCAACTATATCTAATATAACAAGTAATATGGAAGAAGTTAAAAAGTCTATTGAAATGTACGAATCATTTATTACTCCATCTTCTTCAGAAAATACAGCAGCTTCAAGTTCTCCAAATGAATTAGATAGTATGATTAATGATTCTAGTTCTGTAGATAAGGTTGATGATTCAGGATCTAAAACGATGTAATTATTTAAAGAAAATATAAATGTATTTTCTTTTTTTTTGTCTATTATTTCAAATATTACATAAAATTATATAAGAGGTGATAAAAATAAAAAGATATATAGAATATTATTATAATTTTAACGATATTAATGTTATTAAGATATCTAACTATTATAAGTTTAATTATAATAATGAAGAATACTTATTTATGCCTCTTACAAGACAACCTATAGAAATGATGCAAATATATAAAATTATAAATGGTAATAAAAATTATGATAGTATTATTCTAAATATAAAAAATGAAATTATTACAAATATAAATGGAAGGTATTTTATTTTAATAAAAAAGTCTAATAAAAATAATACATTATATAATATGATATATAATTCTAATATTGTATTTTTAAATGAAAATAGTATAGATAGAATTATTAAAACTAATTGGTGTGAATTGTGGTCAAAAAAAATAGATTATATAGAATATCAAGTTATTAATACAGACAATAATAAAATTTTAATAAATGAAAGCATTTGGTATTATATAGGTATGGCCGAAAATGCAATTTCATATATTAATGATACATTGTCAGCAAATACTAAAAATCATAATTTATATATTTCTCATAGAAGAATTACACCAGTTTTTTTTAATAATCCATTAAACTTATTAGTTGATTATAGGAGTAGAGATATTGCAGAATATTTAAAATATGTTTTTATTGAAAAAAAATATGATTATATTGATATAGAAAAAAAATTATATTCCTTAAATTTAGATGAATTTTTATGCCGATTAATTTATGGTAGGATGTTTTATATAACTTTTTACTTTGACTCATTTGATATTTCTATAAATAATGTAAATAATATAAACAATAATGATAATTTAATGAGGGATATACTTAATAGAGTGGATGAATATGAAGATTATATTAATAATATATATTTAATTTTAAATAAAATAAAAAAAATACCCAAAATTGATTGGATATAATAGTTTTTAATTAATATTTATGACTTCTTTTACTTCTGGAATTTCATTCATAATAATTTGTTCAATTCCATCTTTTAGAGTAATATCCATCATATTGCATTCGGCACATGCACCTAAAAGTTTTACATAAACAATATTATTTTTGTATTCAATAAATTCAAGATTACCTCCGTCACTTATTAAATAAGGTTTAATTTTATCAATAATACTAATAATTTTAGTTATAGTATTATCAGTTGATTTTTTTGACATATCATCACCAAATTAATTATACTAGTAAAATTTATATATGTAAAGTTACTTGCCTTATTATTTTTTATTTGATACAATTGATTGGGAAGGTGTAGTATGTCAAGAAAAAAATATAAAAATGGCAATATAGTTACAGGTTGTGTTACTGGTATAGAAAAATATGGTATTTTTGTTAGTTTAGATAATTATTATAGTGGTTTAATTCATATTTCTGAAGTTTCTAATTCATTTGTTAGAAATATTAATGATTATGTTAATATTGGGGAAACTATAAATGTAAAAATATTAGATGTAAACGATAATGATTTTCATTTAAAGTTGAGTATAAAGGATATTGATTATAGAATAAATAAAAAGAAAAAATCCAAAATTGTTGAAGTTGGTACTGGTTTTAAATGTTTAGAAGAAAGTCTTGATAATTGGATATCTATAAAAGAAAAAGAATTATTAAGTAAAAAAGTTTAAATAATGTAAAAAGTTAAAATGAGTATTGACAAATTACATATAAACTGGTATATTTGATGTTGTCAACTAGTTGTTTTGGACGATTAGCTCAGTTGGTTAGAGCACCTGCCTTACAAGCAGGGGGTCATAGGTTCGAGTCCTATATCGTCCACCATTTATGCCGAAATAGCTCAATTGGTAGAGCAACTGATTTGTAATCAGTAGGTTCCGGGTTCAAGTCCTGGTTTCGGCACCATTTTTTTTGGAGAGGTAGCGAAGTGGCTAAACGCGACAGACTGTAAATCTGTTCCCTTTGGGTTCGATGGTTCGAATCCATCTCTCTCCACCATTACTTATATTGCCTCGTAGCCAAGTGGTAAGGCATCAGACTTTGACTCTGACATGCGTTAGTTCGAATCTAACCGAGGCAGCCATATTATGATCTGTTAGCTCAGTCGGTAGAGCATTTGACTTTTAATCAAAGGGTCATGAGTTCGAATCTCATACAGATCACCAAGTGCCTGAGTGGCGGAATTGGTAGACGCACAGGACTTAAAATCCTGCGAGAATCAACCCTCGTGCCGGTTCAAGTCCGGCCTTAGGCACCAACAATGGAGGAATACCCAAGTCTGGTTGAAGGGACCGGTCTTGAAAACCGGAAGGTCGTGTAAGCGGCGCAGGGGTTCGAATCCCTTTTCCTCCGCCAAAATTTATTTATAGTAATTTATATATGGAGGAATACCCAAGTCTGGTTAAAGGGGCTTTAATTATTTTTATTAAAGTAGGTCATAGTAATATGGCGCAAGTGGTTCGAATCCCTTTTCCTCCGCCAAAATATCGCGGGATAGAGCAGTCTGGTAGCTCGTTGGGCTCATAACCCAGAGGTCAGAGGTTCAAATCCTCTTCCCGCAACCAATTTGGTTCCTTGGTGCAGCTGGTTAACACGTCTGCCTGTCACGCAGAAGATCGCGGGTTCGAGTCCCGTAGGAACCGCCATTATTTTTGGCTTCATAGCTCAGTCGGTAGAGCAAGGGACTGAAAATCCCTGTGTCGCTGGTTCGATTCCCGCTGGAGCCACCATTTTTTGTGTTATAAGTATTTTTAATATATAATTGGTTAATTTGACATGCGCTCGTAGCTCAGTTGGATAGAGCGTTTGGCTACGAACCAAAAGGTCAGGGGTTCGAATCCCTTCGAGCGCACCACTATTATCGGGAAGTGGCTCAACTTGGTAGAGCACTACATTTGGGATGTAGGGGTTGCAGGTTCAAATCCTGTCTTCCCGACCATTTTAAAATTTAGTTGAAATTTTCAATTTTAAATGATTAAGAAGCGTTGGTTTTTAAGGTTCAATGTCAAGAAGTGTTGGTGAAACCAAAAACTAATGATAAATGAACTGTGTAGAGAACTAAAAATTTAGT
>CANRPP010000003.1 GCA_947632545.1 uncultured Bacilli bacterium | reverse complement strand
TTTTCCTTATTTTACGGTAATTTAAAAAAAATATAGGTAATTCCCTTATTACCGGTAAGTTATCTCTAAATTTAACGACTATATGTTAACATAATAAAAGTTAACCAACAAAAAAAGAAGCATACGCTTCTTTGTGTTATTATTTTTACTATTCTTATTATATTATTGATAGTGAAGATAAAGTCATAAGAACTAACACTGCAATAGATATAACAAGTAAAACAATTTTTAATATAATAGACATTGGTGAAAATACTAGGAATAAAACTAAAATTACTATTAATAATTCTAATAATATTTTCCAAATATTTTTAAACCAATCTTTATATGATACACCCATATAAGATAGAGTTACCATAAGAACTGCACTAGTTGGTGCAAATAACATAGTAAATCCATAAGTAGCTGGATATAGAGCTGCTATTGTTGCTAATGAATCTTTTGAAACTATACTACTTAAATATGGTAATACTGATTGGAATGAATATAAAGGCTCTACATTAAATACACTAGCTAAAATAGATGTAAGTGTAGCAGTAAATATATTAAATCCTTTAGTTATACCAAAAATTGCTTTATAGATTACTAATTGGAATGGATGATATGTATTAATTACTAAACATGTATATACTAGCATAGCTACAACAGCTGGTATTAATGCTTTTTTCATTCCTTCAAATAATCCATCATATAATTCATTTGCTTTAACTTTATAAATCAATGCAAGTACTAATGTTGAAATAACTGTAAGTGTTATTAATTCAGTTAATGTCCAATTTCCAAAAGGAAGAACACTCTTACCAAGTAGTTTACCAAATAATGCAAAGTTAAATATTTTAAATCCAGTAACTCCTTCTGTTGCAGTTACAAATGCATTATTAGTAAATGAATTTGACCATGGTATAAATGCTAAAATCATAATTACAAATATAATACTAAATATAACTATAATTGGTACTATACTTGCTTTTGATTTAGATTCAGCTGGTATTAATACTTCATCAATATTTTTTTCTTCTTTACTTGAATCTTTCTTTGTTGATTTTTTAGCTGCTTTACTAGGTTTATTATTTTTAGATATATAAATTATTGTGTTACCTATTAATACTGCTAGTCCTAACACTAATACTAATATTTTAATTAATATATTACTAGTTATTTTAAGACTAAATAGTGTATAAATAACACTAACATTTGAATATGCAAATGTTGTACCTGCAATACCAATCATTGTTGAACCAACAACTGTTAATGCAGCAACAATTTTATCATATCCCATTAGTAATATTAATGAAATTAGGAATGGGAAAAATAACATTAAACCTAATTGTAATCCACAGATTGAAGTTATTACTGCAAGTAATACCATCATAATTGAGATTACTAATTTTCCCTGCTTCTTAAGTGATTTAGCCATAGAATCAAGCATTTTTCTATATGCTCCAATTCTATTTAGCACTCCGTAAAATCCTCCTATTACTAATATAAATAACAAGATGTTTCCAAAATATGCTAAAGTTGTTGTTATTGGATAACTAAATAAATCAAATAATCCAATTTGAACTCTTCCTTGTTCTACATAGCTTTCTTGAAAATAAGCAGCTGGTAAAATCCAAGATAATAGTACAAATACTAAAGTAGCTAATAGAACAACTTTTACTATATTATGTCTTTTTTCCATAATTACCTCCCATATTAATTATATACTACATTGTACTGATATTACAAGTATTTATGCACTTTTTTTATGAAATTTTAATGAAAAAAAAGAGTTAATATACCCTTTCTTTCTAATAATTTCTTAATGTAAATATATAAATATATTATATTTTTTTTATTAAGATTTTTTAACAATTGATTTTTAAATTTAAAAAAGTTATATCTTTTATTTTATAAAGATTCTATGATAATGGTTTCATTAAAGGGAACATTACAACATCTTTTATATTTTCACTATTTGTAAGTAATTGTATTATTCTATCTATACCCATACCCCAGCCTGATATTGGTGGCATTCCATATTCCATAGCAGATATATAATCATAATCCATATCCATTGCTTCAGCATCACCTGCTTCTTTTAATTTAGCTTGTTCAAGTAATCTCTTTTCTTGTTCTATAGGATCAACTAATTCTGAATATCCATTTACTATTTCAGCACCATTTACTACTAATTGAAATCTATCTGTTATATTAGGATTATCATCATTATTTCTAGCAAGAGGTGATAAATCTATAGGGTGTTCAGTTAAATATACAGGTCCATCTAAATATGGTCTTGCAACTTTCTTGTATAATACATCTACTAAATTACCAAAACCTAAATCTTCAATAGGAGTTTCACTCTCAAGCTCTAATTTTTCTTCTTGGATCTTTTTTAATAATTTATCTTTAGTATTATATTCATCTATATCTATATTTGAGTATTTAATTAATAAATCTCTAAATGATACTGTAGGCCAGTCTCCACTAAAATCTATTTCTTTATCACCTATTACAATAGTAAGTTTACCAAAAACCTTTTTGATAATTGTTTGTAACATATTTTGAATTAATTTCATATTATCTTTATAGTTATAATATGCTTGATATGCTTCAATCATTGTAAAATCTTGCAAATGTGTCTGATCTATTCCTTCGTTTCTAAAACATCTACCTATTTCATATACCTTAGGTATTCCTGCAATTACTGCTCTTTTCATATAAGTTTCAGGAGCAATTCTTAAATATACATCCATATCTTGGGCATTATGATGTGATTTAAAAGGTTTTGCTGTAGCACCACTTGCTTTATTATTTAATATAGGTGTTTCTATTTCCATATATCCTAAATTATCTAAATAATTTCGAAGTTCTTTTATAAATTTAATTCTTGTAATAAATCTATCTCTTGTTTCTTGATTCATTATTAAATCAACATATCTTTGTCTATAGCAAGCTTCTTGATCTGTTAGGCCATGAAATTTTTCTGGTAGTGGTTTTAATGCCTTACCTAAAAATTCAAACTTATCTACTCTTATAGTTTTTTCTCCTGTATGAGTAGTAAATACTTCTCCTGTTGCTCCTATAAAATCTCCTACATCTATATTTTCTTTAAAAAATTTATATTTTTCTTCTCCTACCATGTCTACTTTAATTGATAATTGAATCTTTTCTTCTATATCACGGATAGTTAAAAAGCTCATTTTTCCCATTTTTCTCATAAATACAATACGACCAGCAACACTAACACCTGTTGTTCCATCTTCTAATAATTTTGCATCCTTTATTTCATGTGTTATTTCATATCTTTCCGGATAAGGATTACAAAATTCACGTATTTTATCTACTTTTTCTCTTCTAACTTTTTCTTGTTCTGTTAATTCTCTCATACATTTTCTCCTTCTGTTTTTTCTTTTATTACTTGTGTATGTGTAATTATATCATGAATACCTCTTTTATCTTTTCTAGATAAAATCATAATAGCACTCATAAAAACTATTATATATTGGATTAATTCAAATATTAATACTCCATAAAAATAACCACTCTTATTTGAAAGCATAGATAAACATAATGCTATAATATCATATAAAATAAAATCTACTATTAATGATCTAAACATAATATCATTTATATTTAATTCACTACCATCTGCTTTTTCTATTTTTATTTTTAATAATTTCTTACCAATAGTTTGCCCCTTATTTTTATACTGAAATACTATAAAATATAAAGAGAATATAAATATACTTATTAATGAAGATAAACCTGTTTCTCTTGAAATATCATAACTAATATCAGCTGATCTACTTAAATAAGTTTTAGCATCTAATTTACCAGCATTATATTTTTCCAAAGTATCTTGAGCTTCATTATTTAATTTTTTATAGTTTTCATTATTTATTAATGGATATGTTATTAATGAAACAACCATACTAATAAGAAAAAAATCTATAATTAATGCTCCAAGTCTTTCTATAAATGAAGCTTTCTTTTTTTCTTTTTTATTTACTTTTTCTTTTTTTACTAATGTAGTATCTTCTATTACTTGTTTTTCTTCTTTAGTTTTCTTTTCTTTTTCTTTTATTTCTTCTTTTTTAGTCTTTGTCATTTTTTATTTCCTCCTTATAAGCAACTAACACTTGCATTATATCATGAATAGTTAAACATTGATATACTTTATTTTTAATTTCGTTTGAGTTTTTCATTCCTTTTAAATACCAACCTATATGATTTCTTATTTCTAGTCTTGCTACTTTGTCAGGTTTTATTTCTTTTAGGTAATTTAGATGTTTTATACACATATCAATTTTTTCTTCTAGACTAGGTGCATCTATATAATTGTTGTTATCAAGAAGTTCTACAGTTTGTTTTAATAACCATGGATTACCTAAAACTCCTCTTCCAATCATAACTGCATCACATTTTGTTTCTTCTAACATTCTTTTGGCATCATCTGCCGTTTTTATATCACCGTTTCCTATTACTGGAATACTTACATTTTCTTTAACTTGTTTTATTATATCCCAACAGGCTTTTCCACTATACCCTTGACTTCTTGTTCTAGGATGTATACAAATAGCACTTGCTCCTGCACTTTCTATTACTTTAGCTACTTCTACTGCATTAATACTATTTTGATCCCAACCACTTCTTATTTTTACTGTAACAGGTATTTCTACAGCATCAACAACAGCTTTTACTATATCATATATTTTATGTGGTGATTTTAATAGTGCTGCTCCTGCTTGAGCTCTTACTGCAACCTTTGGAACAGGACAACCCATATTAATATCAATAATATCTGGATGCATATTTTCATAAATATATTTAGCAGCAAGTACAAAACTATCAACATCAGTACCAAATATTTGTTGTACGATAGGTCTTTCTATATCCTCCATATAAAGCATATCGATAGTCTTTCTATTCTCATACATTATAGCTTTATCACTAACCATTTCTGCATATATAAGTCCACAACCCATCTCTTTAGCAATTTTTCTAAATGCAGAATTTGATATTCCAGCCATAGGCGCTAAAACAACTTGATTCTTAATATTAACATTACCTATTTTCCATTCCATATTATCACAGTTCCTTAAATAACTTTTAATAAACACACATATTATACTATAAATTAACGTTATAAACAACAAAAAGTAACATAAGTTACTTTTTCTTAACTGATTTTCTTTCTTTTTTTAATAAATCTCTTATTTCCTCTAGTAATAATACTTCATCACTTTTTTTAGGTTCTTCTTCCTTTTCTTTCTTTTTAAATTTTTCAAATAATTTTACCATCATAAATATACAAAATGAAATTATTAAAAAATCTATTATTGTTTGGATAAAAATACCATATTTTAAGTTTGCTTCTCCTACTCTTATACTTAAATTACTAAAATCGAGTCCTCCTAATATAACACCTATTACAGGCATTATAATATCATTTACTAAACTTGAAACTATTTTTCCAAAAGCTCCACCAACAATAACACCTACAGCCATATCTACAACATTTCCTCTAGAAATAAATGTTTTAAAATCATTAGCGCTTTTTTTCAACTTATTTAATTCTTTTTTTCCTTTATTTTTCATAACAATCACTCCTTAATAATTCAATTATATAAAAAGGAAAACTATTTTTCAAGTTTTCCTAATTCTTCTACTAATTCAGCTTTACTCATTTTTGAATAGTTTTTAATGCCTTTTTCTTTTGCAAGTTCTTTTAATTTTGTAATAGATAATTTTTCTAAACTCTTTTCATTTTCCTCATCAGGCATTTTACCATTTTCTACTAAATAATCTATTTGTTCTTTTGTTAAAGTTTCATATTCAAGTAAAGTTTCCGCTATTAATTTTAATAATTTTTTATTTTTAGTTATTATTTCTTTTGCATGCTCATGGCAATTGTTTATTATTTTTCTCATTTCCATATCAATTTCATTAGCTACTTCATTTGAGAAATGTTGACTTTTATTATAATCTCTTCCTAAAAATACGCTTCCCTCTTGTTGTTCAAATTGAAGTGGTCCTAAATCACTCATACCATATTCAGTAACCATCGCTCTAGCAATCTTTGTTGCTTTTTCAAAATCGTTATGTGCTCCTGTTGTTATTTCTCCAAAAGTTATTTCTTCGGCGGTACGACCACCAAGTAAGCCTGTAATTTCTTCAAGTAAATCTGTTTTTGTTGAACATAATTTTTCCTCACTTGGAACCATCATGTTATAACCACCTGCAGATCCACGTGGAATTATTGTTACTTTTTGAACATCATTAGCATTATCTAATTTTAAGCCAATAACAGCATGACCTGCTTCATGATAGGCAACTAATTTACGATCATTCTCACTATATTTACGTGATGTTTTGGCAGGTCCCATTAAAACTCTATCAGTTGCTTCATCTATTTCACTCATAGTAATAGCATCTTTATTTCTTCTAACTGTAAGTAATGCAGCTTCATTTAATAAATTTTCTAAATCTGCACCACTGAATCCAGGTGTTCTTTTAGCAAGATTTTTTAAAGTTATTCCTTCAGCTAACTTTTTATTTTTAGCGTGAACTTCTAAAATTTCTTCTCTACCTTTTACATCTGGTAGATTAACTGTAACTTGTCTATCAAATCTTCCAGGACGTAATAAAGCAGGATCTAATACATCTGGTCTATTAGTAGCCGCTATTATAATAATACCTTCATTTTCTCCAAAACCATCCATTTCAGTAAGTAATTGATTTAGGGTTTGCTCTCTTTCATCATGGCCACCACCTAAACCAGTACCTCTTTGACGACCAACTGCATCTATTTCATCAATAAATATTAAACAAGGTGCATTTCTTTTTGCTTGTTGAAACATGTCTCTAACACGACTTGCTCCAACACCTACAAATAATTCTACAAAGTCAGAACCACTTATAAAATAGAATGGAACATTAGCTTCTCCAGCTACTGCACGAGCAAGTAAGGTTTTACCTGTTCCTGGAGGACCAAATAATAATACTCCTTTTGGTATTCTAGCACCTAATTTTTGGAATTTCTTTGGATTTTTTAAAAAGTCAATTAATTCTGCTACTTCTTCTTTTTCTTCTTTTAATCCAGCAACATCTTTAAATGTAACTTTGTTTTTTTCATTGCTTAATTTGGCTTTACTCTTTCCAAAATCTAATGAACTTTTATTACCAGCCATTTGACGATTAAAGAAGAAAAATGCAATAGCTATTAATAATACAAATGGTAATACATTAACTAATACCATTAAAAATGTAGAACTTTCAGGATCAGGTTCAACCTCTAATTTAAATTCTTGAGTTTCACCTGCATCTACTATTTTTTTCATTACTTCTTCACTTTTTGGAAGTCTTGCAAAAAATGATTCATTTTTCTTATAACCTTTTAACTTACCTGTAACTTCATATGTTCCAGCACTACCTCTTGTAGTTATAGTAGCATCTTTTATAGTACCATCATTTAATTCAGTCATAAATTCATTATATGTTAAATCATTTATTTTTGTATTCATAATATTAGCTACATAAAATATACCTAGCATAATTAAGAACATAAATAAATATGGAACTAAACCTCTTTTTACATTTTTCTTATTTACAACATTTTTATTCATAATTTCCTCCTTAACGATATTTCAATATTATATCACAGTTTTCCCCTTTTGGAATATCAAATTTAGATTTTTTTACACCTGGTATCCAAAGTATATTACCTAGGGCATCAACTACTATTGGCCATGTGTCTCTATTTTCTATAGGAATCTTTGCTTCAATAAAGATATCCTTTACTTTCTTTTTTCCATTTAAACCTTTTACACTTATTTTATCTCCAAACTTTCTAGTTCTGACAGTTATAGGCAACATAATATTTTTAGATAATAATCTACATACATTATTTGAATTATCATCTGTTTTTTCTACCATTTCAATTATATGATTATTAGGTAATTCTGCATACTTATTAAATTCTATTTCATAAGAAGTTATTTCATCCATTTCACGTTTTAGATAAAATTCATTATAACTTTTAATCGCTACAATCTCATTAGGTAGATTAACAACTAGATTAGATTTATTACTATTTATTAAATAAAATAAAAGTTCAATATGCTTATCATTAACTAATATTAAATCATCTTGATAAAAATCTTCCACAATATAATATAGAATTTCTTTTTGAATATATTTGTCTATTTTTAGAAACTTGTCTATTAAAATTCTATTTGTTTTTTTATTAATTATACTTGATAAAGCTTTATCTCTTTCTTTATTAATAAATTTTTCTGCTTCTTCTAAATTTTCACTAAACTTTAAAAACTTTTTATGAACATTAGAATCTTCTTCTTTTAAAAATGGTAATATATATTTTCTATATCTATTCCTAGTATACTTATCTTTTAAATTTGAATCATCTATATAATATTTAACTTTATTTTCTATATCATATTCTTCTAATTCTTTTTTTGTATAATAAATTAAAGGTCTAACTATTTTATAGCCTTCCATTTCTGATATTTTATGAATACCACTATATCCTTCTAAATTAGAACCTCTAGTAATTCTCATAAGAATAGTTTCTATTAAATCATCTCCATGATGAGCAGTCATTAAATAATCTGCATTATATTTTCTAACAAGCTTTTCAAAAAAGTTATATCTTATATTTCTTGCTTCATTATGAAAGTTATCATCTCCATATTTATCTATAGACATAACTTCTATTAATACGTTCTTTTTACTACAATAATCTTTTATAAAAATTTCTTCTTCTTCACTTTGTTCTCTTAATTTATGATTTACATGAGCACAAATAATTTTTAATTTATATTTTTCTCTTGCTTTTATTAGCATGTCTAAAAGAGCCATAGAATCAGGCCCAGTGGAACAACCAATTACTATAGTATCACCAATATTAAATTTAAATTTATCTTCTAATGAAATCATTTAATACCACCAATACTATTCTATACGAAATAGCGTATTTAATCAAGAATAAACAATGTTATATTTTCCTTTTTACATATAAAAATTCTACGGAATACGTAGAATTATTTCTCCATCTTTTGAATACGAATATTTTTCTCTTGCAAATCTTGCAATATAATCTGGATCCTGAAGTTTATTTGCATCAACTTGTAAAGCTTCTTCTTTTTCTTTTAGATCAGATAATTTTGTTTTTAATTCTTTTTTCTCATTATATTTATCAAATATTTCAAGCCAATATTTTCCTATGGTATATGTAGTTCCTAAAATTACTACCAAAGAACCTATTCCTAAAATGAAAATACGTTTTACAGATTTACTTTTCCTCTTTTTTGCCATATAATCATCTACCTTATCAATAATAGTATATCACTAAAGTAAATTAATACAATAAATTAGACTATTTTTTTCTTTTCTTGACATTTTTTAAACAGTATTTAAATTTATCAATAAAACGATTAAATTTAAATAAACCTACTAAAAAACCTCCACCTATAAATAGTAAAAAATATAAATGTACTATTCCATTATTTATTTTCTTGATTATTAAAAAATATAATAATGCACAATCTATTATATATATAAATGTAAAAAATACTTTAAATACAATATTTTTATAAAATAAGTACTTATAATTTATATTAGTAAACATTGAAAAAAATATTCCAAAAACAAAGGAAAATATCATTGATATTATTTGTATTCTTATATTCATTATTTAAATAACCTATTAAATATACTATTTTCTTTATTTTTCTTTTGGCCTTCTTCTAAATAATTTATACTACTTACTAACCCTCTAATAGAAACATTACCTTGAATAGTATCTAATTTAATTAATTCTAAATCTTCTCCTTTTACTAATATAAAACCCATACTAGTTTCTAATAAAAACTGTTCAGTATCAAAATTTTCTATTTTTTTAACTCCTGTTACTATTAAATTTTTTCTTTCTGCTAAACTTATTCCGTGTGTATAACTACCCATTGCTTCTTGCTTTTCCATATTTTTTCCTCCTAGAAAAGTATATGAAGTAAATTTATTTTTATGAATAAAAAAAGGAGATTATTCTCCTTCTTCACTATTTTCAGTATTTTCAGTATTTGCATCTTCTGCATTATTATATGCTTCGATTATAGCATCTTCAAACATTGCTCTTACTTCTGGATTAATTGGATGTGCTATATCTCTATAACTTCCTGCAGAAGTTTTACGACTAGGCATTGCTATAAATAAACCATTATCTCCTTCGATAATACGAATATCATGAACTGCAAAGCTATCATCTAACAAAACAGAAGCAATTCCTTTCATACGTGATCCTTCTTTTTCAATCTTACGTACATTTACTGATGTAATTTTCATATCTAGTTCCTCCTCTTAAAGTGTATCACTTTATACTTTCATTTTATAATACTTTTCTAATAAATGCAATATTTATTTTTTTAATACAATTTCTTTTATTTCTAAACTGCCTGTTAAAACATCATTGTAACTATAAGATTTAACTCTACCAGTATAATTATTAACTTTAACTGTAAAAATAGATCTATAAACACCTATTATTTTACCAATAAATTCTTCTGTTTGATTTCTAGCACCTTTAAACTTAAAAGAGAAAGTATTTTCTTTATTTTTCATAATAAAATTTCTTATCTTATTTATATTCATCTAGGATACCCCACATACATTGTTCCATTTGTAATAATTCCTCCTATTCCATCAGCACCATATTTTGTTTTTTCTATTAAAGGTATCAAATCAATACTTTTATTTTTTACTGAAAGCGCAATAGTTGATGCAATTATTGCAGGATCGAGAGCATGAATATTTATTCTTTTAGGACTAGATGCAAAATTAGAGCCTGCCTTTATTAATTCTTCATAATTAGACTGACAAGCACCTGAAATAATTATTAATTTATTTTGATCTTTTTCATATTTTCTAGCAACTTTTACTGCATTTATAAAATTTCTTGTATTTTGATAATTATCAATATTATCTAAATCTTTTCTTTTCTTATAGAATGCATCGTGTCCAGTAACAACTAATATATCAGGATTATACTTATTTAAATATTCTGATAAATATTCAGCTATTTCACTTTCTTTTAAGGGTATTCCATACGCTTTAACATTTAAGTCTTTATAAAAATTCATACATCTATTTAAATAATCTTCGTCACCGTCTATATGTAAAATCTTTCCTGGCAAATAAAAATATTCATCCCTATTAAGATCTAAACTTCTTATATTTTCATTAATTATTTTTCTGTCAGATTTACTCACATTATAGACTTTTTCTTCCTTTACTAAATCATCAACTTCACTATCAGCATATAGTCTAAGATCTACACCTTTTAAAATCGCAATATCATTATTTATATCAATAATCTTAAATAAAATATCATTATTGTATGATTTTCTCGTTACTAAATCCCCAATTTCAAAACTCATAAAATCATCTCCACCTAATTTTATGATAAAAAAAAAGAAATATTCTTTAATAAATATTTCAAAATAAAATAATTATTATAATGCATTACTTATTTTTACAAATACTTCCATAGGAAGTTGTTCTGCACGACAAGATAAATCAAAATTATTTTCAATTAATATTTTCTCTATTACTTCTAAATTATAATTTTTTAAATTATTCTTTATATTTTTTCTTTTAAACTTAAAAGAATCTCTTACTAATTTGAAAAATAAATCTTTATCTTTTAATGCTAATAAATCTTTTTTTCTTGTAAAGGATACTACAACACTATCAACATTGGGTACTGGATGAAATTCTAATCTATTAACTTTAAATTCTTTTTTTACATCAAAATAATAATCTAAAAAAACTGAAATTGAACTGTAGCTTTTTGTATTTGGTTTAGCACTAAATCTTTCTCCTACTTCTTCTTGAACCATCATAACTATCTTATCAAATATTAAATTTGCTTCAATTAATTTCATTAATATAGGTGTTGTTATATAATAAGGAACATTACTTATAAAATATAAATGAGTATATTTATATTTACAAATATCTTCCTCTATATTTCTTTTTAAAAAATCATCATAAATGATATCTACATTACTATTTATAAATAAACTATCTAAATGACTTTTTAAGTCTTTATCTATTTCGTAGCAAAGTACATATTGGGCTTTTTCTGAAAGTTCTTTAGTTAGACTACCACCACCAGGACCAACTTCAATAATTAAAGAATTATTTTTAATTTCAGCAGCATTAACTATTTTTTTTATTTTTTGTTTATTATTAAGAAAGTTTTGACCGTATTTCTTTTTAAAGTTAAATTTGTCCATATAATCACCTTTCCTAGATTATATAACAAAAAAAAATAGAAGTCTATAAAACTTCTGTTTCCTTTTTAACATCTGATTTTTTATTTTTAAACATGAAACATAAATTACTTATAATTAAACCATATATTAATATTTTCATATATACTAGATAGTCATTAAAATATATAAAGTTTATATTATAACCGGTTATTTGATTTAAAATCATATTTGTATCATATATTGATCTTAATCCCACAATTATAGTAGTTAAAAATGCAATACAACATGTTAAGTTATAAAATATATTATGATTTATATTTTTTTGTCTTAATATAATATTAATAAAAAATACTATTAATAATAAAATATATGGTAATATAGCAGTTATTAATTCCGTAATATTTCTATTTTGCTTTTGATTTATAATAGTAATAATATAAAGTGAAATAGCAAAAGCACCTAAATATAACAGATACTTTAAAAATAGTAAACTATAATTTATTATTTTTTTCATGTATTTTCACCTACTTCATTCTTATACCATATAGATATATCATATATAAAGTCTATTGAATTATTATAATCATTTATTATTTTATAATAACTATCTTTAACTTCATCATATATACTAGATTTAGTAAAATCATTGGTAAATTTATAACTACTATTACTTTTAATTACTTTTTCTATATAATCAGATGATTCTTTTAATTGATCTATATTATTTTTAATAAAAGGTTTTACTAGATTGAAAGACGCTAGATTATTAATAGAATTATCCTCATCATCTACTAGTGTATATAATTGCTTGATTAGACATTCATTTGCAATATTAAGTTTATAAAATTGTTGCATATTATATACATCACTTATTGATATATCAGTTTTTGTTAATAATTTATCAAATTGTTCTATATCTATCTTTTCATAACAAATATTTAATTTTGTTTGAATTTTTGAATACGCTATGAAGTTTGGATTAGTTGAAGAAGGTAAATTATTTATATTTGATTTTATATTATCTAATTTGTATTTTAAATTATCTTTTATTTCATAATTACTATCTTGAGTTTTATATACTTCATTAACATTTTTATAATGATAAATATTAATTATTATTAAAAATGATGCGATAGAAAAGACTATACCTGTTATTATATAGGCTAATATATTAAAATATTCAATAACTATATTTTTCATAGTTTCACCACCTTTTACTCTATCGGTATAGCAACAATATTATAACTATAATATTTATGTTCCAAATCTATTTCTGAATCATTTAAACTTACCCAAATCTTTAGTGAATAATTATTTGTTTTATTTTTTTTAATAGTTCTAGTATCTATAATATTATTTTTTATATCAGATAAAATTCCCTTTTTTATAACATTATTATTTAAAGATAATTCATAATGTAAATATTTTCTACTTAAAATTAATTCTTCTTTTTCATTATCAACTATATCTTCTATTAAAAGATTATATTTAGAATTATTACTTTCTTTATTTATTACTGAAAATTTAAATGGTTTTATTTTTGCAATTTCATCATCATTTATAGAACCATAATTTATAAAGTCTTCTTTTTCTCCCACATTATTTTCAACAATTTTAATTTTATTTACTCTTGATGAATTATTATTAATAATTCTATTACTGTAATATATTAAAAGTAAAATGATAATTATACCAATAACTATTATACATATATTTTTTTTATTCATGGTATCCTCCGCATAGTAAATTATAAGTAGTCTATGTCATCATCATTATCATTATCTATATTATTTTCTATAGCTGATAAATCATTACTAGAAACTTCACTATCATTTGTCTTTTCCTGTTGACTAATTGTTTCTATATAGTTATCACGATAATTAGCAAATTCATTTTTTTTCTTTATTTTTGATGTACCAATTCTTGCTAGAGATTTAAATATTTTAATTATGTCATATATAACAACACCCATACAAGGTATTACAATTAATAATATCCAACCGAAAGAATTTGTTAAAATCTGTTGGAGATATCCTATTTTAGGTATTTTTAAAATTACTTTTCCATATATATCAGATTCTTTTACTAATGCAGAATCTTCTGAATTATTATTATCGCCTTTAGTTCTAAATAAGTATTCCCCATTTTGTGATTTTTCTATACCTGTAATTCTATGTGTAATAGTAAGACCACTATATCTAGAATCACTCGATAAAAAGGTTATAATATCATCTTCTTTTAGTTCTTTGGCTTCAGTTCTTTTTATAACTATTGCATCGTAAACATTAATAGTAGGTACCATACTTGGACTTATTATTATATAGGCTCCAAAAAGAGGTTGTTTATATGTACCTTTTTTTATATTGTATTGCATATCAACAAAATACAAAACAAAAAAGATTGCTGCTATAATTAAAATCATTAATATAGAATATAAAATTACTTTTGTAATGAAATGATAAATATTATAAATGACTTTAACTTTATTTAGTTTTTCTTTTTTTTGTTTTTCTTGTTCATTTATTTGTTCTAAAACTGTATCCACTATTTTCACCTCTATTATCCTACTATATATATTATAATAACATGAAATATATAAAATTGCACTAAAAAAGGAATCTTGTTCCTTATTTATTATTTATTTAAGCTGGAGTATATATCTACTCTTAATTTATATATTTTTTGAGTATCATCTAACTTTTGTTTATCATTAAGCCATATTCTTAATCTAAAGTCTTCTTTAACTGAAGTTTCATTATTACTTACTATAAGTCCTTTATATAATAACATACTATCTTTATTAACATAAACATTATCTAAAGTAGAGTTTTGAGTTTTTTTAAATGGAGTAGGTTCCATGACTGAAACATATTTTGAAGAATCTTTTTTTTCTAAATATAAATTTACAGCTTCATCAGGTAATCTATTTGCTTCATTAGTATCTGTTCTTACCGCTCTTACTTCATAGCTAATAGAGACTTTACCTTTTATTTCTGCTGCTGCAGTGAAATCAAAATACTCATTTTGAATTTTTCCAACTGAATCAGATATAGGAGTAGCATTATTTATTGAAATTGTATTATCACTTTCTGTATAAAGCATAGATATCTTACCTGTTGAGATAGTATTAAGAGTATCACCTTTTTTAGCAAAAACAAATATAGCATATGATATTCCGACTACAGCAACTAACAATATAGCAACACCAATAACTGATAACAATATATTTTTTGAATCGGTATTAGTCATAGAAATATCCTCCAATATTATTATTTTTTAGTTTTCCCATATACATTAACAGTAACACTAAATTTTCTTACATCAGACATAGTAGCATTCTCATCTAGCCACATTCTTAAACGATAATTATCGACGTATTCTACACTATTATCATCAGTTGATTTTTTTATCTTTTCTACTTTATATAGTAGCATATCTCCTGCAGGAGTTCCTATTTCTGTTTGTTTATCTTCTGGTATATAATTTTTAGGATCAGCTACTTTAACATATGTACCATTTTTTTCTTTTTCTAAATATAATTTTATTTCATTATCTGGGATTGTTGAATCTTTGTTTTTACTAGCAGCTATCTCATATTCTATTTTTACATTTCCTACTATTCTTGAATTAACTGTAAAATCAAAATATTCGTTTTTACCAAATTGTTTCATACCTACATCATCACTAGTAGGCATAGCATTATCAATTGAAATACTATTTTCTTTTTCTATGTACTTCATTGATATATCTCCATATTCAATAGTATTATTTACTCCTTCTTCTCCATTCATATAAACAGCAAAAGAAAAACTAATAACTACTACAACTAATAATGTAACCAATAATAACATGAATAATATTTTTCTAGAATAAACAACACCTGTTTCTTTAGAGTCTTTCATATAATCATCTCCTGTTATTTGGTAACATATATTAGTAATATCATACTATTATAGTTAAATAGTACCATTTTTATCTATCTAAGTCAAACAATTCATAGCAGTTTTTATTTGTTAATTCTGATACTTCTTTTAATGAAATATGTTTTATATTGGCTATTTTTTCTGCGATTACTGGAATATATTTTGATGAATTTATTTTACCTCTATATGGTTCTGGTGTTAAATATGGACTATCTGTTTCTAATACTATGTCTTTTAAAGAAATATTCTCCACCACTTCATGTAATTTACTATTTTTAAAAGTTAATACTCCTCCTATTCCAAGTTTATAACCCATTTTAATGTATATATTAGCAGTTTCTAAACTACCTGAAAAACAGTGAATTATTCCTTTAAGTCTATATTTTTTTAATATATCAATTGTATCTTTTGTAGCATCCCTGCTATGAATTACAACTGGTAAAGATAATTTTTCTGCTAATTTCAATTGTTTTTCAAATAATTTTTTTTGAGCGGTTTTATTATTACTATCATAGTGATAATCTAACCCTATTTCTCCTATTCCAACTATTTTTTGATTTGATTTTATTACTTCTTCCAAATCCTCTATATCTTTATCTGTAACTATATTTATTTGATCTGGATGATAACCAATAGTAGCGTAGACTAAATCATATTTATTTATTATATCAATTACTTCTCTAATAC
This sequence comes from uncultured Bacilli bacterium, assembly GCA_947632545.1. Lineage (GTDB taxonomy): Bacteria > Bacillota_I > Bacilli_A > RF39 > UBA660 > UMGS995. The sequence continues at coordinate 48,068 of CANRPP010000003.1, read as the reverse complement.
TATTTTTTTCACAACCAGAAACAATCATTTTATCAATATTATTAAGCTTATTTTCTTCTATAACTTTATTAATATCATCATAATATTCTTTTGATAAATGACAATGAGTATCTATATACATAAAATCACTCCTATGAATACCATAAATAAAAAAATACCACTTTGTCAATGGTATTTAAATTTTTTTCTTCTGATGTAACTTTATTCTAATATAATAAACTGTTATCAGCGAAAAATATGCTATATCTAGATAGTTAAATTTATTAATGATAAATATAGTAAAAATAAATAGCATTAAGAAATAAAAACTATCTAAATTAAACCACTTCTTCATTTTCTTTGGCATAAAGGTTTCTCCTTTCAGATATTTTTACTACCTTTACAACCATTATAATATATCATAGTTTTACAAAAAGTTATGTAAAATATTGTTAATTTTACAACTAGTATACATTTTTTTACAATTAATGTTTTAAATCTATTCTTTTAAATAATGGGGTTGGATTATTAAGATCATATATATTATCAGCAATATAGTTAAATGAATTATTTGAAGTATTTATTTGTTTTAATATTTCAATACTAGTATCTGGTAAATAGGGTTTTAATAAAATAGCGCAAACTCTAATAGATTCTAGTAAATTGTATAAAACTGTTTCTAGTCTATCCTTCTTTGCCTCGTCTTTAGCTAAAATCCATGGTGTAGTTTCATCAATATATTTATTACTATTTCTTAATACATCAAATATTTTATCAATAGACGCATTTATTTCCAATTTATCCATTTTTTCTGCTACTTCATTATCTAGATTATTAATCATAGTAATAAAATTTGTATCTAGTTCTTCTTTTTGTTCTTTATTAGTAACATGACCATTGAAATATTTATTTCCCATTGAAATTGTTCTTTGAACTAAATTACCTAAAACATTAGCTAAATCACTATTAATACGCTCTATTAATAAATCGCGAGTTATATTTCCATCACTTGAAAATGGTATTTCATGTAAAAGATAATATCTAACAGCATCTACACCAAATTCTTCTACTAAAGAATCCGCATATATGACATTTCCTTTACTTTTACTCATTTTATCATTATTCATTAAAAGCCATGGATGACCAAACACTTTTTTAGGCAAATCTAAACCTAAAGAAAATAAGAAACATGGCCAATATATAGTATGAAATCTAATTATATCTTTTCCTATTAAATGCAAATCAGCAGGCCAATATTTTTTAAATTCATCTGTTGTTTCATCAACATCATAACCAATATTAGTAATATAATTAGTTAAGGCATCAAGCCAAACATAAACTACATGTTTTTGATCAAAATCTACTGGTATTCCCCAATCAAATGAAGTACGTGAAACACATAAATCTTGTAGTCCTGGTTTTATAAAATTGTTTAACATTTCATTTTTACGTGCAACCGGTTGAATAAATTCTGGATGACTTTCTATATATTCTTCTAATTGTTTTTGATACTTAGATAATCTAAAGAAATATGCTTCTTCACTAGCTTCGGCAACATCTCTACCACAATCTGGACATTTACCATTAACTAGCTGTGCTTCAGTCCAAAAAGACTCACAAGGTGTACAATATAGTCCTCTATATTCTCCTTTATAAATATCTCCTTTATCATACATTTTTTTAAATATATGCTGAACTATTTTTTCATGTTTAGTATCAGTTGTTCTTACAAATCTATCATAACTTGTATTCATTAAGTCCCATATTCTTTTTATTTCACCTGATACTTCATCTACATACTCTTTTGGACTAATTCCTGCTTCTTTTGCTTTTATTTCTATTTTTTCTCCATGCTCATCTGTACCTGTTTGAAAATATACATCATAGTTTTTTAACCTTTTATATCTAGCAATAGCATCCGCTAAAACTATTTCATATGTATTTCCTATATGAGGTTTACCAGATGTATATGCAATTGCAGTTGAAATATAAAATTTTTCTTTCATAGTTAGTCTCCTTTACATTTATCATAATAATTATATTTAAAAAATAAAAAAACATTATAAACATAAGGACGAGTTTTCTCGCGGTACCACCTTAATTTATAATATTAATTATACACTTAAATAGTTAACGCCTATATACGATTATACCTACATATCGATATAATGGTTCAAAAGCCATATTTTATAAATATTCTATATCTAGTTCCACCTATCTAGACTCTCTTTAATAGAATTCATTTATAAAACTCTTTATCACAACCTCTAACTGAAGTTATAATATCATATATTTTTCTATTCTTCAATATATTTTCCCAAAAAATTTGATATGATTGAAGCAAGTTTAACCTCACTTTCAGTTATACTATCTTTATCTGAAAATATAACTACATTACCAATAGCATCACCATTCATAATTATTGGACTTATTACATAAGAGTAAGTTTCATTAACACCGTCAATAAGTTCAATTTCATGAAAACCTTTTTCTATAACTATTTCTCTATTGTTAAGTTTTTGTTCCAAATATTTAGAAATATTCTTTTCTAAATATTTAGATTTTATATTATTTGATACTGCAATTACTTTATCTCTATCGGTAATCATGACATTTTTAAGAATTATTTGATTAATTGTATTAGTAAGATTATTAGAAATATCTTGTAAATCAGACATAGAAGAAAACTTTTTTAAAGCAATCATTTCATTTTCAACAAAAATTTCTAAAGATTCTCCATCACGAATTCTTAAAGTTCTCCTCAATTCTTTTGGAATAACAATTCTTCCTAAATCATCAATTCTTCTTACTACACCAGTTGTTTTCATGTTTATTCCTCACTTTCTTCTACAAATATTATTTCTAATATTCTAAATTTTATACTCAAATATCTTCATATATTTATATTATAATATTTATATAGCAAAATTCACTTGGTAATTATTTCCAATATTACAAATAAAAAGAATACTAACACGTAGTATTCATATCTTCATCTACAAAAATATGGGAATTTGACTTTGTAAATAAATATCTTTCTCCTTGTTCATTAATCCTACTAATTAAGGTTCTATCTTTTATCATTATTTTTATTGAAATGCTTTCAAGAAGTTGTTTTTGATAAGTAGTTTTAATATATTTTTCAAAATCTGTTGCAATCTTTTGTTTTATTTTTATATTAATATCATTTTTATATATATTATCTATATTTTTTAATAATATATCATTATTAAACTTTAATATATTAGATTTTATTTTTTTCTTAATATTTTTATCTATAGCATCAAGCATATTCGTCTCAATACATATAATATCTAAATCTCTTTTAGGGTTAAACTCTTCTACTTTTTTTATTAAACTATCATTTCTAAACTCTTTTAATTTTCTAATATTATCAATAAGTTTTTCTCTATAATCCGATAATAGTTTTGTTAGTATTTCATAATTTAAAACTAAATTTTCTCTCTTAGCTAAAAATAACAATTTTTGCTCTAGCAAATCCATTGATGCTAATGGTGGTTTCTTTATAAGGGAAATAATATCCTCTTCTATTAATGATAAAGTATTGTTTTTTATTATCTCAATTACTGTAGACTTATAATTATTTTGATGTTGTAATATTAATTTATTTAACATATCATTATTGTCTACACTAATGCTCATAATTATTACCTCCACATACCAACTATATAAAGAATAACAATCCTTTATTAGTTAGTCAACTTTTTTATAAATTTGTTTTCTATATAATCAAGTAGTTCAGTTAAATAAAATAATGGGTGCTTATCTAGATGAATTATATCTAAAATTATTACTATGTTACTTCCTTTACTTTTGAATCTAAACATCGAAGATATATTATATGATTTTACAAATAAATCTTCCATATCTATTTTTGATGCAAGTTCTTTAGGAAATACTAATTCAATATAATTTTTTGTTTGATTTATACTTTTTACCCCAATTTGCTCTATTTGTTTTTCAAACCATTCTTCATACATATAAATTAACATATCATCATTAAGTTTTCCAAATCGATCTTCTAATTCATTTTTGATACTTTCTAACATATTTTTACTATTAATTTCATTTATCTTTCGATGAATCTCTATTTTTAAAGTTTCATCATCTACGTAACTATCTTCAATATGAGTAGCTATATTTAAAAGTGGCTCTTTATTTTCACTTTCTTCTTCTACTTCTATACCTTTTTTAATTGAAATTTCTTCATTTAACATTTTTAGATATAAATCTATACCTACTGTATCGATAAAACCTGCTTGTTCACTACCTAATATATCTCCTGCACCTCTAATTGATAAATCTCTTGTGGCAATTGAAAAACCACTACCTAATTCTGTAAATTCCTTTATTACATTTAAACGTTTAACTGCTGTTTCTGTTAAAACTTTAGAAGGATTATACATTAAATAAGCGTAAGCAAATCTATTACTTCTACCTACTCTTCCTCTTATTTGATATAGTTGACTTAAACCAAATCTATCAGAATCTAAAATTATTAATGTATTAGCGTTTGGAATATCTATTCCTGTTTCTATAATTGTAGTACAAACTAATACATCAAATTCATTATTTATAAAGCTTATCATCTTGTTTTCTAATTCATTTTTTGTCATTCTACCATGTGCATAAGAAACTTTAGCATCTGGTACTAAATTACTTATTTCAGCTGTCTTTGCTTCTATTTTTTCTACACTATTAAATAATATAAAAACTTGACCATTTCTTGATAATTCTTTATAAATTGCATCTTTTATTAATTGATTATTTTCTTCAACTACATAAGTTTGGATTGGATATCTATTAACAGGAGGAGTTTCAATTAAAGATAGACTTCTAATACCTACCATTGACATCTGCAATGTTCTAGGAATTGGTGTTGCTGTTAAAGTTAAAACATCAATATTAGTTTTATATTCCTTTATTTTTTCTTTATGCCTAACTCCAAAACGTTGTTCTTCATCTATTATTAATAAGCCTAAATCTTTAGGTCGTACATCATCACTTAATAACCTATGAGTACCGATTACTATATCTATGGTACCATTTGATAATCCTGTTAAAATCTTCTTTGTCTCTTTTTGTCCAGTAAACCTATTTAATAGTGATATATTTACAGGAAAGTTTTCAAAACGTTTTAAAGCGTTTTCATAATGTTGATTAGATAAAATTGTAGTTGGACATAAAAATAACACTTGTTTTGAATCCGCTACTGCTTTTGCTATTGCTCTAAAGGCAACTTCTGTTTTACCAAAACCAACATCTCCACATAATAATCTATCCATTGGAATATCTTTTTCCATATCTTCTTTTATTTGGTTAATTGCAATTTGTTGATCCGCAGTAAGAATAAAACTACATTCATCCTCAAATTGTGTTTGTAATATACTATCCTTACTAAAGGCAAAACCTTTTTTTCTTTCTCTTTCTGCATATAATTTAAGTAATTTTTCTGCCATATCAGAAACTCTATTTCTAACACGAGCTTTTGTCTTTTTCCAATCTGTACTATCCATCTTGTTTACTTTAGGAATCATACCTTCTTTACCTACATATTTATATAGCAAATCTATTTTTTCAACTGGAATATAAAGTTTATCTGTTCCCTTATATAAAACCTCAATATAATCTCTTTTAATACCATTATTCGAAAGTACTTTAATACCATTATATATTCCTATACCATGTGCATTATGAACAACATAATCTCCTAATTTTATAGAATTAATATCTTTTATTTTAGAAGCATATTTGAATTTTGTTTTATATTTTTTATTTTCTGTTTTCTTTTTAAATAATTCTTTTTCTGTTAAAATTACAAAGTCATTATAAATAAATCCTTCTGTTAATGGTTTATCTATAATATTTATTTCATTTATTTTTATATTATTTTCATCAGTTTCAAATATTTTACAATGTAAATTTTTAATTATCTTTCTTATTCTATTTTTCGAAACACAAATAATTATAGTCCTTTTTTTATTTTTTTGTTGTAATAAAAATTCATTAATTAACTCTTCTTTTTCCATAAAGTTATTAATTGTAGAAACATTATATGTAGTTATATTAGAGTTTTCTAAATTAGAAGATATATTATTTAAACTCATATAATAACAATAATTATCATTATTTATTTCAGATAAATCAAACATATATTTATTATTAAAATCTATATCTTTAGTTTCTTTATAAGTAGTAACTTCATTCATTATATTTTTAAAGCCTACTTCCAAATCTCTATAATTCTTATATACTACTATAGAATCATCTATATATTTAGATATATTACTTACATTTTTAGAATATATAGGTAAATATTTTTGCATGCCATAATGATCCTCATCTACTTTTTTATCTACTATAAATTCAGTAAATGGATAAATAATAATACTTTTTAATTTCTTTATAGATTTTTGATTATCTGTAGAAAAATATCTTATTGAATCTATTTCATCTCCAAAAAATTCTATTCTTATTGGATTATCTTCACCTATTGGATATACATCTATAATAAATCCTCTAACACCAACTTCACCTGTTTTTGTAACAATTGATTCACGTGTATATCCATAATCAGTTAAAAGTTCAATTAAATCATTAGGTTTTATTTCCATTCCAATAGATAAATTAATGCAGGCTTTAGAATAGAGACTTTTTTCAGGCAAAAATCTCAAATATCCCATTAAATTTGTAACAACAATACATTTTTCTCCACTAATAAGAGAATTAATTGTTTCTAGTCTAGTTATTTTTAAATCTGGACTAATTGCGATAGCCTCACTTGTTAAAAAATCATCCATAGGAAACAAATAACAGGAATTTAGATAACTTTGTAATGAAGAGTATATTTTATTAGCTTCATATAATGAATTTACTACAACTAATATATTTTTATTTTCTTTTTTGAATAAATTATATAAATAAACACAAAAAAATTCAGATGTATTAGAAGATACACCCATACCTTTTTTATAATTAATATCTATAAAATTATCAAAAATACTCATATAATCACCTATTTTTATGGTTGTATTTATTCATTAAATCAGAAAATGGTAATTTAAAATAATCATCTATTATATTACTAATAGTATCTTTTATAGTTTCTAATTGTTCTTTATCTTTAGTCTGTAATTTACTTAATACATAATCTTTAGTATCAATATTTTTATTATTTGAAATACCTATTTTTAATCTTTTATATTTATTAGTATTCAAACATTTTTCAATATTTTTTAAACCATTATGTCCTCCACTACTTCCAGCAGGTTTTAATTTATAATTACCCTCTAATAAATCTAAATCATCACTAATTATTAAAATATCATCTATATTTATTTTATAAAAATCTACATATTTTCTTATTACTTCTCCTGATAGATTTATAAATGATTGTGGTTTTAAAAATATAACATCATTTTCAAATAACTTTGTTTTTATATATAATCCATTATCTTTTGATTTATAGTTACCTAAATTTTTAATTTTTACATAATTATCTAAAAAATAAAATCCTATATTATGTCTTGTATTTTCATACTCTTTACCTGGATTACCTAAACCTACTATTAATTTCATGACAATCACTTCCTCGTATATTATTTCTTTTTAATATGATATTCTTTATAAATAATTGATTTGGCTACATTTCTTTCTTTGGCAACTAATTTAATTGCTTCTTTTTCTGACATTCCATCTTCTAAATATAAATTTATATGAGAAATAATTGACATATCGGAGTAGTCTGTATTCGTAGTATTTCCTTCTACTAATAAAACTATTTCTCCTTTTATATTTTCTATTTCCTTTAAAACATCATCTATCGTACCTCTATATATTTCTTCATATAACTTTGAGATTTCTCTAGCAATACAGATATTTCTATTATCCATTACTTTTCTTATATTATTTAATGTATTAATTATACGATGTGGTGCTTCATAAAATATAAGTGTATATGGAATATTTTTTAAAGAATTAAGTTCATCAATTTGTTTTTTATTTTTAGAATTCAAAAATCCATAAAATAAAAATTTAGATGGCGATAGTCCTGAAGAAATTAAAGCCGGTACAAAAGCGGTAGCGCCAGGTAGGCCAATAACATTAAAATTATTATTAATAACTTCTTTAACAACTTTAAAACCGGGATCGCTTATTATTGGAGTACCCTGATCTGTAACAAGACCTATATTTTTACCCTCTTCTAAATATTTTATAACTTCATCTTTTACTTTATCTTCATTATATTCATAACAACTAATTAACTTTTTCTTTATATTATATTTTTTTAATAAACTTCCAGTAACCCTTGTGTCCTCACATAATATAAAATCTACTTTTTTTAATAAATTTAAAGATCTAACTGTTATATCCTCTAAATTACCTATTGGAGTCGGTATTAAATATAAATTAGATTTATCATTATTATAACTCTTTTGGCTCACTATTATCATCCCCTGTTAAAACTCTTTCATATTCACTAGTATTTATATTATTAATATTTAGAATAAATGGTTTTTCTATTTTTAAACCTAATCTTCCATTTTTAGTACATTCTATTAATACCATACTTGCAGATTTTTCTAAATTATCATGTACAAATCTAATTTTTTTTGGTATTAAATTATTTGATAGTAATTTATCTAACAATTCTAAAAACCTATCACAATTATAAACTAAATATAATTTACCATTATTTTTTAATATCTTTTTGCTTACTTTAATTAGTGTATCTAAATTTAATGTATTTTCATGTCTTGAGATTGTTTTTTCCTTTTCATTATTAATTTTAGAATCTCTATAATAAGGCGGATTACAAATAACTATATCATAATAATTGTTTTTATTTTTTGCATAATTTAAAATATCATCAACAATTAAATTTATTCTATCATTTAAATGATTATAATTAATAGATTTTTTAAATAAGTTCGCTACCTCTTCTTGTATTTCTACTGCATCAATTTTTAGATTCGTTTTTGTTGATAATATTAGTGGTATAACTCCAGTTCCTGTCCCAATATCTAAAATTTTTTTAGTAGATTTTAATATTGTAACAAAATTCGCTAGTAAAACACTATCTAAAGTAAAGGAAAACCAATCTGTATTTTGATATATTTTAATATTTTTATAGCCTAATAAGTCGTTTAAAACTTCCATATTATTTTACAAACTCTTCTACAATAGTATATTTATCTAGTTCTAACTTATAGCTTTTATTAAATATATTTACAGATACTACTTTTCCTGTTCCATTTTCTGTTGTGATAGTAGTTCCAACTTTTGGCAAATCTTTTTTTAATTCAGTATAAATTTCATCTTCATAATTTAAACAACATAATAATCTACCACATACTCCATTTATTTTAGAAGGATTTAATGCCAAAAATTGATTTTTAGCCATATTTATAGAAACACTATTAAAGTCAGTCAAAAATGTATTACAGCATAGAAATAATCCACAAGGACCTATTCCTCCTATTAATTTTGCTTTATCTCTAACACCAATCTGTCTTAACTCTATACGAGTTTTAAATTTCTGGGCTAATTTTTTAGTTAACTCTCTAAAATCAACACGTTCTTCTGCTGTAAAAGTAAAATATAATTGATTTTTATCAAATGTATAATATGAAGAAATAAAATTCATACTTAAATTTAATTTTTTTACACATTTTTTAGCATATATTAATGCTTCTTCTGCATTTTTTTGATTTTCATTATAAATATTTAAGTCTTTTTTTGTTACTTTTCTAATAACTTTTTTTAACGGAAAAACTAAATTATCTTTTGATTCAGTTTTTATATCTGTTACACAAACACCAAAATCAATTATATTTTCTGAATCAACAATTACTTTATCACCTTTTTTTAATTGTAATTTATTTACATCAAAATAGTATATATTGTTTGATAATTCAAATTTAACACCTATTACATTATACATTTTACTTCACCTCTAATAATTCAACAATTAAATTCATTAACCACAATTTAATATTTAAATTATACTCTAATTTATTTTTAAAATCATTTATAATTAAAATATATTTTATTATATCTTCATTTTTTGATTGGTCTAATAAAGTTTTCATTGATTTAGAAATAGTATATTCATTTAAATAATTATAAAATAATAATTCTATATTTTCTAAGGTATCAATGGAAGATTTTTTATCTGAAAATAAATTTTCTAAATATAAATCATAGTTTATAATTAATTTTTTTGTTTTTATTAAATCATTTAAAAATTCTTCTGTATAATCATTTATATCTATATTAATATTATTATTAGATAATGATATTATTTGACATCGTGATAATATTGTTTCTATTACCTTATACCTATTATTTGCAACTATAATTGCAATAATATTTTCTTCAGGTTCTTCTAAAAATTTTAATATTGTATTTGCAGAAGAATCATTTAGTTTTTCTGCCTCATTTATTACATAAATTAATTTATTATCTAGCATTGATTTTTTTGAAAACTCTTTTTCAAGATTTAAAAGTTGCTCTTTCTTTATATAATTACCTTCTGGATAGATATATTGAATATCTGGATAGTTATTATGATCAATAGCATTAATAATTTTTGTTTTTTCTTTATTATTAGTTAGTGTAGAACATAATATAAGTTTAATCATATATTTAACAAAATCGAGATAATTTTTATACCCATTTGTTTCTATAAAATATGCATGTGATATTTTTTGATTTTCTTTTATAGTTTTTTCAATAAAAGCACAAGCTTTTTCTTGTTCATTATAAATATCCAAAATATCACCTCACAACTTTTTTATAAAGCAACTATTTTAATTAATAATAAAGCTATTAAAGATGGTACACCTAAAATTGAAACTGCACCTACTGTTATTAAGTTAATAGGAATTACCATATTAAAATTTACTGCAATTAAATTATAACTATATAAAATTATAAAACTTAATAAAACCCTTTTTACAAAATATAATACTTTTTTCATACTTGTCCATCTCCTTAATATAAAATATGAAAAAAGATATATTTTATTCTATTTCTTTTCGATCTGCTAATGCTCTTTCTAAAGTCAATTCATCAATATATTCCATATCTGCTCCCATAGGAACACCACTTGCCAATCTTGTAGTTTTAATATTGTTATTATCTAATATTTTTTTAATATATAAAGAGGTAGTTTCACCTTCTATACTAGGTTTTAATGCAAATAATATTTCCTTATAGTTTTCTTTTTTTATCCTCTCTAGTAATTTATCAATTCCTATATCTTCAGGATTAATTCCTTCTAAAGGTGAAATCAAACCATCAAGTATATGATATTTTCCTTTAAATATTCCCATTTTTTCAAATAAAAATACATTTTTTGGATCATCTAATACACATAAGATATCATTAGTTCTAGATTTATCTTGACATATAGGACATATATCATTATCTGCTAAACCATTACAAATAATACAATGTTTTATTTTATTTTTTACTGTAAGTAAACTATTTGAAAAAAAATTGACATTTTCTTGTTCCATTTCAATTATAGAAAATGCTAATCTTTCTGCTGTTTTTGCACCCACACCGGGCAACAATTTAAAAGATTCTATTAAATCATTTATACTTTCAGGTAACATATCTAAAATAATCCTGGCATAGAATTGCCATATTTTCCCATTTTTTCTTCTGTCATTTTATCTATTTTAGACAATGCTTCATTAACAGCAACTAAAATCATATCCTGTAACATTTCTATATCATCTTTATCTAATGATTCTTCTGAATTAATTTCTACTTTTGTTAGTTCTCTTGTACCTTTCATAGTTACCTTTACTAATGAGTTTTCTCCAGTAAATAAGGTATTATCAATTTCTTCTTTGGCATTTAACATATCTTTTTGTAATTTTTGTGCTTGTTTCATTAACGCTTGCATATTCATAATTATTCCTCCTCTATTTTATTTCCACTATATCTTTAAATAAATCTAAAGCATTTTCTGCATTTTTTGATTTATTTTCCTGACTTTTTTTAATAACTAGATCAGGCTCTTCTATAATATCATACTTTTTGCCATTTTTAGTATTATTAATGTATTCTTTTTTTACTTTATCCCATTTTGCTTTACTAACAATTGCTAGTTTTTTGTTAGAATCAGTCTTTTCATTAAACACTTTAGTTAATTTTTCTAAATTATTTAAATTAGTATCAACAACTGACTCATATTCATAACTCAAAATTAAAGCATCATTACTGGCAGCCTCTAAAGTAGCATTTAAAATTTCTGAAATGATATATCCTATTTTTTGATCAAAAACATATTCATTTAATGAGTCAATTAGTGATAAATTTTTAATTTTTTCTTTTTTATCTGCTTTTGCCAAAACATTATTAATTCTAATATCGTTTATTTCTAATAAATTTGAATTATTAATTAATGAATCTTCTTTTTCCTTATCACTATTATCTTCTTTTATTTTTTCTTTTTTTACTTCTTTTTTTACTATATTTTCTATTTTACTATCATTTTTCTCATTTTTTATAGGATTTTCGCTTTTATTTATTTCCTGGGAAATAATTTTTGAATTATTTATATAATTTAACAACATTATTTCTATATAAATTCTGGGATTTCCACTTTTTTTAATATCAAACATATTTTCGTTTATTATATTTGTTAATTTTTGATATTCAGTAATATTTATATTATTTTTATTATCATTTATATAATAATTAATTATATCATCACGTAACGATATCAATAGTTGTTTTATAATTTCAATTAAATTTTTTCCACTATCACTATATTTTTTTATTTTATCGATGATTGTTTTATTATCTAATAATAAAATACTATTTTTAAATTCATTTAATTCTTTTTCTGTAATCATATCATTAATTTCATAATAATCTTCAATGGTTATTTTATCCATTTTATAAGATGATAATTTATCTAATACACCCAATGAATCTCGTAATCCTCCGTCAGAATGTTCCGCAATTAACTGTAAAACAGCAGTATCTATCATTATGTTTTCTTTTTTACATACATATGATAATTTTGAAATAATATTTTCAACGCTAATTCTTTTAAATGAATAGCATTGGCATCTTGAAATAATTGTATCTGATACTTTTTGAGGATCTGTTGTTGCTAATATAAAAATAACATGACTTGGTGGTTCTTCTAAAGTTTTTAATAATGCGTTAAATGCACCCGATGTTAACATATGAACTTCATCTATTATATAAACTTTATATTTAAGTTCACTAGGTACAATATTAACTTTGCTTTTTATTTCTCTTATTTCATCAACACCATTATTTGAAGCAGCATCAATTTCAATGATATCAACACTATTTATAGATTTTAAGCAACTATTACATTTTCCACAAGCATTTCCGTCTTGAGGATTTTCACAATTAACAGACCTAGATAATATTTTAGCAATTGTTGTTTTTCCAATACCTCTAGGGCCAAAAAACATATATGCATGACTAATTTTATTATTTATTATTGAATTTTTTAATGTTTTTACAACAAAATCTTGTCCTACTACATCATCAAAACTCTTTGGTCTATATTTTCTATATAAAGCTTGATACATAAAATCACCACTTTTCTATATATATTATACCATATTTAGCATTATTTTCGCTTATTTTTAAAGAATTTAGTAATTATTTTTTTGCACTCTTCTTCACATATTTTTTCTTCAATTATTACACATGCATTATTATCTTTATTTACAAATATTTTGTTACTAATATCATTATTTTTATTTTCTACCCCATAATAAACTTTTGAAATTCTAGCTTGTTTTATTGCACTTGAACACATAGGACATGGTTGTAATGTAACATATATTTCACAATCATTTAATCTCCAATTTTTTAATTTTTTTGATGCTTTTTCTATTGCAATTAATTCTGCATGATATATAACACTATGTTTTTTTTCTTTTAAATTGTGTGCTTTTGCTATTATTTTATTATTTTTTACTATAACACAACCTACTGGAACTTCATTTTTTTTAAATGATTTAATTGCTTCTTTTATAGCTATTTTCATATATTTTTCTTTCATTTAATTCACTCCAAAAATAAAAGTGCACATAAGTGTTGATTGTTAAAGCTGCTATCTTCCGATTCTGACTTGGTTCCAATGCACTTATTGCACGTATTTATTGTATTATATTATTATTAAAAATACAAGTTTTTTAATTTTAGTGTATGTTTCACGTGAAACATTATTAAAATTAACTTATCTATGTTTCACGTGAAACATTACTTTTTTTATTTCCCGGGAAATATTTTTATAAAAAAATGTAGCTATTATGCTACATTTTCAGGTATTTCAGTTGGTTCATCTTCCTCAATATCTTCTTTTTCTACAATTGCTATTGTAGATACTGTTTGTTTTTCTTTTAAATTAATTAACCTAACTCCTTGTGTTGCTCTTTTTAAAATAGAAATTTGTGATAAAGGCATTCTCATAATTATTCCACTATCAGTTATAATCATTATATCATTTGATTCTATTTTATTTTTATCCACACATTTTAATGCTACCATCATTCCATTTTTTTCTGTTATATTTAGTGCTTTAACACCTTTACTTCCTCTATGAGTCAATCTATATTCTTCAATTGGTGATTGTTTACCATAACCTTTTTCAGTAACTATTAATATTAATTGGTCTGGTTGTAATACTTCACTTCCAACTACTATAGCATCTCCTAAATCTATTCCTTTTACTCCTGAAGTATTTCTACCCATAGATCTTATTTCAGTTTCTATAAATCTAACCATTCTACCATTATTTGCACCAATTACTATTTCATCTTGTCCGCTAGTCTTTTTAACAGAAATTAATTCATCTTCTTCTTTTAGAAGAATAGCTATTTTTCCACCTTTTCTAATACTATCAAATTCTTTAATTTCTGTTCTTTTTACAAGTCCTTTTTTAGTTGTAAATAATAAATATTTAGAATTTTCTTCTTTGCCATCAACAGATATTATAGAACGTATGTTTTCATCTTTATCAAGAGATAGTAAATTTACAATTGGTAAACCTTTAGATTGTCTGCCAAATTCTGGTATTTCATAACCTTTTAATCTATAAACTCTACCCTTATTAGAGAAGAATAATATATAATCATGTGTTTTTGTTGATAACAAGTGTTCTACTATATCTTCTTCATTAGTTGTCATACCTTTAATACCAACACCACCTCTATTTTGAGATCTATAAGTGTCTGATTTTAAACGTTTAATATAGCCTTTATTTGTTAGAGTTATTATTATATCTTCAACAGGTATTAGAGATTCATCTTCAATATATTCAATAGCAGTCATATCAATATTTGTACGTCTCTCATCAGCAAATTTTGCTTTTATTTCAAACATTTCTTCTTTTATTATTTCTAATACTTTAGCTTCACTTGCTAAAATACCTTTTAATTTTTCAATTTCTTCTAATAATTCTTTTAATTCATTCTCAATTTTATCTCTTTCTAATCCAGTTAATCTTCTTAATTTCATTTCAAGAATTGCTTGAGCTTGTTTTTCAGTTAATGAATAATTTGACATTAAACCATTCATTGCAATTTCATCACTTTTAGAGCCTCTTATTAATTTAATAATTTCATCAATGTGATCTAATGCTATTTTTAACCCTTCTAAAATATGTGCTCGTGCTTCATCTTTATTTAAATCAAATCTTGTTCTCCTTATTATTATTTCTTTTTGATAATCAATATATTTTGATATTATATCTTTTAATCCTAAAGTTTTAGGTACTCCTTGATCAAGCATTAAAAATGTTATACCATAACTTGTTTGAAAAGCTGTATGCTTATATAAATTATTTAATACTACTTGTGGATTTGCATCTTTTTTTAAAGTAATAGTAATTTTTATTCCATCTTTTAAATCTGTATGATAATCACTTATTCCATCTATTACTTTATTATGTACTAAATCCGCTACTTTATTTTTTAATTCTAATGTATTAACTCCATATGGAACTTCATCAACAATTATATAGTGCTTTCCTTTTTCTTCTTCTATCCTAGCTTTACTTCTAATAGTAATAGTTCCTTTACCTGTTTCATAGGCTTTTCTAATACCACTATTACCTAAAATAGTTGCTCCTGTTGGAAAATCAGGTCCTTTAATATATTGCATTAATCCATCTAAATCTATATCTGGATTATCAATATATGCAATACAACCATCTATTACCTCTCCTAAATTATGTGGTGGTATATTAGTAGCCATACCAACAGCAATTCCCATTGTTCCATTTACTAATATATTAGGAAATCTTGAAGGTAATATAACAGGCTCTTTTTCACTTTCATCGAAGTTTGGAGTAAAATCTACTGTATCTTTATTAATATCTCTTAATAATTGCAATGAAATTTTAGAAAGACGTGATTCAGTATAACGCATTGCTGCTGCTCCATATCCTTCTATATTACCAAAGTTACCATGACCATCTACTAACATATTACGATATGAAAAATCTTGTGCCATTCTAACCATTGCTTCATATATACTAGAATCTCCATGAGGATGATATTTACCCATTACATCCCCTACTATTCTAGCACTCTTTTTATGAGGTTTATCTGGTGTATAACCTGATTCATACATAGAATATAAAATACGTCTATGAACTGGCTTTAATCCATCTCTTAAATCCGGTAAGGCACGTGCAACTATTACACTCATTGAATATTCCAAAAAAGAATCTTTAACTTCATTAACTATATTATTTTGTTCTAATCTATCCATTATCCTTACCTCCTAAATATCCAAATTCTCAACATATACTGCATTTTCTTCTATAAATGATCTTCTAGGTTCAACTTCTTCACCCATTAATTTTGAAAATACATCATCTGCAGCCATTGTATCCTCTACTGTTATTTGTCGTAATACTCTTTTTTCTATATCCATAGTTGTTTCATTTAATTCTTCTGCATCCATTTCTCCTAAACCTTTCATACGCATAATATCATATTTTGTATTTGGAGATAATGTTTTTAAGTATTCATCTCTTTCTTGCTCATTTAATACATACTTAATATTTTTACCATGTTTTATAACAAATAATGGCGGTTGTGCCGCATATACATGACCTGCTTCAACAATTGGTTTAAAAAATCTATAGAAAAGTGTTAATAATAAAACTCTTATATGTGAACCATCAACATCTGCATCTGTCATTATTATAATCTTATCATAACGTAATTTTGATAAATCGAAGTCTTCGCCAATTCCAGTTCCAAATGCCGTAATAATTGTTTTTATTTCTTCATTAGATAGCGCTCTATCAAGACGTGCTTTTTCTACATTTAAAATTTTACCTCTTAATGGAAGTATTGCTTGAGTCATACTATTACGACCTTTTATAGCAGAACCTCCTGCTGAATCACCTTCGACTAAAAATATTTCACATTCACTAGGATCTTTACTCTTACAATCAGATAATTTTCCATAGAAATTAGTTACATCTAAATCACCTTTACGTCTTGTTAATTCTCTAGCTTTTTTAGCAGCTACTCTAGCACGTGATGCAGTCATACTTTTTTCTACAATAACCTTTGCTTGATCTGGATTTTCCATTAAAAATCTTTCAAAGGATGCTGAAAATATTTTATCAGCAATACCTCTAACTTCACTATTTCCTAATTTTGTTTTAGTTTGACCTTCAAATTGAGGATTTGGATGTTTAACTGAAATAATCATAGTTATTCCTTCTTTAACATCATCTCCAGTTAAATTAGAATCTTTATCCTTTAACATTCCACTACTAGTAGCATATTTATTTAATATTCTAGTTAAAGCTCTTTTAACTCCATCTTCATGTGTTCCACCTTCTGGAGTATTTATATTATTAACAAAAGAATATATACTAGCATTATATGTTTCATTATATTGTAAGGCAACTTCTAATGAAATATCATTATCAACACCTGCACAATCTATTATTGTTTCATGAATAGGATTTTTATTTTCATTGATCATTTTTACATATTCACTAATTCCACCTTCATAACAAAAAGAATCTTTCTTATCATCTTCTCTTTCGTCATATAAAGATATTTTTAATCCTTTATTTAAAAACGCTAATTCACGAATACGTGTTTTTAATATTTCATAATCATATACTATTGTATCTGTAAATACTTCTGGATCTGGTTTAAAAGTAACTGTAGTTCCTGTTCTTTCTTTAGAACAAGAATCTATTATTTTTAAATCATCTACTGGATGTCCTCCATTTTCATATCTTTGATAATATACATTACCATTTTTATAAACTTTTACTTCTAACCAACTACTTAATGCATTAACAACACTAGCACCTACTCCATGAAGTCCACCAGATACTTTATATCCTCCTCCACCGAATTTACCACCAGCATGTAATACTGTATATACAGTTTCTACTGTACTTTTACCAGTTTTTGGATGTTTATCAACAGGTATACCACGTCCATCATCTTTTACAGTTATTGTATTTTCTGTTCCAATACTTACTTCAATATGTGTACAAT
Organism: uncultured Bacilli bacterium; assembly: GCA_947632545.1. Taxonomy (GTDB): domain Bacteria; phylum Bacillota_I; class Bacilli_A; order RF39; family UBA660; genus UMGS995. Next base: position 29,520 of record CANRPP010000003.1, on the reverse strand, counting down.
ATCCTGCTAAAGCCTCGTCTATCGCATTATCTACTATTTCCCAAACTAAATGATGTAATCCTCTAGATGAAGTAGTTCCTATATACATTCCTGGACGTTTTCTTACGGCCTCTAATCCTTCTAATACTTGAATTGATGATGAATCATACTCTTTTTCTTTCATTTCTGTCATTTTTTATTGCCTTCTTTCTATATTTCCATTATTTATTTGATATATATATGCATCTTTTGTATACTTTGATTTTATATTTTTTAAATCTGTTGTAGTAATAATACTTTGAATATCAGTATTTATAAATTCTAATAATTTATTTCTTTTATTTATATCAAGTTCACTAAAAATATCATCTAATAATAATACAGGTTTTGTATTTCTATATTCTAAAAATATATCAATTTCAGATAATTTAAAGGACAATATAGATATTTTTTGTTGTCCTTGTGAACCAAAATATTTTAAATTTTTCCCATTCAATGAAAAAATAAAATCATCTCTATGCGGACCATATAATGTCATTCCATAATTTAATTCCTTTCTATATTCTTTATTAAATTTATCTTTTATAACATTATATATATTTTCAGTAGAAAAATCTTCTATATCTATATTTGTTTCATATATAATTGAAAGTTTTTCTTCTCCAGTTATTTTTTTATATATAGAATTTATATTTTTATTAATAAAGTCTAAATATTTTTTTCTCTCTTGATATATTATTATAGCTTTTTCTATTAATTTTTCAGTAATAATATCCAAATAATTTTTATCTGCTATAGAAGATGTTAATAATAATTTTAAATATTCATTTCTTATTTTTAATATTTTATTATATTCATTGTATGTATTTAAATATTTAATAGATATTTGAGATAATTGCATATTTATAAGATTTCTTCTTACATTAGGTGATCCCTTTATTATTTCTAAATCTTCAGGAGAAAATACTATAATATTTAAATTAGAAATATATTCACTAATTTTTCTTATTTCATTATTATTTATTTTTAATGTTTTATTACCTTCTTCTATACATATTTCTAATTTATTAGTTAATTTTGTATCTTTTACACTACCCTTTATTAATGCCTTTTTTTTATTAAAAGATATTAAATTAGGTTCTACTCCATTTTTATATGTTTTTGTAAGAGCGAGAACACAAATACTTTCTAATATATTTGTTTTTCCTTGAGCATTTTTTCCTATAAATATATTCATCTTCTCATTAAAATTAACATTCAAATGAGAATAATTTCTAAAATTAGACAATTTTATATTCTTAATAATCATTTTTGATACTATATTTCTTCATATAATCACCTACACCCTATATCAGTATTCCTATACATACAATAATATTATATCATAAATTAAGTGTTTATGCACTAAAAAAAGTCACTAATGACTTTTTCTTTATTATCTATCTCTCATAATTAAATCTAGTCTAGATGCTCGTAAAATTTGATTTTCTATTGTTCTTTTAGATACAGGTATTAAAATAGATATATCATTATTAAATAATATTGTTGTTGAATTATATTCTGCTTCTTCTATTTTTTTTATATTTTTTAATGAAATCCAACTACAATCTTCTGCAGAAGGAGAATTTGTAGGAAAGAATATAATATTTCTACTATTTTCTACAATAATAGGTACTTTATAATTAATATCTAAAACTGCTTTTGTACCTTCCTTTCTTCCTTCATAGGAAGAACCAAAATATTTACAACTATGATCCATTATTTCAAATGGTGTACTATTAATGATATATTCTTCTTTATCTTCTAATACCTTACTTTGTTTTTTTGAAGGTAAAATTGCTAATGTACCTTCATTAATTTCATAATTCATAAAATTTCCCCCTTATGAAAACTTTCTCGTTTTCACGTGGTATAATATCACATTCATATGTCGTTTTTTGATGAATTTTGTAGAAAAAAATAAAAAAAAAGAACATAATGTTAATATGTTCTAATTGGTAAAACTAATTGTGTTAAAGTTTCATCTTCACTTGATTTAACTAAAATAGGTTTTATTTCTCCAACAAAATGAAGTTCTACATTTTCAGTATTAAATGATTTTAATGCTTCCATCATATATTTTGCACTAAATGAAATTTTTATATTTTCATCATTATTCTTTTTAATAGTCATTTTTTCTTCTACTCTACCTATTTCTTGAGATGATGATTTTAAAGTTAATAAATTTCCATCTGTTTCTAAAGTAACAATATTTTTTTCTTTATCACTAGTAAGTATACTAGCTCTATCTATTACATTATATATATCATTTAAATTTGTTGATATAACAAGAAAATCTTCCTTTGGCATTAAATTTGATGTATTTGGATATGTTCCATTTATTAATCTAGATTGAAATTTAATATTTTTATATATAAACAATATTTTATTATTAGATAAATGTAATTCTACTTTAGCTTTTTCATCATCATCTATAATTTTAACAAATTCTAAAATATTATGACTAGGAATTACTATATTATAATTTTCATTTTCCTTATTTTCTAAATTTACTATTTTTCTTGCTAAACGATAAGAATCTGTTGAATTACATTCTAATACATCCCCTACTATATTAAAATTAATTCCTGTTAAAACAGGTTTTGTTTCCTCATTAGATGCTGCAAAAGCAGTTTGATTAACTATATCTTTAAATACCTTACTATTTATACTTATTTTCTTTTTAGATTCATCTAAAGAAATATTTGGATATTCATCTTCATCAATTCCATTTAAATTAAATTCACTATTTTCTGTATAAATAAGTACTTTTAATTCATCAATTACTTCTATATTTATATATTCATCTGGTAATTTTCTAACTATATCAAGAACATATCTACCAGAAATTATAATACTTCCTTCTTTTTCTACTTTGAAATCATCATCTTTTTCTGAAATTATAACTGTTTGTATAGTAATATCATTATCACTTGCTGTTAATATAAGTTTATTTTTCTTAAGATCAAATTTTATTCCTGATAATACAGGTATTAAATTTTTAGTAGAGATGGCTTTAGAAACCTTATTTAATCCATCTAATAAAATATCTTTTTTAATTGTTAATTTCATTTTATTTCCTTCTTTCTTTTTTATTAAATATATTATTTATATTATTACTGTGGAAAATGTTAATAATTAAAATAATTTTAATTATAATAGCATAAAATTTATTTTTTGTATGTGGAAAAATATGTAATTTATTTTATTTATTAACAATTCCTTCTCCAATATCTTGTTTTAATTTTTCAATAATTTTTTCTAAATCTTTATTTACTTTTATTTCTTGCTCTATTTTTTCAACAGAATGCATTACTGTAGAATGATCTTTTCCACCAAATTCTGTTCCTATTTTAGGAAAAGATTCACTAGTCATATTTCTACATAAATACATAGCTATTTGTCTAGGAAAAGAAATGTTAGAGCTTCTTTTTTTACTTCTAATATCTTCAACTGTAATTTGAAAATATTCAGAAACTATTTTTTGAATTCTATGAATATCATTTTTTTCAGATATTCCTTTACTAATAAAATCTTTTAAAGCTTCAATTGCTAAATCTAGATTAATATCTACTCCACCCATTATTGTAGAATAAGCAACAAGTCTAGTTATGGAGCCTTCAAGTTGTCTAACATCAGTACCAATATTAGATGCTATATATTCAATTACATCTTCAGGAATTTCTTTTTCAAAATTTCCAGCCGCAATTTTTTTCTTTAATATTTCAGTTCTAAGGGAAAAATCAGGTGGATATATATTTACCGTTAGTCCCCAACAAAATCTTGTTCTTAAACGATCTTCTAATAATTTTAAGTCATTTGGTGATCTATCGGAAGAAATAATAATTTGTTTACTATCATCATATAAAGATGTAAAAGTATTAAAAAATTCACGTTGTGTTTGAGTAGCGCCACCTAAAAACTGAATATCATCAATTATTAAAACATCGACATTTCTATATTTATTTTTAAAGAAATCTATATAATTAAAGTTTGTTCCTTTTTCATCTTTCTTATTAATACCAATAAAATCTTGTATAAATTGATCACTAGTAACATATAAAACTCTTCTATTACTATTTTCTATTATATAGTTTCCAATCGCGTGCATTAAATGAGTTTTTCCAAGACCACTATTTCCGTAAATAAATAAAGGATTATACATCTTACCAGGATTTTCCGCTACTGATAAAGCAGCAGCATGGGCAAATTTATTTGAATTACCTACAATAAAATTTTCAAAACTATATTTACTCTTTAAATTAGAATTAAATAAATTAGGAGGTACTCCACTACTATTTTCTTGTATAATATTAGAATTTTCCTTATTTTCAGACTTTTTTTCTTTAACTAATTCATTTTCTAATAAAAATTCTAATTCAAAATTTGTACCAGTAATATTATTTAATTTTTCAATTATTAAAGAAGAATATTTATCTGCTAAATGTTTTTTATGAATTTGCATGGGAACAATTATAAAAGCTTTACCATCTTTTAATTCATATAATTTAGTATCACTAAACCATGTATCAAAAGCAAGAGATGATAAATCAGGTTTAATTTGCTTTAGGAAATTGTTCCACATTATATCAACATTCATACAACCATCTCCCCACAAGATAAGTAATTAATTCTATTCTACATTAAATTGTCGAAAAAATAAACTAAAAAAAAACAATTTATGATATCCACAAATAATTAACAAAATTTTCCACATATTATTTGTTAAAATAAAACTAAAAAAATAAGTTTTCCACATTTTCCACAAATTTTCTTTAACAACTGTTATTTTTCTTTTCCACATAGTTGTTAATAATGTTGATATAAAAAATTATCCATATTTAATTGACAAAAACCATATTTTATTATTATAATAATGTAGATTTATGTCTGGAGGTGGAATAATGAAAAGAACTTATCAACCAAATAATCGTAAAAAAGCTAAAAAGCATGGTTTCTTTGCTCGTAAACTAACTAATATTTTAAATAATCGTCGTCGTAAAGGACGTAAAAAACTATGTAATTAATCCACAAGTTTTATACTGTGGTTTTTTTAGATTTTTAAATAGAGGTAATATATGAATAAAAAAAATATAGTAAAAAGTCACCAAGATTTTAATAAGATTATTAATTCTGGTAAAAAAATAAATAGTAAATATTTTTCAATATATTATAATAAAAATTATATGAATCACAGTAGATATGGAATTTCAGTAGGAAAAAAATTAGGTAATGCTGTATTTAGAAATAAATATAAAAGAAAAATAAGAGCTATAGTAGATAATAATCTAAAAATAAAACAAATGAATCAAGATTTTATAATCATATTAAAAAAATATGGTTCAAATAAAACATATAAAGAATTAAACCAAGATTTTGATAATTTAATATTTAAAATAAAGGAGATATAAATGAAAAAAATAAATAAAAAGTTAATTTTAATACTTGTATTAACTTTATTTTTAACAACAGGTTGTACAAAAACTTTAACAGATAAGAAAAATAATCCAGTGAAAAATGAAGTAACAGGTCAAAATTTAACACAAAATATAATATGCAAACCAAAAAGTAAAGAAACTATAAAAATATATGAGAAAAATGGGGTTGATATTAAAACATTACCTGATTGTGAAAATTTTAAAATAACAAGTGGAAAATATGAAGGATTATGGACAGGAATATTTGTAAAACCATTATCTTTTATCCTTATATTATTAGGAAATAAAATAGGAAATTATGCAGTATCATTAATAATAATTAGTTTAATTATAAGATTGATAGCATTTCCATTTACCAAAAAAACAGCAATGCAATCAGAATTGATAAAACAAGCTCAACCAGAATTAACAAGAATTCAAAATAAATATAAAGATAAGCAAGATCAAGAATCACTTACTAAACAAAGCCAGGAAATGATGAGAGTATATAAAAAATATAATATAAATCCAATGTCAGGATGTTTATTTTCAATGATTCAGTTACCTTTATTTATCGCATTTTTTGAAGCTGTACAAAGAACTCCTGCAATTTTTGAAGATAAATTTTTAGGATTACAACTTGGAACAACTCCAGTTATAGGATTTGGTACTTCAACTATAATAGCTTATATCATATTAATGATATTAATTGCCTTATCAACACTTTTATCATTTAAATTAAATATGTCAGGAAATTCATTAGATCCAAGTATGAAAATGATGCCAATAATGATGAGTGTTATGATAATAATAATGGGATTATTTATGCCTTCAGCACTTGGAATATACTGGGTAACAACTAATTTATTTACAGTATTTCAAAATTTATCAGTAAAAAGGAGTAAAAAAAAGTATGGAAAAGCATAGTTATATAGGAAAAACTAAAGAAGAAGCAATAAAAAATGCAACAATTGATTTACAAGAGACAGAAGCCAATTTAATAATAAATGAAAAAGAAATAAAACAAGGGTTATTTAAAACAAAAAAAATAGAAATAGAAGTAATAGAAAAAAGAGAAGTTGTAAAATATATAAAAGATTATTGCTATAGTTTATTAAAAGATATGGGTTTTAATATTAATATTGAGATAAGAAAAAATAATGAAGTTCCCACTTATATAATTTATTCAGATAATGATTCTTTATTAATAGGAAAAAATGGTAAAAACTTACAAGCTCTATCAAAAGTAGTTTCTCAAGCAATTCAAAAAGAAATAGGAAAATCATTTAAATTTTTAATAGATGTAAATAATTATAAAGAAAAACAAGAAAAAAATTTAGAAAGATTAGCTAAAAAAGTAGCAAGAGAAGTGAAAGAAACAAAAGTTGAAGCAAAATTAGATTCAATGAATTCATATGAAAGAAGAATTATTCATAATGCTTTAACTAATAATAAATATGTATATACAGAAAGTGTAGGAGAAGAACCAAATAGAGCAGTAGTAATAAAACCAAAAGAAGATTAATCTTCTTTTTTTAAAATTATATAAAAATAAAAAAGGAGGTATATTATGGAAGATACAATAGTTGCAATATCAACCTCTATGGGAGTAGGAGCAATTTCAATTATAAGAATGAGTGGTAAAAACTCTATTGAAATTGCAAATAAGTTATTTAAAGGAAAAAATTTAGAAGATGTAGACTCACATACTATTAATTATGGATATATAATTAATAATAATAAAATAATAGATGAAGTATTAATATCAGTTATGAAGTCTCCAAAAACTTATACAAAAGAAGATATAGTAGAAATAAATTGTCATGGAGGAATAAGTACTACAAATAAAATATTAGAATTATTAATATCAAATGGGGCAAGACTTGCAACACCAGGTGAGTTTACTAAAAGGGCATTCTTAAATGGTAGAATAGATTTAACTAAATCAGAAGCAGTTATGGATTTAATAGAAAGTAAAACAGAAAGTGCAAGAGAAATTGCTATAAATTCTCTACAAGGAAAAACTTTTAATATGATTGAGAATTTTAGAAATAAAATAAAAGATTTACTTTCAAGAATAGAAGTTAATATAGATTATCCAGAGTATTATGATATTGAAGTAGTAACAATTGATAAAATTAAAGAAGAAATATCAATTATGAAAGAAGAATTAAATAAAATAATTGAGGAATCAAAAAATATAAAATTAATAAAAAATGGAATAGATACTTTAATAATAGGAAGACCAAATGTAGGTAAAAGTAGTATTCTAAATAAATTATTAGGTGAAGAAAAAGCAATAGTAACAGATATAGAAGGAACAACAAGGGATATAGTAGAAGGAGAAATAATCTTAAATAATATTAAACTAAATATAATAGATACTGCAGGAATAAGAGATACTAAAGATAAAATAGAAAAAATAGGAGTAGAAAAAAGTTTATCTTTAATTGATAAAGCAGATTTAATAATAGTAGTATTAAATGGAGCAGAACAGTTAACTGATGATGATAAAAATATATTAAGAAAAGTAAATAAAAAAAATACTATAGTTGTTATAAATAAAAATGATTTAGAACAAAAAATAGAAAAAGAATATTTAAAAGAATTTAATATAGTAGAAACAACAACTACTAAAGAAAATGGAATTGATAAATTAAAAGATAAAATAATAGAATTGTTTAATTTAGAACAAATAGAAGCAAAAGATTATAATTATTTAAGTAATGCAAGACAAATAGGTTTAGCAAAAAAAGCTCTAGAAAAATTAGAAGAAGTAGAAAATGGTCTAAAAGAAAATCTTCCAATAGATATGATAGAAATAGATTTAAAATCTTGTTTTGATTTATTAGGAGAAATAATAGGTAAAACTTATAGTGATGAAATAATAGATAATTTATTTGAAAAATTTTGTGTTGGAAAGTAAAAAAGAGGAGTGGTCTAAATGAAATATGAAGTAATTGTAGTAGGTGGTGGTCATGCTGGATGTGAAGCATCTTTAGCTACTGCTCGTATGGGACATAAGACTCTTTTAATTACGGGAAATATTAAAAATATTGCAGATATGCCATGTAATCCTTCAATTGGGGGACCTGCCAAAGGAATAGTTGTAAGAGAAATAGATGCCTTAGGTGGAGAAATGGGAAGATGTGCTGATAAAGGAGCTATCCAAGTAAAAATGTTAAATACTAAAAAAGGACCAGCAGTACAAGCCTTACGTGCACAAGAAGATAAAAATATTTATCCAAAAGAAATGTTAAAAACTCTACAAAATGAAAAAAATTTAGATATAAAAGAATCTTTAGTAGAACACTTAATAGTAGAAAATAATAAAATAAAAGGTGTTATTTTAGAAAATAATGAAAAAATAGAATCATCTACTGTAATTTTAACAACAGGAACTTATTTAAAAGGAATGATTTTAGTAGGAGCAAGTAAAACACCAGGTGGACCTCATGGAGAAAAAAATTCAAAATTTTTATCCGATGATTTAAAAAAAATAGGATTTAATATTTTAAGATTAAAAACAGGAACTCCTCCAAGAATAGATAAAGATAGTATTGACTATGATCAAACTAAATTAGAACCAGGTGATTTAAAAAAATTAACTTTTTCTTTTGATAATAAAGCATTTTATGATTATAAAAATCAAACTCCTTGTCATTTAATTTATACAAATAAAGAAACTCATAAAATTATAAATGAACATTTAAATGAATCAAGTATGTATGGAGGCTATGTTGAAGGTATAGGTCCAAGATATTGTCCATCTATTGAAGATAAAGTAGTAAGATTTAGTGATAAAGAACGTCATCAATTATTTTTAGAACCAGAAAGCAATATAGAAGATGATAAAGAATACGGTAATACAATATATATTCAAGGATTTTCTACTAGTATGCCAGAATATGTCCAAGAAAAAATGGTCCACTCTCTTCCAGGACTTAAAAATGCTAAAATATTAAAATATGCTTATGCAATAGAATATGATGCAATAGATTCTAAACAATTAAAGCAAAGTCTAGAAACAAAATTAGTAGAAGGTTTATTCACAGCAGGTCAAATAAATGGAACAAGTGGATATGAAGAAGCAGCAGGTCAAGGTTTAATAGCAGGTATAAATGCAGCCTTAAAATTAGAAGGAAAAGCACCTCTAGTTTTAAAAAGAAATGAATCATATATAGGTGTTTTAATAGATGATTTAGTAACAAAAGGAGTAAAGGATCCATATAGATTATTAACATCACGTGCTGAATATCGCTTATTATTAAGACATGATAATGCTGATATAAGACTTAGAGAGTATGGATATCAAGTAGGTTTAATAAGTGAAGAAAAGTATAAAGAGTTTAAAAATAAGAAAAAAAATATAGAAAAAGTCTATGAAACATTAAAAAATACAAGAATAACACCAAAAGAAGAGGTAAATAAATATTTAAAAGAAATAGGTAGTAGTGAATTAAAAGATGGAATAAGTTTATATGATTTATTAAAAAGACCAGAAATAAGTATAGAAAATATAAAACATTTCCTAAATTTAGATTATAGTTATGAAGTTTTAGAACAAGTAGAAATTAATACAAGATATGAGGGATATATAAAAAAGGCTAATAAAGAAGCAGAAAAAATGCTAAATCTAGAAAATAAAAAAATTCCAGATAATATTAATTATGATGATATTCCAAATATTGCAAGTGAAGCAAAACAAAAATTATCTGAAATAAGACCAACATCAATAGGACAAGCCTCAAGAATAAGTGGAGTAAATCCTGCAGATATTTCTATTCTTATGGTTTATTTAAAAAGGAAGGAATATAATGAATAAAGAAGAATTTTATAAAGAAACAGAAAAATTAGGAATTAAATTGACTAATAAACAAAAAGAACAATTAGAAGAATTTTATAATATTTTAATAGAAGAAAATAAAAAAATAAATTTAACTAGAATAGTAAAAAAAGAAGAAGTTTACCTAAAACATTTTTATGATAGTTTAACTATAGTAAAAGCAGTTGATTTAAGAACAATTAAAACTCTATGTGATGTAGGAACAGGAGCAGGCTTTCCAGGAATAGTATTAAAAATAGTATTTCCTCATTTAGATATAACATTAATTGATTCATTACAAAAAAGAGTAAATTATTTAAATGAAACTATAGAAAAATTAAAGTTAAAAAATATAAAAGCAATTCATACAAGAAGTGAAGATTATAAAAATAAGTTTGATATAGTAATATCTCGAGCAGTAGCTAATTTAAAAAAATTATTAGGATATACAATGCATTTAGTAGAAAAAAATGGTTATATGATTGCAATGAAAGCAAATGTAGAAGAAGAATTAGAAAATATTGAAAAATATTTAAAAAAATATAAATGTAAAATAGATCAATTAATAAAATTTAATTTACCAAAAGAAAAAAGTATCAGAACACTAGTTATTATAAGTAAAAAATAAAATGATAAAAGGTTATTAGCCTTTTTTTCTTTCTCCTCTTTTCAAAATCAAAATATAATGATATAATATAAACTAGAATAAAAGAATAAAAAGAGAGGTATAGGTTATGCAGCAAGGCGAAGAAGTAGTATATCTATATTTGGACGATATTATTCCCAATAGATTTCAACCAAGAGAAGTATTTGATGAAAGACCTTTAAAGGAATTAGCTGTATCTATAAAAGAACATGGGGTAATTCAACCAATTATAGTTAGAAAAGTAAATGATAAATATGAAATAATTGCTGGTGAAAGAAGATATAAAGCAGCTGCTTTAGCTGGATTAACAAAAATACCTGCAATAATAAGAGATTTAGATGATAAAGAAACATCTAAAGTAGCTTTACTTGAAAATTTACAAAGAAAAAATTTAAATCCTTTAGAAGAAGCCAAAACATATCAAAAAATATTAGAAATAGATGAAATGACACAAGAAGATTTAGCAAAAACAATGGGTAAAAGTCAATCTGCTGTATCAAATAAATTAAGACTTTTATCATTAACAGATGAAGTTCAAGAAGCCTTACTAAAAGAAGAAATATCTGAAAGACATGCAAGAGCTTTATTAAATGTCGAAGATGGAGAAAAGCAAAAACAATTATTAAAAGAAATTATAGAAAAAAAGATGACAGTTCGTCAATTAGAGGCAAGAATAAAAGAAGAACAAGAACCAGAAAAAGAAAGTGGAATAAGTGAACTACCAGATAATATAGAAAACAATGAAGATATACCAAAAGATATAGATTCTAGTGCAAGTTTTTTATCGAGTAATCCTTTAATTCCAAATTTTGAAGATAAAGATGAAACATCCAATGAGCCATTATTAATAAATAATAGTGAAGAAAGTAATTCTCAAAACTTAACTAATGATAGTAAAGAACAAAATAGTGAGCCATTAATAATGATGCCAAATAATGAAAGTCAACCTGAAAATGATACAGATAGCAAAGAATCACAACAAGAAGAAAATGAACCTCTAATTGTAATGGAAAATAAAGATAATCCAGATAATAAAACTCAAAGCAATGAAACATCTTCAAATAAATATATAAATTTTGGTGAAATAGATGATGACGACGATGAAGAAGACGATCCAGAAAAATTTTATGATAATATAGAAGAACCACCTTCAAATATTTCATTTGGAGAAGGTCCAATATCTGCAAACACAGCAATAGATATAAATGATTTAAAGAAAAATACAAAGGATATAAATTTAAAAGAGCCAGATAAATCAGGAGCAGATTTGGATAGTTTATTAAGATTGAACACACCAATTCCTCAAACTACTGATAAACCAGATGATAATAGTTTTAAATTCTTTTCACCTGCAGCAGAAGCCTTAAAAGAAAGTGAACAAAAAGAAGAACCAAAAAGTAGTGAAGACTATTTTAAAGCACCAGATTTAATAAATGTAGAATTACCAGGTGAGGTACCAACCTATAATACTAATAATGTTCCGTTATCATCAAATGATGATAACATAAAAGAAAAAGTACCAACTGAAAATAAAATGGACGCTGCTATAGAAATAATTAATAAGTCACTTTCTAAAGTAGAAGAGTTAGGAATAAAAGTAGAAAAAGATGAAATGAATTTACAAAAATCATATCAAGTAATAATAAAATTAGAAAAACAGGATTAAAAAGGTAGATAAAAAATCTACTTTTTTTGCCAAAAACATTTAAAAAAAAGCTTATATTTGATACAATACTATATGTAAAAAAGGAACAGGTGATTATATGGGAAAGATAATTTCTTTAGTAAATCAAAAAGGTGGAGTAGGAAAAACAACGACAAGTATTAATCTTTCTGCATCACTCGCAGCATTAGATAAACAAGTATTATTAATAGATTTAGATCCTCAAGGAAATACTTCAACAGGAGTAGGAATAACAAAAGGAGATATAGAAAATAGTATTTATGATGTTTTTATAGGAAAATGTAGTATCGAAGAAACTATTGTAAAAACTAAATATAAAGGTTTATATGTTATTCCATCTACTATAAATTTAGCAGGGTTAGATATTGAATTAATAGAAAAAAGTCAAAATGATCCAGGTTTTGCAAAAGGAAGTCAGTTAAAAAATCATTTAGAAACAATAAAAGAAAATTATGATTATATAATAATTGATTGTCCACCATCATTAGGAATGATCACAACAAATGCTTTATCAGCATCAAACTCAGTAATTATTCCAGTACAATGTGAATTTTTCGCTCTAGAAGGAATATTACAACTTTTAAATACAATTATGTTAGCACAAAAAACACTTAACCCTAATTTAGAAATAGAGGGGGTACTACTAACTATGTTAGATTCTAGAACTAATTTAGGTTTTGAAGTAGTTGATGATATAAGAAAATTCTTTAAAGAAAAAGTTTATAATACAATTATACCAAGACTAATAAGATTAACTGAAGCACCTTCTCATGGTGAACCAATAATAGCATATGATCCAAAAAGTAGAGGATCTGAAGCATATATGAATTTAGCAAAGGAAGTGATTGAAAGAAATGGAGAATAATAATATTAGAAGAAAAGCTTTAGGTAGAGGTTTAGAAGAATTATTTAATAATGAACCTCTTGACTATAATAAAATAGAAGAAAGGATTATTACAGAAACACCAAAAGAACAAATAATAAAAGTTCCCTTAAATGAATTAAGAAGTAATCCATATCAACCAAGACAAGTATTTGATCAAACAGCATTAGAAGAACTTGCTGCATCAATTAAAGAACATGGCGTATTTCAACCAATAATAATAAAAAAGAGCATAAAAGGCTATGAAATAATTGCCGGTGAAAGAAGAGTTAAAGCCTCTAAAATAGCAGGATTAACAGAAATACCAGCTATAGTTAGAGAGTTTACAGATAATGAAATGATGGAGATTGCTCTACTTGAAAATTTACAAAGAGAAAACCTAAATTCTATTGAAGAAGCTACCGCATATAAACAATTACTAAATAATTTGGGTTTAACACAAGAGCAGTTAGCAGAACGTCTTGGTAAAAGTAGAAGTCACATTACTAATATGATAGGATTATTAACACTTCCACAAAAAACACAAGATTTAATAAGTAATAAACAAATATCAATGGGACATGCTAGAGTATTAAGTAAATTAGAAGATGAAAATCAAATAAACACTTTAGCAAACAAAATAATAACAGAAGGATTAAGTGTTAGACAATTAGAAGAAATAACTTCCAGTAGTGATAAATTTGAAAGAAAAAATAAAATAGTAAGAACTAAACAAGAAAAAAATCATGAATATGATTATTTAGAAGATGAATTATCAGAAAAATTAGGAACAAAAGTAAAAGTAAAGAATACAAAATTAGAAATATCTTTTGCAAATTCAAATGATTTAAATAGAATATTAGAAATAATGAATTTAAATAAATAAAAGTAGGTGATTATATTGGTAATACTTGATAAATACACATTAGATATAATTCAACTTATAAATCCAATAGTATATATATTAATAGGTTTTATAATATATAAAATTATAAAAAATATAATTATAAAATCAGAAAATAAAAATTATAAAAAAAGACATCACCAGAAGCGTGTAAAAACAATAAATAGTCTAATTATAAATATTATTAGATATATAATAATAATATTTATAATAATTGCCATATTAGCAAATTTTGGAATAAATGTTAAATCCATAATTGCAGGATTAGGAATAACTGCCGCTATAATAGGATTAGCATTCCAAGATATAGCAAAAGATTTATTAGCAGGTATATCAATAATAATGGAAGATCAATATGAAATTGGAGATACTGTAGAAATAAATGACTTTATGGGAGAAGTAGTTGCCTTAGGACTTAGAACTACTAGGATAAAAAATTATAAAGGTCAAACCCTAATAATTGCAAATCATACAATTACACAAGTAATTAATTATAACTTAAGTAATTCTGTTGCTATAGTTGATGTATCAGTAGATTATAGTTATGATTCTGATAAAGTAGAAAAAGTCTTAAATAAAATGGCAGAAGATATATCAGGGAAAATTCCAAAAACTAAAGGAAATATAATTGTACAAGGTATAAATGAATTAGAAGCATCAGGAGTTATATATAGAGTAATAGTAGAGACTGCATCAGCAGAACATCTAGCAGTACAAAGAAGTTTAAGAAAAGAAATAAAGAAAGCATTAGATAAAGCAAATATAAAAATACCATATCAACAAATCGAGGTACATAATGGAAAATAATAAATTAAATTATGAATTAGGAACAAAAGTTATTATGAAAAAACCACATCCATGTGGAGCAAATCAGTGGGAAATTATAAGATTAGGAGCAGATATAAAAATAAAATGCTTAAATTGTAATAGATCACTATTTATGCCAAGAATAGAATTTAATAAAAAAATAAAAAAAATAATTTCAGAGGAAGGTAAGTAGTATGAGAAAAAATAAAAAATTAAGATTAAAAAAATTTTATTTTCACCCCATTACTGTATTTATAGTGTTAAGCTTTCTAGTAATATTATTAAGTTTTGTATTATCAAAATTTGAAATGCAAGCTACTTATAATACAATAAATAAAAATACTAAAGAATTAGAAGCTACAATAGTTGCAGTAGAAAACTTATTATCTTTCGATGGAATGAAATTTATTATAAGTAACGCATCGAAAAACTTTATGAGTTTTGCACCTCTTGGAATGTTACTTATATCATTAATAGGTTTATGTGTTGCTGAAGCTACAGGATTTATAGAAGCTTTTTCTAGAAAATATATTAGAAAACTATCAAACTTACAGTTAACATTTATAGTTATATTTGTTGCAACAATTTCATCATTAATAAATGAAATAGGTTATGCTATCTTAATCCCTTTAGTAGCAATGATATATTCAGCAAATGGAAGAAATCCTCTAACCGGTATAGTAACAGCTTTTTGTGGAGTTGCCTTTGGTTATGGAGTTTCAGTATTTGTAGGATCAACAGAAGTTGCCTTAATGAATTATACATCAATTGCGGCATCTATTATAGATAGTAATACTCATATAAGTTTAACTTGTAATTTAATATTTATAATTGTAACTTCTATAATAATATCTATAATAGGAACTATTATAGTAGAAAAAATAATAAGTCCTAGACTTGGTAAATATAAAGTTAGAGATGATTTATCAAAAACAGAAGAATTAAGAATAATAGATTTAGAAGAAGAAGAACAACATAAAATAGAAAGAGAAAAAAATCAAAAAAGAGGACTTAAGTGGGCTTTAATTACTGCTATAGTAGTAATAATTATCTTTATTTATATGCTAATACCAAACTTACCTAATTCAGGATTATTATTAGATATGAAAGAAGCTACATACTTAAATCAAGTATTTGGAGAAAATTCATATTTCCAAGATGGATTTACATATATGATGTCATTATTATTCTTATTTGTAGGGTTAGCTTATGGAATAGGAGCAAGAACTATCACTAATGATAGACAGTTAATTGAAAAAACCGGAGAATATTTCTCAAAAATAGGAACAATTTTAGTATTAATATTTGTAATGTCACAATTCATTGCAATATTTAAAAAGACAAATATTGGGGTAATTATAACTGCATGGTTTGCAAACTTAATAGAATATTTAGGATTTAGTGGAATACCATTAATTTTATTAACATTAATATTAATTGCAGTATCTAATTTATTTTTAACAACATCAGGTGCTAAATGGGCAATTTTTTCACCAGTAGTAGTACCAATGTTTATGCAATCAAATATATCTGCACAATTTGCTCAATTAGTAGCAAGAGTTGGAGATTCAATGACAAATGGTATAACTCCTCTACTAGCGTGTTTTGTAATTTATTTAGGATATTTAAATATATATAATTTTGATAAAAATAAACCAATTACAATAAGAAGATCAATAAAATTAGTATTACCATATTTCGCAATTATAAGTGCATCTTGGATATTATTAGTTATTGGATGGTATATTTTAGGTATACCAATAGGTCCAGGTGTATATCCAACAATATAATAAATCCACAAAAACTGTGGATTTTTAAATATACTCTTGATAGAATAAAGTAAATTTATTATAATATAAAGAAAAATTATATATAAAGAAAAGAGGGCATAATATGAGTTTAACTGCAGGTATAGTAGGACTGCCAAATGTAGGGAAGTCAACATTATTTAATGCGATTACAAATCAGAAAATATTAGCAGAAAATTATCCGTTCGCAACAATAGAACCAAATGTAGGAGTAGTTACCGTACCAGATGATAGAATGACTAAACTAAAAGAAATGTATGAACCAAATAGATTTATTCCAACTGCTTATGAATTTACAGATATCGCAGGACTTGTTAAAGGTGCATCAAAAGGAGAAGGTTTAGGAAATAAATTTTTATCACATATTAGAGAAGTAGATGCCATAGTTGAAGTTGTAAGATGTTTTGATAATGGTAAAATAATTCACGTAGAAGGAACTATAGATCCAATAAGAGATATAGAAACAATAAATTTAGAATTAGCTATTGCTGACTTAGATATTATTAATAATAGATTAGAAAAAGTATCTAAAAAAGCAAGAACTACAAAAGATAAAGATACAATAATAGAAGTAGAAGCATTAGAAAAAGCAAAGAAAGCTTTAGAAGAAAATAAACCATTAAGACAAATAGAATTTAGTAAAGAAGAAAAAAAAGTATTAAAGTCATATAGTTTTTTAACAATAAAACCCATTATTTATCTAGCAAATATAGAAGAAGATGAATTAGAAAAAGAAGATAATAACTATGTAAAACAAGTTAAAGAATATGCAAAAAAAGAAGGCTCACAAGTAGTAAGTTTATGTGCTAAAGTAGAAGAAGCTTTAAGTGAATTAGAAGAAGATGATAAAAAAGAAATGCTAGAAGCATTAGGACTAAATGAATCAGGTCTAGATAAATTAATAACTGCAACATATGATATTTTAGGACTTGCTACATATTTTACAGTAGGAAAAGATGAAGTAAGAGCGTGGACTTTTAAAAAAGGAATGAATGCTAAAGAATGTGCAGGTATAATTCATACTGATTTTGAGAAAGGTTTTATAAGAGCAGAAGTAATATCATATACTGATTTAATAGAATATGGAAGCGAATTAAAAGTAAAAGAAGCAGGAAAAGCAAGACTTGAGGGAAAAGATTATCTAATGCAAGATGGTGACATTTGTCACTTTAGATTTAATGTATAAAGGAGGAATAAATATGGAAAATAAAAAATTATTATTAGAAAAAAAGAAAAAATTATTAACATACTCTCTAGTTGCAGGACTAGGATTATCTACATTAACAGGATGTGAGAGTGATTTTTCATATAATACAGGCGACAATGGACAAATAGAAGTATCAGATACAATTTCTTATAATAATTTAGCAAAATGCAGATTTTTAGTTCTTCACTATCCAAATAATAATATGCAACTATATATGGCTAAAAAAGAGTCTTATAGGAAGAATGGTAATTTATACAAAAATTATTATGACATAGAAACGAATCAAATAATACTTTTAATATGTAATGATTTATTTGAAAAAGATTATGGTCTTGAATCATATGAAGAATTTAGCGTAGAAAATTTTCTAATAGAGCATAAATATCAAAAAAATGAATATACAATAGAAGATATAAGAAAATATATAAATGAATTTAAAGAAGAGTATCAAAATAATAAAAATAAGCAATTAATAAAAAAATAATAAAAAAATTTACAAAATATAAAACATTTGATATAATACATACGAGTATTTAAAATACTCCTTACTCATAAATTTATATGAGTCATATGTCCAAAAGGAGGTGGAATAATGAATAAGTATGAAATTACTTTTATCGTTAAACCAGATATGGAGGAAGCAGAAATCAAAAAAACTGCTGATGCTATGAAAAAGGTATTAACTGATAAAAAGGCTAAAGTAGTAGAAGAAAAAGCACTAGGTCAAAGAGATTTAGCTTATGAAATCCAAAAGTATAAAACAGGATATTACTTTTTCTACGTAGTAGATGCAGATTCATCTGCAGTAGAAGAATTTAATCGTGTAGTAAAAATTAATGAAAATGTAATTCGTCACTTAGTTGTAAGAGTTGAAGATTAAGAAAGAGGTATTTAAATGAATAAAGTATTTTTAATAGGTAGACTAACAAGAGATCCAGAATTAAGATATACTGGTAGTAACACTCCAGTAGCGTCATTTACACTTGCAGTAAATAGAAATTTTACAAATCAAGCAGGTGAAAGAGAAGCAGATTTTATAAACATAGTTGTATGGAGAAAACAAGCAGAAAATGTAAAAAATTATATTCAACAAGGAAGCCAAGTTGCAGTAGATGGTCGTCTTCAAACACGTTCATATGATGATAAAGATGGAAATAGACGATATGTTACTGAAGTAGTTGCAGATAATGTTGAGTTTTTAGGAACTAAAGCATCAAATTCTGGAAATAGTTCGGATAATTCTAATGAAGGGCCAACTCCATATGATTTTGATAAGGCTCCTGATACAAAAGGAACTGATGTAGATAGTAATCCTTTCGCAGATTTTGGGTCAAGCATAGAAATAAGTGATGATGAATTACCATTTTAAAGAAGGGAGATAAATATGGCAGGTTTTTACGGAAAGAAAAGAAAAGTATGTGCAATGTGTACTGGAAAAACAATTAGTTATAAAGATCCAGAAACATTAAAAAGATATATAAATGAAAAAGGTAAAATATTACCAAGAAGAGTAACAGGAACTTGTGCACGTCATCAAAGACATATTGCAAGAGAAATAAAAAGAGCACGTTCAGTTGCATATTTACCTTATACAAGATAATACTAGGGGTTGAAATTTCAATCTCTTTTATTATGTCTAGTATCGACAAAACTTTTAAAATATTATATAATTACTATGGGGAAAAGTATCTAGGAGGAAGTTATGGTAATAATTGAAAATAAAAAGAAATTAACAAAAAAATTTAAAAAAGCAAAAAATATATTTATTATGGCACATAAAGATCTAGATTTAGATGCTTTAGGAAGCTCAATTGGTATGTATATAATTTTAAAGAATAAAAAGAAAAATTGCTTTTTAATTATAGATGATACTAAACATGAATTAGGTGTAGAAAAAATATTAAAGGAATTAGAAGGATGCTTAACTATAATAAAAAGTAGTGAGGTAGAAAAAAATCTTCATAAAAGAGAATCAAAGAATCTATTATTAATATTAGATACAACAAAAAAAGATTTAGTACAAAGCGAAAGTGTTTTAAAACATATTAAAGAAAAAGTAATAATAGATCATCATGCTTTAGGAAAAACAAGTATCAAAGATGCATTTATAGTATTAGATGATAAAGCATCAAGTACTTGTGAAATGGTAACTAATTTATTAGAAACATATGATGCAGAAATAGATTCTTATTATGCTACTGTGCTATTATCTGGTATAGTATTAGATACAAATAATTTTATGTTAAAAACAACTGCTAATACTTATTATACAGCATACTATCTAGCATCTCTTGGAGCATCTGCAAAAAAAGTACAATATCTTTTAAAACAAGATTTATTAGAATATACAGAAAGACAAAAATTATTAAGTAGAATAGAAATCATAAATGATAAAATTGCTTTTACTAAAGCAACACCATATACTATATATAGAAGAGAGGATTTAGCTAAAATAGCAGATACACTTTTATTCTTTAATGATATAGAAGCCTCATTTGTAGTAGGAAAGATAGGAAAAGATACAATAGGTGTAAGTGGTAGAAGCCTAGGTAATTATGATATAGAATCTATCTTAAATAAGATAGGTGGTGGCGGTGATGACTATAATGGCGCTGCTAAATTTGAAAAACAAAGTATAAGTGATGTAGAAGAAATACTTAAAAAAGCAATAAAGAAACAAGAAGGTGAATAAAATGCAAGTAATCTTTATTAAAGATTTAAGAAAACAAGGCAAAAAAGGTGATATCAAAACAGTAGCTGATGGTTATGCTAAAAATTTTTTAATAAAGAATGGTTATGCAGTCCCTGTTAATGAAAAAAATATGAATAACTTACAACATGAAAAAGCTCGTGAAGAAAAGCAAAATCAAGAAAATAGAAAATTAGCAGAAAAATTAAAAAAAGAGCTAGAAAAAGAACAATTAGAATTTAAAGTAAAAACTGGAAAAGATGATAAAGTATTCGGTAGTATTAGTCCAAAGCAAATAAAAGAAGCACTAGAACAAAAAGGGTATAAAATAGATAAAAAACAAATAGAACTACAATCCAGTATAACGTCATTAGGATATCATAAAGTAATAATTAATTTATATAGCGATATTTATGCAGAAGTAAATATTCACGTAATAAAATAGAGGTGATTATATGGCAGTAAAGTCATTACCAAATAATTTAGAAGCAGAGGAATCAGTATTAGGAGCATGTTTTCTATCAAAATATGCCCTACAAAAAGCTTGTGAAGTATTATCAGAAGAGTCTTTTTATAGTGAAAAAAATGCTAAAATATTTTCTTCATTATCATCTCTTATGGATAATAAAATTCCTATTGATTTAACAACAGTAACAAGTGATTTAAAAAATAAAAATTTATTAAGTGAAGTAGGTGGAGTAGAATATCTAACAGAAGTATTAAATTTTGTACCTACTGCATCTAATATAGATTACTATATTAAAACTGTAGAAGATACTGCAATACTTAGAAGATTAATCCAAACAGCAACAGATATTGCAAGTGAAGGGTATAATAGTAGTGAAAATGTAAATGAGACATTAGACGATGCTGAAAAGAAAATATTAAATATAGTAAAAAATAGAAGATCAAGTGAATTTAAAACAATAAAAGAAGTATTAGCAAAAACAGAAAGTGATTTAGAAAAATTAGCAGAACAAAAAGGAGAAATAACAGGACTTGCAACAGGATGGTATGATTTTGATAAATTAACTGCTGGCCTTCATGAAAATGAATTTATAATAATTGCAGCACGTCCTGCTATGGGTAAAACTGCCTTTGCTCTTAATATGGCTACACATATAGCAATGAATACATCAAAGTCAGTTGCTTTATTTAATTTAGAAATGGGTGCAGAGCAATTAGCATTAAGAATTTTATCATCACTAGGACAAATTGATGGTTATAAATTAAGAACAGGAAACTTATTAAATACAGATTGGAAAAGAGTAAATGAAGCAAGTGCTCAACTTTCAGATACTAATCTTTTTATAGATGATACACCAGGTGTTACTATAGGTGAGATAAGAGCCAAATGTAGACGTCTAGCAAGTAGTGATAAAGGACTAGGAATAGTAATAATAGATTACCTTCAACTAATATCAGGAGGAAAAAATTATGGTGCCAATAGACAACAAGAAGTATCTGATATATCAAGAAGTCTTAAAACTCTTGCAATGGAATTACATGTTCCAGTAGTTGCTTTAGCGCAACTTTCACGTAGTGTAGAATCAAGAGAAGATAAAAGACCAATAATGAGTGATTTACGTGAATCAGGTTCTATTGAACAAGATGCTGATATAGTATCATTCTTATATAGAGATGATTATTATAATAAAGAAGCAAGAAGAGAAGATAACTCTAGTATAAGTGAATTAATAATTGGAAAACATCGTAATGGACCAACTGCAACCATAGAATTATTATTTAAAAAGAATACCTCAACATTCTTAAGTTTAAGAAAAGAAGAAAAAGGAGCTGTAAAAAATGAATCTTAGAACTATTATTTATGTCCTTATCGCAGGAATAATAAGTTTTTTATTAATAAGTTTTGAAGATATAAAACAAGTTAAAGAGCCACAAGAAGTTTATAGAGTTTACTTAAAAGGTAAATCTATAGGATTAATAAAAAATAAAGAAAGTTTAGAAAATTATATTGACCAAAAACAAAATCATATAAAAAAGAAATATAATGTTGATAAGGTTTATGCTCCAGATGATTTAGATATTACAAAAGAAGTTACTTATAATGAGAAAATTACTTCAATTAAAGATATTTATAAAAAAATAGAACATATATCTCCATTTACAATTAATGGTTACACTATAACAATAAAAGGTATAACAAAATCTAATAATGAAGGACAAACAACAAAAACAAAAGATGTAAATATATATGTACTAGATAAAAATGTCTTTAAAGATGCAGTTACTAAAACAGTTCAATCATTTATAACAAAAGAAAAATATGATGATTATGAACAAAATACTCAAAAGGAAATAAAAGATACTGGATCAATTATAGAAAATTTATATATAAAAAATAAAATAAGTATTAAAGAAAATAAAGTGCCTGTTGATAAAGAAATATATCAAACTTCAGAAGATGTAAGTAAGATATTATTATTTGGTACAACAGAAGAACAACAAAAATATACAGTAAAATCAGGAGATACTATAGAGGATGTTGCTTTTAATAATAAAATTTCAACAGAAGAATTTTTAATTGCAAATACAGACTTTAAAGATAAAAATAGTTTATTATTTGAAGGAGAACAAGTAACTATAGGAATATTACATCCGCAATTTGATTTAATAGAAGAAGATCATATAGTAAAAGATGAAGAAGTTAATTACGAAACAGAAGTTAAATATGATCCTTCAAAATCTAGAAATTATAGTGCAGTAGAACAAGCAGGTGTAAAAGGTAAAAAAAGAGTTACTCAAAAAATTCAAAAAGTTAATGGAGAAACAACTAATGTTGTTACAGTATCAACAGAAGAATTATCATCTCCAATAAAAGAGATTGTAGTAAAAGGTGGACGAGACCAATCATCACTTCCAGAAAATGTTCCAGGATATGGTCAAGTAATTGCAACACGAGGACAGTGGGGCTGGCCAGCATCATGTGCTACTGTATCATCTGGTTTTGGTTATCGTTGGGGAAGTTTGCATGATGGTATGGATATATCAGGATGTGGATATGGATCTAATATATTTGCTGCTCAAAGTGGAACAGTAGTAGCGGCAGGTCCAGGTATATTTAATGGTAGTGGTTATGCTGTACTTATTGATCATCATAATGGATACTTTACAATGTATGCTCATATGTGTAAAGGTTGTATTAGAGTTTCTACAGGTGCTAATGTTACTAAAGGACAAGTAATAGGTGGAATGGGTAAAACAGGAAATGCAACAGGAGTACATCTACATTTCTCTCTTTGGACAGGTTATCCATATAGAAGTGGACGTGCCCTAAATCCAGCAGGTTTATACTAATGAAAATAAGAGTTTTAGCAAGTGGTTCTAAAGGAAATAGTACATTAGTAATATGTGATAATACAAAATTACTTATAGATATAGGAATCACTTATTCAAGATTAATTAATCATTTAGAATTAAATAATACAACTATAAATGAAATTACAGGAATATTAATTACCCATAGCCATGTAGATCACATAAAAGGTTTAACTACTTTTATAAAACAAACTGATATAAAAGTATATATACCAGAAGATATGTATAAAGAATTATCTGATATAATCCCAAAAGAAAGATGTATTTTTATAGAAGATAAGTTTAATATAAGCGATGTATTTATAGAATTAATTCATACCTCACATGATACAGATATTTCAGTAGGATATATTATAGAATATAAAAATAAAACTCTAGTATATGTAACAGATACAGGATATATCAATAGAAAATATTTAAAGAAAATGGAAGATAAAAATATATATGTTATAGAAAGTAATCATGACGAAGCTATGTTAATGGATGGACCCTATCCTAGATTTTTAAAAGAAAGAGTAATAAGTGATAGAGGCCATCTATCAAATAAAACTACAGCTAGTTACTTAAAAAAGATAACTACTAACAATACCAAATATGTAGTTTTAGCCCATATAAGTGAAAAAAATAATACAAAAGATTTAGCATATAAAGAATCAAGTATTGTATTACAAGATAAAAATATAAAACTATTAATCGCAGAACAAGATAAAGAAACAGAACTTATAGAGGTATAATATGATTAAATTAATAACAGTAGGGAAAATAAAAGAAAAATATTTAAAGGATGCTATAGATGAATATAGAAAAAGATTAAGCAAATATACAAAATTAGAATTAATAGAAGTACAAGATGAAACAACTTATGAAGAAGAAAAAAATAAAGAACTTGAAGCTTTAAAAATAATGAAATATATCAATGAAAAAGATTATATAGTAACATTAGAAATAGAAGGAATAGAAATATCATCACTAGAATTTGCAAAGAAAATAGATAATATTTTAAATATAAATAGTAATATAACTTTTATAATTGGTGGTAGTTATGGCTTATCAGATAAAATAAAAGAAATTTCTAATTATAAACTTTCATTTTCAAAATTGACTTTTCCTCATCAATTATTTAGAGTAATCCTACTAGAGCAAATCTATAGAGCATTTAAAATATTAAATAATGAAAGTTATCATAAATAAAAATGGAGTGATACTATGATAGGTAATGATTGGGATATATATTTAGAAAAAGAATATGAAAAAGACTATTTTAAAGAATTAATATTCTTTATAAATGATGAATATAAAAATAAAACTATCTATCCCAAAAAGGGAGAAATATTTAATGCCTTTAGATTTACTAGTTATAAGGATACTAAAGTTGTTATTTTAGGACAAGACCCATATCATGGAGAAAATCAAGCTGAAGGTTTATCTTTTTCAGTAAAAAACTGTGTGAGAAAACCACCTTCACTTCAAAATATATTTAAAGAGTTAAATGATGATTTAAATATTCCCTTTCCAACTAATAATTCATTAATACCATGGGCAAGAGAAGGAGTCTTACTTTTAAATACGGTATTAACTGTAGAATCAAAAAAACCAGCCTCACATAAAAGTAAAGGCTGGGAAACTTTTACTGATGAAGTTATAAAAATTTTAAATCAAAAAGATACACCTATAGTATTTATATTATGGGGAAGTTTTGCTAAAAGCAAAAAGGACTTAATTACAAATAAAATTCATTATGTAATAGAAAGTGCCCATCCATCACCTTATTCTGCACGTAATGGATTTTTTGGAAGTAAACCATTTTCTAAAACAAATAACTTTTTAAAATCAAAAGGATTAAAAGAAATTGATTGGAGAGTTGAATAAAATATCATTACTTGAAATTAATAATCTTTTTACTATTTGGTATAATTAAATAGAAAAATAACTTATCTATTATGAGGTGATAATATGAGTAAAAAAACAAATAAACAAGATAAAATTTTTAAAAGTAGCTTCTTTTGGAAACTATTTTCAATTCCTTCAATCTGCATATCATTAATGGCAATATATGGTATGTTTTTGCCCGATGAGCCTGGTGAAGAACCTACAACTTGGATTGATTTTTTTGAAGGAATGATAATTATACTAATTTTATGGTTTACTATTTCATTTGTAATAGCACTAATCTTTAATGAAGTAAAAAATAATAAGCCAAAAATCAAAAAGGTTAAAGAAGTTCAATATATAATAAAGCCTGAAGAAAAAATAGTAGTTACACCTGAAAAAAATAAGGAAGAAATGCCAAAGAAAACAAAGAAAAAAGTAAATAATAAATGTTTATATACATGTGAAAGTATATTAGACGCATATGAATATAAGAAAATGACTAAATATTTTCCACAAATATATTGGTCTTATGTAATTAGGGGAACAATACTTAATTTGATAATTACTTCAATAATAGCAATTTTCTCTAAAAATTTACTTACTACATTAATATTCCTTGTAGTATATCAAATATTTTTAATGATACTATATAAAGTTAGATTAGAATATTTTTCAGAAAAGGAATTTAATTCAATACAAAAAAAAGGAATCGTTAATACTGAAATTCATACTGAATTTTATGATGACTATTTCATAAGACAAGGTAAAATAGAAACTATAAAAATTAACTACAATGAGATAGATCGCTGTGTTGAAAGTGATACAAACTTTTATTTAAAATTTGGTAAGCTGAATAAAATAATAATCATTCAAAAAAATTCGTGTGATTTAGAACTAATAAGTTTTATCAGAAAAAAATTCAGTAATTTAGAAAATCATCTTGGTGATAAATCTAAATTTAAAGGTGTTAAAAAGTATCATAATCCTGAGTTTATTAAAAAGTTTATGTTTATATTATTTATTATAACAATATGTAGTTTTTTAGGAGCAATATGGACGATGAACTTAATTGATAAAATTAATCCCCAACAAGGATTCAATTTCACTAAAAATACCTGGGTATTTTGGTGTTGGCTACCAGTTCCACTATTATCAATTATTCTTGGCTTTAAATACAAAAATGCGGGATTTCAATGTACTAAAAATATCATTAGTGGATTTATAATTGGCGTTACATTATTAATGTATGGTTCTTTTTGTTTATTTCCAACCTTTGAACAAGATTATAGTAAATTATATAAATATAAAACGATAATAGATGCAAAACTTCCAGACAATGGAGAACTTGAAATTCAAGATTGGGGAACATATTTTGATGAAGATAAAACTAACTATACAATAATAAATGCTTATTATTATAAAGAGGACGTTAGTAATTTAGTAAATAGTATTGAAACAAGTAATAACTGGATTTTAAGTAAAGAAATAAAGTCAGAATTAAAAATATTAATACCATCACAATTTAGATCTGATAAAGATGCCTATTATTCTATTTATAATAAAACAACTGGTCAATATAATACTTTACCAGAAGCTTCAGGAAATTATGAAATATATGCAATGAAATATGATAAATCGGATAAACAATTAGAGATACATAAATTTATATATGCTTACAAATAAAAAACTATTAACTTTTGTCAATAGTCTGAAATATCCACAATTTTGTGGATATTTTTAATTATTTTGTGCTTGAACAGCTGTTATTGCAACAACTCCTACAATATCTTTTGTTGAGCAACCTCTAGATAAATCATTAATAGGTGCAGCAATACCTTGACATATTGGTCCATAAGCTTCCGCTTTAGCAAGTCTTTGTACTAATTTATATCCAATGTTACCTGCATCTAAATCTGGAAAAACTAAAACATTAGCACGTCCTGCTACTTCACTATTTGGAGCTTTACTTTTAGCAATACTAGGTACAATAGCAGCATCTAACTGAAACTCTCCATCAATTTTATATTGTGGAAATTTTTCCTTTGCAATATTTAAAGCAGCTACAACTTTATCAACATCATTATGCTTGGCAGACCCAACTGTAGAATGTGAAAGCATTGCAACCATAGGTTCTTTTTCTACTAATAATTTAAAACTTTCAGCAGAGCTTGCTGCAATAGATGCAAGTTTATCAGAAGTAGGATTTTGTTCTAATCCGCAATCAGCAAAAACAAATATTCCGTTTTCACCATAACAACAATTAGGTACAACCATTAAGAAAAACGCAGAAACTAGAGAAGCATTTTCTTTAGTTTTTATAATTTGTAAAGAAGGTCTTAACGTATTAGCAGTAGAGTGGCATGCTCCACTAACAACACCATCAGCGTATCCCATTTTTACAAGCATACAAGCATAATACATATTATCATTTAAAATAATTTCTTTTGCTTCATCATATGTCATACCCTTATTTTTTCTAATATCAACAAATTTATTAATTAATTTTTCAGTAATATCTGAATTTTTAGGATCAATTATAGTAGAACCACTAATATCATAATCAGGAAAGTTATTTGTAATTTCTTCTTTATTACCAATAATAATTATATTAGCAATACCTTCTTTAATTATAATAGATGTAGCTTCTATAACTCTAGAATCCATTGATTCAGGAAGTACGATTGTCTTAATATCTTTTTTGGCACGTTCTTTAATATTATCAATAAAACTCATAATTACTCCTTCTTGTTATCTTCTTTTAATATTTCATACATTTGTCTTTTTTCATGATTATAAAATTTTTTCTTTTTATATCTAAAAATAAATCTAATAATATTTGATGGGAAAGAAACAATCAATTTATTAAAATCAACAACAGTATCATTATAAAATTTAATAGATGCAACTAAATCATCTTCATTATCATTAAATTCATCAATAATTTTAGATATTTTATTACTTTTTAACAATTTTTCATTATCATCTAATATTTTAAATATTTCATCATCGATTTTTGATAATTTGTCATTAAATTCAAAATGATTTAAATCACTAAAATCATCATCAATTTCTTTAATAATTGTTTTGTCTTTTAATTCTTTTCTAATTAAGGGTACAATTCTTTTAATTAAATCATATTTTTTATTTAAAAATATATCACTATTATTTTCAGCTTCTTCTATTTTAATAATAGAAAATTGAAATTTATTATAATAAATAGTAATTAGTAATAGAATAAATGCAATTAAGGTAATAGTTCCTATAATAATATAAAACATATAATCATCTCCATACAATAAAATTATACCAAAATTAATTAATAACTACAATTATTAATAAAAAAATAAAAAGATAATTTATTATTATCTTCAGAGTGTAGACAAACCCCTAGAATTTTTCTAGAGGTTTTCTTATGCAATTTTTAAAAATTGAACTTTGATAA
>CANRPP010000002.1 GCA_947632545.1 uncultured Bacilli bacterium | reverse complement strand
ATAGAATTATCCAATGAAGGAGAAATACCAAACTGTGAAGTTTGGGCATGATTTATTTATAAATCATTTTGTTCTTTATATATTATTTAAATGTAAAGTTTTGTCTAAATTTTAGTATTTTGGACTATTATTCAATAAATTATGATATACTATTGCAGAGAAACGGAGTGAAAATAAATGTTATTACTCACTAAAGCAATCTTTGCAATTATGATTGGATTTTTATGCTCATCAGTATTAGGACTTATTTTAGTTCCATTATTAAAAAAAATGCATGTTGGACAAAATATAAGTATATTTGTTGGAGAAAATCATAGAAAAAAAGCAGGTACTCCTACTATGGGAGGCTTAATATTTATTGTACCAACAGTACTAATATCGATTTTTTTAATTTTAACAGGTAAAATTCCATATACCTCAAACTTAAGTATAGTATTATTAGTATTTATTGGTTATGGTATAATTGGATTTTTAGATGATTTTTTATCAATAAAGAAAAAAAATAATGAAGGATTATCTACCTACAAAAAGTTATTTTTACAAGTTTTGATAGCTGTAATATTTTTCTATATCTATATGAAAGATGGAGGTCAAACTTCATGGATTATAGGTACACTTCATATAGATATAGAAATGGGTTGGCTATATGGTTTATTTATATTATTTATTCTAGTAGGTTCATCAAATGCTGTTAATTTAACAGATGGACTTGATGGATTAGCTGGTGGATTATCTGCTATTGCCTTTATAGCTTTTAGTTTAATATCATTAATGGTAGGATTTGAAGATATAGGAATTTTTTCACTTATATTAGTAGGAAGTATTATAGGATTTTTAATATTTAATACTCATCCCGCTAAAATATTTATGGGAGATACTGGTTCACTTGCTCTAGGTGGAGTTATGGGTACAATAGCAATATTAACTCATAGAGAACTTACTTTATTAGTAGTTGCTGGAATCTTTGTAATAGAAACATTAAGTGTAATTATTCAAGTATTTTTTGTACAAGTATTACATAGAAAACTATTTTTAATGACACCATTGCATCATCATTTTGAAAAACTAGGTTGGTGTGAAACTGATATTGTAAAATTATTTTGGGTATTTGGATTAATACTTGCAATGTCAGGTATAATATTTGGAGTTTGGTTATAATAAAAAAGTAATTATATAATTACTTTTTAATATTTTAGGAGGATATATGAATAAAGTAACATTAGTAATAATGGATGGAGTAGGAATTACAAAAGAAGAATATGGTAATGCTGTTATGAAAGCAAATACTCCTAATTTAGATAAATTAATGAGTAAGTATCCTAATACTTTAATAAATGCACATGGTACTTATGTTGGCTTATCAAGTAATTCTGATATGGGAAATAGTGAAGTAGGTCATAATGCTATGGGATGTGGTCAAGTATATTCTCAAGGAGCTAAACTTGTAAATGAAGCTATTGAAAGTGGTGATTTATTTAAAGGTTCCACTTGGAAAAAATTAATAGATTTTTGTAAAGATAATAATACACTTCATTTTATAGGTCTACTTTCAGATGGTAATGTTCATTCACATATAAATCATTTATTTGCAATGTTAGATGAGGCTAAAAATGCTGGAGTAAAAAAAGTTAGAGTACATATTTTATTAGATGGAAGAGATGTAGAAGAAAAAAGTGCCTTAAAATATGTTTCAATGTTAGAAGAAAAATTAAATAGTCTAAATGATAGTAACTTTAATGGTATGATTGCTAGTGGTGGAGGCAGAATGGCTGTTACTATGGATAGATATGAAGCTAATTGGGATATAGTAGAAAAAGGTTGGAATGCTCATGTATTAGGAAATGCAAGAAAGTTTCATAGTGCAAGGGATGCTATTTTAACATATAGAAATGAAGAAGATGCAACAGACCAGTTTATGGATTCATTTGTAATTGTTGATAAAAATAATAATCCAATAGGTACTATTTCAGATGGAGATAGTGTTATCTTTTATAACTTTAGAGGTGATAGAGCAATAGAAATATCACGAGCTTTTGATGATATAGAATTTGATAAATTTGACCGTATAAGAGTTCCAAAAGTTATGTATGCAGGTATGCTTCAATATGATTCTGATTTTAATATACCTAAATTATATTTAACAGAACCACCAAAAATAAAAAATACTCTTACAGAAGAATTATGTAAATATAATATAAGAGAATATGCTATTAGTGAGACTCAAAAATATGGACATGTTACTTATTTTTGGAATGGTAATAGATTAGATAAAGTAGATGAGAAATTAGAAACATATGAAAAAATAGATAGTGATATTATACCTTTTGAAAAAAAACCAGAAATGAAAGCTTATGAAATAACAGATAAATTAATAGATGCCATAAAATCAAATAAATATGACTTTTTAAGATGTAATTTTCCAAATGGAGATATGGTAGGTCATACAGGTAACTTTTTAGCAACAGTTAAAGCAGTTGAAGCAGTAGATGATAATATAGGTAGAATTATGAGGGAAGTAGAAAATGATAATTCAATTTTAATTGTTATGGCAGATCATGGTAATGCAGAAGAAATGTATCAATTAAAAGATAGAGAAAAAATAATTCCAAAGACATCTCATACTACTAATAAAGTTCCTTTTATTATTTATGGAAATAATCTAGATAATATAAAAATAAAAGAAGGAGAATTTTCTCTTGCAAATCTTGCTGCTACAATAACTACTTTATTTGATATAGAAAAAAATCCAAACTGGTTAGAGTCAATTATAGAAAAAAAATAAGAGCGTAAAGCTCTTTTTTTATCCTAAAGCAATATCTAAAATCATCATAATAGAAAATCCTATTAATGTAAATAATGCCATAATTTCTTTTCTTTTGTTGGTTTGACTTTCAGGAATTAATTCTTCAACCACTACATAAATCATTGCACCTGCTGCAAAAGCAAGTAAATATGGTAATAACATTCTTATTTTAATAACTAATATTGCGCCAATAACACCTGAAATAGGTTCAACTATACCACTTAATTGTCCATAAAAAAATGATTTGCTTCTAGAGTATCCCTCTCTTCTTAAAGGCACACTTACTGCCATACCTTCAGGAAAATTTTGTAAACCAATACCTAATGCTAACATCCAAGCAGATAAAACACTAGCTTCATTAAGACCATAAAATAATGATCCAAAAGCAACTCCAACTGCAAGACCTTCAGGAATATTATGAAGTGTTATAGAAATTATTAACATTAAACATCTTTTAAAACTTGTATTATTAGTAAGTGATTTTTTCTTCTCAACTACATCAAATAATTTATCACCAATAAATAGTAAAATACCTCCAAATATTACTCCAATTGCACAAACAACCCAGGCATTAAGTTTTAAATTATTTGCCATTTCTATTGCCGGTGAAAGTAGGGAAAAAAATGATGCCGCAATCATAACTCCAGCTGCAAAACCTAACATTGCGTCCATAACATTTTTATTTATTTTTTTAAATATAAATACTACTGCTGCTCCAAGGGCTGTTATTAACCAAGTGAATGTAGTAGCTATTAATGCTTGTATAGGATAATTTAGATTAGTAAATAAATCTAGCATATAAACCTCCAAGTCTAAAATATTCTATGTCTAATGATAATTTCTGTGTAGTTATAAATAAAATAATTTGGTTAAGTTCTTTTTTTAATATCTAAATAATAAAATATACTAGGTGATATCATGAAAAAAAGAATAGATATTTTCCTTTTTAGTGCAGTAATTTTACTAATATTATTTGGAATTATTATGATATATTCAGCATCTTCTATATGGGCAGAATATAAATTTAATGATGGCTTTTATTATGTAAAAAGACAACTTATTTTTGCAGGCCTAGGAGTATTTTTAATGATATTAGTATCAAAAATTGATTACAATTTATATTATAAAAAATCTAATATTATTTTATTTATATGTTTTCTTCTCCTTGTTTTAGTAGCAATACCAGGTGTTGGAAGTATAAGAAATGGTAGTCGTAGTTGGTTTGGTATAGGGTCTTTTGGAATTCAACCTAGTGAAGCTGCAAAACTAGGTATGATAATTTTTACAAGTAAATATTTAACAAATAGTAATAAATTTATTAAAAGTTATAAAAAAGGAGTATTTCCAATTCTTTTTGTATTATTTATTTTTTTTGGACTTATTATGTTACAACCAGATTTAGGTACAGGAGTTATATTAGTTATTTCAATAATTTCTCTTTTATTTATCGCAGGAGTTAATATGAAGTTTTTTATAGGTAGTGGAATTATTGGACTAATAGGTATTGTAATATTAATTGTAATCGCTCCATATAGAATGGATAGAATAACATCATTTATAAATCCATGGAAAGATCCATTAGGAACAGGTTTTCAAATAATCCAAAGTCTATACGCTATAGGTCCAGGTGGGTTATTAGGTATGGGATTTCAAAACTCTATTCAAAAACAATTTTATTTACCAGAACCCCAAACAGATTTTATATTTTCAATAATTTCAGAAGAATTTGGAATAATGGGAGCAGTAATAGTTGTGGGATTATTTTCAATTATAATATATAGAGGTTTAAAAATAGCCTTAAATGCTAAAGATCATTTTTCAAAATATTTAGCCTTTGGGATGATGTTTCAACTAGCTTTTCAAGCAATACTAAATTTAATGGTAGTTATTGGTATGATTCCAGTAACAGGAGTTACTTTGCCATTTTTAAGTTATGGAGGTTCAAGTCTATTAATTACCATGATATCAATAGGAATAGTTTTAAATATATCAAGATATCAGAAGAACTAAAAATCACCTGTTAACATATAGTAAAATTTTATTGACAAAACGCTCTGGGGGGGGGGTAGAATTGTATTATAAGATAAAAAAATACGGAGCGTAGTTATGAAAAAGATAGTAAAAAAAAATTATAGATTTATAATAGGTTTGATAATAGGAATAATAATATCAACAACAGTAACATATGGAGCAGAGAATATATTATCAGGAAGTGATGTATCATATAATACAGGAACAAGTCATGGAAGTAAAAATAATATCCAAGGAGCAATAGATGAATTATATGAAAAAGCAAATTCATGTTCAAAAACATTAGAAGGTACTAATAATAAATGTCAAGTAATAAGTGGAACAGGAAAAGATATTGGAGATGAAGTACAGTGTGGAACAGAACCATTTTATGTTGTCAAAAATACAGATACTGAAATAATATTATTTGCAAAATATAATTTGGAGGTAGGATATAATTCTAGTAGAATAAATGAAGCTCCTGGATTTAAACTAGAAAAAATAGAAAATCCTAGCGGAATGCAAAGTGAAAATTGCAGTAAAACAAATGAAGGTTATCATAAATGTATTTTTAATAACATACTTAGATCAACGGATCAGAAATATACAGATGCAGTAAGTAATTATCAAAGTTATTTAGAAAAGATAATGAGTTCAAAAAATTTCAGTGTTTCTTTAATAGATGCTGATACATTAAATAGTCTTGGTTGTAATCTGAAAGTTGATATTATTGATCCAGATTATGTACTAGCAAACGGTATTTCAGGTGATTGCAATAGTAGTAACTATGAGTGGTTATTTAATGTAGGATATAGAGTTCATATTGAAAATCCATATTTACCATTTAGTGTGCATGAAGATAAAACTGTTACTTCTGATACTAGTCCTATAGGTTCTGGTGGTGTGAGAGTAAAAGTAGTAATCAATAAAAAAGTATAGAATAAATCTATACTTTTTTTAATAAAATACTTATATTTATTGACAAAACTTAAATTTTATGATATAATTGGCAAGTATTAATCAGGGGGTAATAATATGAAAAATAAAAAAATTAAAAGCAATAACTATCAAGAATTAATAAAAGAATTTTTTAATGAATACGAAACAAATCACAATGAAGAAGAGGTATATGAATTAGCAGCGTCAATTTTACAAAAATATGATATAGAAGAATTGCCAGATAGTTTATCTAATATAAATATAAATGTTTTAAGTAGAGAATTAGGTAAAATGATTCTAGATAAAGTAGAAAAATCAGAATCAAATAGTGAAAAAACTATAGAATTAGTATCATTAGTAATTAGTAATAATATTAAACCAAAAAAATCCAAAAAATTAGAGTTAAATGATAAATTAATAAAAAACCTTACAATATTTAGTACAGTACTAGCACTTTCTCTTTCAGGTTTTAGTATGGTTAAATCTTCTAATAATATTGAAAAAGAATGTATATCTCCTAAAAAAATAGAATTTGATATTAATAGTATAAGTAATTTGAAAAATTATGTTGTTAAAAGAATCGATAATAGTAAAACAATAATTTATAATAAAGCTAAAAATTTTCAAAATGAAATAATAAAAGTAGGAAAAGATATACAAACAGCTGAAAAAAATAAAGTTTTATATAATTTTAAAAAATGTAAAACAGTAGATGATATCTTAAAAAGACAAAAAGAATTAGAAAGTTTAAATTTAACTAAAAAAGATAAAATATACAAAGATTGTAAACTTGCTGCCCCTCTTCAATGGTTTATTTATGAACAATCAGTATTAAATAATTTACCAACTGATTTAACTTTTTCAATAATTCACACTGAAACTAGAGGATCATTTAATTCTAGTGGAATAGAATCTTATAATGAGTGGGATGGTAGTTATGATTTAGGTCTAACACAACAAAATACTAAAAGTTCAGTAGTAAGTTTTTGCCAGAAATATAATATATCAGAAGAAAAAGCTAGAAAATTAGTTAGAGATAATGATTATGTAAATATTGTTAGTTGCTTTTTAGAATACGATGAAATTAAAGCAAGAATTAAAAATTATGACCCTATAGAATATGCTGGTTGCTATAATGGTTGGCTATCATGGAGACAAAAAGAAATATCACGTAATTATGTAGAAATATTTGGAAATGCTTATACTAATAAATATAATAAACATCATAATGTTATAAGTAAAAGAAAAATTAAAAATAAAAAAGAAAAAAGTTTAAATTTATTGCGTAAAATAAATAATTATATGGGAGTAAAGTAGTATGACATCTAAAAATATAAAAAGAAAAATCAAAAGATATCTTTTGATATTATACAGTGCAGTGTGTATTGGGTCATTTGCTAAAAATATTGATAGCCTTATGACTTATTTAACAACTACTTCAGAAACAAGTGAGTTACCTGATAATATTACAAAAGATAGTCTATTAAAAAAACTTAAAGAAAATGAAACTTTAACTAAAAAAGATAAAGAAATGGTTAGTGATTTTATAAATTATATATATGAATATTATCCTGAATGTAATTCTTTTAAATTTTACAACAACCTTGATACATTAAAGATTGAACACAAAGATTCTTGGAACTTACTTTTTGATCATTATGAAAAAACAGGAAATTATGCAGGTACTTATTCTATATATAATAATATAATAAAAATTCTAAATGAATATAATAATAAACCAACACTATTCCATGAATTAACCCATGCAACAGCTAATACAAATTATAATTCTAAACACATTACTAATAGGGATAATAATTATTGTTATGGTGTTGAAGAAATGTTTTGTGATTATTTTGCAACTAGAGATACAAATGTATTAGACGGATATCCACATATGGATTATGCTGAAGCAATAATCGCTTTGACTGGTTATACTTATGATGATTATTGTAATAAGGGTTTGTCATATTTAGAAAAACTTCTAAATGATAATGGTTTAAATGGAAAAGAAATTTTTAAATATTTAAATGATATTAGAGAAAATCAAGAATTACAAAATGATACTGAATATATGAAACAATATAGTATAAATTATACAAAAGAATTAAAAAATATTTGTTATAAAAAAGTAATAGATAAATTTAATGATAGTAGCTATATTTTTATTGAAGATTATATAGAATCTATTAGAAATAAAATACCAGGTGATGATACTGATTTTATGAATTATGTAAGTAGTAATAGAAAAGATATTAGTAATATTAGAAAAAAATATACTTATGAAGAAATAAAACCATATATTATAAAAAATATATTGTTAGAATCTGGCCTTGTTGAAATAGGTAAAAATATAGATATATCAGAATATGATTTAGAAAATATAGATGGTAAATTAGAATTAACTTATAATGATAGTATAGTAGAATTAAAAAGTGTAAAAGATAAAGTTAATTATTATGAAGATTTTATTAATAGGAGACAAGTAAATACAAATAATGATAATTCGAATAATAATAGATGCTATACAGTAAATGATAGAGGTTATTTAATAAGTCATTTAGATTATAATATGGCCATTATGTTTGAAGAATATTTTGACAAAGTAGGATCATACATGATAAGTAAAATTAAGAAAGAAAAAAATATAGAAGAAAAAATAAATTTAGTAATAGGATATGATAATGAAGAGCAAAGACCTTGCTTATATTATGATTTAGATGATAATTCATTTAAAATACCAACTAAACCTGATGGTGCTGATATTTATTCATTATATCTATATTTACAAATAACAGATGTATTTG
Organism: uncultured Bacilli bacterium; assembly: GCA_947632545.1. Lineage (GTDB taxonomy): Bacteria > Bacillota_I > Bacilli_A > RF39 > UBA660 > UMGS995. Next base: position 69,600 of record CANRPP010000002.1, on the reverse strand, counting down.
ATAGTAAATTTTCTGAAAAATATAATTTACTTTATGATAAAATATCAGAAAATAATAAGAAATTATTAAGGGATTTTCCAAAATATAATATAGATAATGGATATCAATTAAGAAAGTAAAGTAATTTATTTTCTTTTATTTTGTTAGTTTTTATTGATTTTATGGTATACTAACTATAGGTGATTATATGGAATTTAGAAAACTTACAGAAAAAGAATTTGATAATTTTGCTAAAAAACATGAAAATGCAAGTTTTAATCAAACTAGTCAGTGGGGTAAATTAAAAAAATATAATAATTGGGATTATGTGTTTTTAGGATTAATTGATAAGAAAAAAGTCATTGCAGCAACGCTACTTTTATCTAAAATGACACCAGTTAAGAAAAAAATGTTTTATGCACCACGTGGTTTTTTAATAGATTATAAAAATTATGACTTACTAAAAGAGTTTACTAATAATATAAAAAAATATGCTAAAGAAAATAATGGAATATTTGTAAAAATAGATCCTTATATAAGTTATCAAGAAAGAGATATAGATGGTAATATTGTACCAGATGGTTATAATAATAAGGATGCTTATAAAAATTTAATAGATTTAGGTTATAAACATTTTGGATTTAATTTAATGCAAGAGACATTACAACCTAGATGGATATTTATAACAGAAACTAAAGATAAAACTGTAGATGATGTATTTAAAAATATGGATTCTAAAACAAGACAGATTATTAGAAAAAACGAAAGAATGTGTATTAAAACTCGTGAAATAGGTTATGATGAATTAGATAAATTTAAAGATATAATGGCTCATACTGGTGATAGAAGAAAATTTATTGATAGACCATTTTCATATTATCAAAATATGTATAAAACTCTACATGATGATGGAATATTAAAAATATTAGTAGCAGAACTTCATGCTAAAGAATTAGTAAGTACTTATAAAAAAGAAATAAAAGAATTAAAAGAAGAATTAAAATTACGAAAAACTAAACATGATAATGGTTTAAAAATGAATGAAAATAAGTATTTATCAAAACAAAAAGAGACAGAAGCTAATATTGAAAGAATTACTAAAAAACTAAAAGAAGCAGAAGAATTAAGAAAAAATAGTGGCGATACAATCTTACTTGGTGGTATACTATTTTTAATTCATGGAAATGAGGTAGTATCTTTAGTAGGTGGTTCTTATGATAAATATATGGAATACCAATCTGCTTATACAGTTCATTGGGCAGGCTGTAAATACGCTATAGAAAATGGATATTCAAGATATAATTTTTATGGAATAACAGGTGACTTTGATCCTAAAAATCCTTTGTATGGCTTATATTTATTTAAAAAAGGTTATGGTGGAAAAGTAGTAGAATTAATTGGAGAATTTGATTTAGTTATTTCTAAATTTTGGTATATCTTATATAAAGTTGCCTTTAAAATGTATCATGGAATAAAAAATATTAAAAATAAAGAATAAATATAAATTAAATTATATAAATGAGGTGTAAGGATGTTAAATATAATTAAATATAGAAAAAAAGAAGTTTTAATAATAATTTTTATATTAGCTTTTGCTTTAATTGCAACATATAATATATATTATAAATTTAATAATAGTGAAAGTACTGATTATAATACAAATACATTGGATGTTACATATAATAAAAAAAATGGAGATCAAATAAATATAACTAAAATCACTCCAGTAACTGATAGTGTAGGCCTATCTAGTAAAGCATATAATTTTACAATAAAAAATAATACTAAAAAGAATATAAAATATATGATAAATATCGAAGATAATAGTAAATTATATAAAAAAGATGATTGTACTGATTATAGTATTCCTAAAAATATTATAAAATTATCTATTCATAAAGATAAAGAAAAAGCAAATATTTATAATTTAAGTGATTTAATTAATGGTAATGTTATAAATAGAATAATAAAAGCTAATAGTGAAGAAGAATATACAGTAAGAGTATGGATTAGTAATAATGCGACTCAAACTACAGGTACTAAAATGCATTATCATGGTATTATAAAAGTAGTAGATCAAGGTACTTTAGTAGCAACGACAATTAAATAAATTAATTGTTGTTTTTATTTACAAAATATATATTATTAGATATAATTTATATATAATGAGGATGTGAATTTATGAAAAAAAACAACTCTATTAAGAAAGAATATAAATTAGGGTTAATAGTATTATGTATTAGTATTTTAATATGTATAACTAGTATTAGTTATGCTATTTGGTCACAGTTAATTGAAGGTAAAACAAAAAATGTAATAACAACAGCTAAATTAGATATAAATTTTCAAAATGAAGAAAATGAAATTAATATAAAAAATGCAGTACCGGTTTCAGATTCTACTGGTATAAATAGTAATGACTATGTATTTGAATTAAAAAATACAGGAACAATTAAAGCAAACTATAGACTAGCTATAATAGAGGATGAAAAAATATATGAAGAAGATAAGTGTTCAGATAAAAAATTAGAACTTTCAAATATTAAATATGTTATAAAAGAGGCTAGTGATAATGAAAATAATGCAAATAATATAGAAATTTTAAGTGAAGATAATGGAAATATTTATGAAGGTGAGATTTCACCAGGTGAGGTTAAGAAGTTTTCATTAAAATTATGGATAAAAAGTGATGCAGATAATAGCATTATAGGAAAACATTTCCATGGTACAGTAAAAGTTGAAGCTATTCAAAATTCTCAAAGCTTTAATGATTAATCATAAAAGCTTCTTTTTTTACATATATAAACATAAAATTATGGTATAATAATCAAGGATGTGATTTCATGAAAGCTATTGTATGTGCAGGAGGTACAGGTGGTCATATATATCCTGCTTTAGCAATAATTAATAAAATAAAAGAAAAAGAATCTTTAAGTGAAATATTATATATTGGTACAACAGATAGAATGGAAAAAGATATAATACCAAAACTTGGTATAAAGTATGTTGGTATTGAGATGGAAGGTATCGATAGAAAAAATATATTAAAAAATATAGGGGTATTTTTTAAATATATGAAAGCTATAAAAGAAGCAAAAAAAGTAATAAAAGAGTTTGATCCAAATATAGTAATTGGAGTAGGTGGATATATTACTGCACCAGTTATAATTGCTGCTCATAAATTAAAATATAAAACAATTATTCATGAGCAAAATGAAACTCCTGGAGTCTCAAATAAATTAATTTCTAAATATGCAAATAGAATATGTGTATCATTACCAGATACAGTATCATATTTTGATAAAAATAAAGTTGTATATACAGGAAATCCTAGGAGTGAAGAAATAGTAAATGTATCTCCTGCTAATAAAAAAGATTATGGTTTACAAGAAGATAAAAAACTTGTTATTATTGTAATGGGGTCACTTGGTTCTACAACAATGACAAAAAAAATAAAAGCAATAATTCCATCATTTAATATGAAAGATTATCAAGTTATTATTGTAGCGGGTACCGAATACTATGATAGTTATAAAACCCTTAATTTACCAAAAAATGTTGCGGTAGTACCATATATAGATAATTTTATTAATTTACTTAAAAAAACAGATTTAATAGTGTCACGTGCAGGAGCATCAACTATTGCAGAAATAACTGCTATAGGAATACCTTCTATATTAGTACCATCTCCATATGTTACTAATAATCATCAATATAAAAATGCTAAAGAATTAGAAGATAGAGGTGCTACTAAATTGATAACTGAAGATGATTTTTCTTATAAAACATTAATACCTGCAATAGATGAAATACTAACAAATAATGATTTATATAAAAAAATGAAATATAATGCAAAGAAATTAGGGGTTACAAATTCTGCAACTAAATTTTATGAAGAAATAAAAAAAGTTATTAAGGAAGATAAGTAATGAAAGAGTTAATACAAAAAATAAAAAAGGAAAATATAGGTAAGATTGAAGAAAATATTTCCTTAAAAAAATATACAACTTATAAAGTTGGAGGAAAAGCAAGATGTATAGTTTATCCTACAACAATAGAAAAATTAGTTTTATTAATAAGGATTTTAAATCAGGCTAATGTTTTATTTAAAATCATTGGTAATGGTTCTAATTTATTATTTAGTGATAAAGATTATGATGGGGTATTAATAAAATTATCTGATTTTGATAATTTAGAAATTAACGGAAATCGTATAATAGTAGGTGCAGGATATTCTTTAATTAAATTATCAAAAATTGCTATGAAAAATTCACTTACAGGTTTAGAATTTGCCGCAGGAATACCAGGTACTGTTGGAGGAGCAGTATTTATGAATGCTGGTGCCTATAAAAGTGATATGGGTTACATTGTTAGAAGTATTAAAGTATTAACACCAGATTATAGAATTATTGAGTTAGAAAATAAAGAATTAAATTTCCATTATAGAACTTCTTTTTTAAAAACACATCCTAAATATATATGTTTAGAAGCAGTAATAAAATTAAATTATGGAAATAAAGATGCAATAGACAACCTTATGAAAAATAGGCTTAAGAGAAGACTTGATTCACAACCTTTAAATTATCCTAGTGCTGGTAGTGTATTTAGAAATCCAAATGATATGTTTTCTGGAGAATTAATTGAAAGTTTAGGTCTTAAAGGTATGAAGCATGGTGGTGCGATGATAAGTGATAAACATGCTAATTTTATAGTTAATTTTAAGGATGCTAAAAGTGAAGATATAATGTATTTAATTAATTATGCAAAAGAAAAAGTAAAAGAAAAATATAATGTAGATATGATAGTAGAGCAAGAATTTGTAAATTGGTAATAGAGGACGATATGGCAAAAAAAATAGTAAAGAGAAAAAAATTAAGAGTTTTTAGATTACTTCTAGTTATATTAATACTAGGAGTTATTTCGTTTGCCATATACTCATATTTAGATACTAGTATAAAAAATATTATTATAACTGGAACAGAATATTTAAAAGATGATTATATAATAGAGTTAGCTAATATAGATAATTATCCTAGTTTTTATTATACAACTTCTAATAAAATAGAAAAAAGATTAAAACAAAGTCCATATATAAAAGAAGTAAAAGTAAAAAAAAGCTTAGGACATATTGTAACTATTAATGTTGATGAAAACAGAGTTTTATTTGATTATGCAGCAAATAACAAATTAATATTAGAAAATAAAAAAGAAATTGAAAAAGATGCTAATATTAGTATAGATAGAGTACCACGTCTTATGAATTATGTTCCTGATAAAAAATATGCATCCCTTATTAAAGGAATGTTAAAAATAGATAAAGATATTTTAGGTAAAATATCAGAAATAACATATTTACCTACAGATTATGATAAAGATAGATTTTTATTATATATGGATGATGGTAATAGTGTATATATTACTTTAACAAAATTAAAAATGATAAATTATTATAATAAAGTTTTAGCTCAACTAAGTGGTAAAAAAGGGATACTATACTTAGATAGTGGTAATCATTTTAAAATTATGGAGTAGGATATGAATAAAAAAAATCTAATAAAAGGCATCATAAAATATATATTAATTTTTACAGTAATATTAGTATTTAATTTAATTGTTATATGGTTAAGTACAGAAGAAGTTTGGTGTTTTGGCTTTAGCTATAATATAAGTCACGGACTTATACCATATAGAGATTTTAACTTCATAATAACTCCATTATTTCCATTTATAATGTCTATTCCTTTTCATATATTTGGTACTAATATATTAGTATTTCATATAACATGGGCAATTATAATGACTATAACTTTATATTTTATTTTTGATCTTTTAGGTGAAAAAGGTTGGTTAATATTTTTAAGTTATTTCTTTGTTTTTCCTATAATTAGTCCTAATTATAATTTATTTATTTATAGTATTTTAATTTTAATTATATGGTTAGAAAAAAATAATAAAAGTGACTATTTAATTGGATTTCTACTTGCGTTAGCAGTACTTACTAAACAATCAGTTGGACTTTGTTTATTGCTTCCTAGTTTAATATACTATAAAACACCTAAAAAATTATTAAAAAGATTTACTAGCTTTATAGTACCTATTATTATATTTGTAATATATTTACTTGTAACAGGTGCTATGAATGATTTTATAGATTTATGCTTTTTAGGTTTATTTGATTTCTTACAAAAAAATGGAAGCTTAAATATATGTATAATTTTAACATTTATAGTTTTATTAATAATTATTAGTATGATAAAAAAAGATCCTAAAAATATTTGTAATTATTATGCATTAGCATTTTTATCAATAATAATACCAATATTTGATTTATATCATTTCTTTATTGGTATAAATATATTTATACTGGTAGTATTATTAAATTATAATATAAAGATACCAATAAATTTAAAACTATTTGTATTTGGAATAATTACTATAATTTCAATTTTATATATACAGGATAGGTTTAAAAATAAAATTATATATCCAAATAATGTAAATAACTTTGAATATAGACTTCTTGGATATGATGAAATAAAATTTACTGATAAATATATAAATTTTATAAATAAAAATAAAGATAAAAAAATAATAAATTTAACAAGTAATGCTTATTATTTTAAGATAATTACTAATCAAGATATAAATAAATTAGATTTAATTAATGAAGGTAATTGGGGATATAATGGTAGTGAAAAACTATTAAAAGAAATAAAAAATAATAAGGATGCAATATTTATAATAGATGAGCAGTCTATTAATATTAAATATAATCAACTTAATAAAAAGGTATTAAAATATATAATATCAAATGGTAAAAAAATAGGTACTATTAATTATCATAATATAAAATTTAGTGTATATATTTTAAATTCTAGGAGGTAAAAATGAAAAAACTAAAAAGTTTATATAAATATTTAATAATTTTTTTAGCTTCATTATTTAGTTGTTGTATTTTAAATTGTATGCACAATTACTCTGATCCTATATATAATTATTTTACATCACATGCAATATTATTTGGAAAAGTACCATATTTAGACTATAATCTAATAACAACACCACTATATGCATTTTATACTTCAATTTTATTACATGTGTATGATGATTTTTCAATGTTTTTAGTTTCACAAAGTATTTTAGTTGCAGTAAGTTTTTATCTTATATATAACCTATATGGAAAAAAGTCCTATATATTACTTTTAATTACATCAATGATAGGTTACTGTAACCTAACCGGTACTTATAATTATATGTGTTTTTTTATGATGGTAGTATTAGTATATTTAGAAAAAAAATATTCTAATAAGGATTATCTAATCGGATTTGTAATAGCTTTAGCAGTATTATCAAAACATACTGTAGGTATATTTTTAATTATTCCATCACTTATATTTTATTATAAAGATAAGAAAAAATTATTTAAAAGATTAGTAGGATTTATAATACCAATAATTATATTTATAATATATCTATTTGTAACAGGTTCTATGAATGATTTTATAAATTTATGTATTTTAGGATTATTTGATTTTGCAAATCATAATGGCGCTACCTCAGGTAAAATAAATTATTTATTTGTAATATTAACATTTATATTTATGATTATAAGTATAATTATTATTATAAAAAATAAGAAAAATATATGTAATTATTATTTATTTTTTGGTCTTTTTTTTACAGTACCATTATTTGATTATTTTCATTTTAGTATGTATTTGAATTGCATTTCTATAATGTTAATTCCATATATTAAAATAAATGAAAAATTATTAAGTAGAGTTTGTATTATAAGTTCATTATTTATAGCTGTATTTATAATGATATGGTATATAAATCATGATATTACAATATCTAAAAATAATCATTATAAATATACACTTAACTTTAAAGATGATTATAAACAAAAATTAAAGATAATCAAATTTATTAATAAGTTTGAAAATCCTATATATATAGGTTATAGCTCACCATATTATATAACCACTAATGATTTGGAAATAATACCATATTTAACTATTTATTGTTATGGAAATTATGGATATGATGGTATAAAAAATACTATAAATAGAATAAATAATATTCATAATAGAATATTTATTGTATCAATGGAAGATTATAATAATAAATATAAATATTCACAGTTTCCTAAAGAATTAGCTAAATATATTATTAATAATTGTGAAAAAATAGATGAGAAATATGGTTTAGCAGTTTATTATAAAAAATAAAAATAAATAAATTACTTGGTGTTTTTTTATCTTTATAGTATAATATTATTAAGATTGGAGAATGATAGTATGAATGAATATTATACTAGTATTGAATTAGGTACTAATAGTATTAAGATATTAGTATGTAATAAAACAGGTAATAGTTTTAATGTTATTGCAAATATAGATTCTCCGTCAGAAGGAATAAAAAGAGGAAATGTTATAGATACTAGACTTGCAATTAATTCATTAAAAAAAGCTATAAGAAAAATAAGTGAAAAACTAAATATTAAAATTACAAAAATATTTGCTTGTATTCCTACAACTAATTGTAAGATGGATATATTAGTAGGATCTACTTCTTTAGATATAGATGATAAAATAACAGGAGAGGATATATCTAATGTAATAAATGATGCTGTAAAAGGTAGAATAGATGAGGATTATGAATTAATAACTGCAATACCAATAGCATTTAGAGTAGATGATAATGATAATATAAGAAATCCTAAAGGAATGACAGGTGAAGAATTAGGTGTAAAAGTATTAGTATCAACATCACCTAAAGAAATAGTATATAAAATTTTAGAAGTATTAAAATTAAGTGGATTAGATGTTATAGATATAGGTTATACTTCAACAGGTGACTATTATGAAATAAAAAATGATATATATGATAAAGAGGCAGGAGCTATTGTTAATATTGGAGAAGACTCTACAAATATTTCAGTTTTTAATAAAGGTATAATGATTAAAAATAAAATTATTAATGTAGGAAGTAAAAATATAGATAATGATTTAATATATATATATAAAATTGATAGTAAAGTTGCTAGAGATTTAAAAGAAAATTTTGTAGTAGCAAGTTCAGAGTATGCAGATAGTAATGAAGTATGTGAAATTACTACAATTGCAGGAGAAAAAAAGGAAATAAATCAATTAGAAACATCTAAAGTAGTAGAATCTAGATGTGCTCAAATACTTAATTTAGCAAAAAAAGAAATAAAAAACTTAACAAAAAGAGAAATTAGTTATATAATTATAACAGGAGGAGTAAGCGAACTTGCAGGATTTCAATATTTAGCAGAAGATATATTAGGTATAAAAGCTAGAGTATGTAATATTTCTACTATGGGTATTAGACATAATAAATATAGTAGTGTACTTGGAATTATTAAATATATTGATAGTAAGTTTGCATTAAGAGATAAAAGTGTTAAAATATTAAAAGAAGAAGATATAAATACTTTAATATCAGTAACAGAAAGTAATAATAATTTAAATATAATAAATAAAGTGTTCGGTCGTTTTTTCGAAAATTAGGAGGATAAGGTATATGATAGGCGGATTAGAAATGGATCAATTAGCAAAAATTAAAGTTATCGGTCTTGGTGGTGGAGGCGGTAACGCTATAAACAGAATGGTAGAATCTGGTGTAAAAGGTGTAGAATTTATCGCTGCAAACACTGATTTACAAGTATTAAATAGTTCTAAAGCAGATGTAAAAATTCAAATAGGTGCATCATTAACTGATGGATTAGGTGCTGGAGCAAGACCTGATATTGGAAAAGAAGCTGCAGTAGAATCTAAAAAAGAAATAGAAGATGCCCTAGCAGGTGCAGATATGGTATTTGTAACTTGTGGAATGGGTGGAGGTACTGGAACTGGTGCCGCTCCTGTAGTTGCAGAAATAGCTCAAGCATTAGGTGCCTTAACAGTTGCTATAGTAACTAAACCATTCTCATTTGAAGGTAAAAAGAGAATGAAAAATGCTTTAGAAGGTATAGAAGAATTAAGAAAACATGTTGATACATTAATAGTAATACCTAATGATAGATTAAGAGAAATTATTGATAAATCAACACCAATGTTAGAAGCATTTAAAGAAGTTGATAATGTATTGCGTCGTGGTGTTCAATCAATTTCAGATTTAATTGCTGTAGTTGGACTTGTTAATTTAGACTTTGCAGATGTTAGAGCAGTAATGGAAAAATCTGGACATGCTATAATAGGAATTGGTATTGGTATGGGAGAAGATAGAGCCATAGAAGCTGCTAAACAAGCGGTTTCATCACCACTATTAGAAACTTCAATAGATGGTGCAACAGATGCTATTATAAATATTACTGGTGGAGTAAACTTAACATTATTTGAGGCTGAACAAGCAGCAGAAGTTGTACGTGCAGCTGCAAATACTGATATTAATACAATTTTTGGTTCAGTTATTAATGAAAACTTATCAGATGAAGTTATAGTTACAGTTATTGCTACTGGATTTGATAAAAATAAAGAATTAGATGATATGAATAGACCTGTATATAGTAATGTTGCTAAACCAACAAGAAGAACAAACAGAGTAGAAGAAATAACATTTTCTCAACATGAACCTGAACCTGAAATAACTAAAGTAGAGGAAGTTCGAAATGACAGTTCTGACGATGATGATAGTGAATTCGACTTGCCACCATTTTTAAAAGATAGAAATTATTAAAATAAAGAGTCAATATATAATTGACTTTTTCTTTTTAAATATGATATATTATTTTGGTAAGCAAGTGCGAAAGACGGAATATTATAAAACTTGTATAGAGAGCTTCTGTTTGGTGCAAAGAAGTCAAGTTGTAATATTTAGATCACTTTCAAGTGCATTTTGAGGATAAGTCAAAATCGTTAACACGCGTTAAGTGGAAGAGTGTATGAATTTATTCATAAATTAAGGTGGTACCGCGAAACTATTCGTCCTTATAGGGAAGAATAGTTTTTATTTTACATATAATTTATAAAAGGAGAGATAAAATGATCATAAATATTATTATTTTAATAATTGGATTTATTGTTCTAGTTAAAGGTGCAGACTTATTTGTAGATGCTGCCTCATCTCTTGCAGAGAACTTTCACTTATCTAAAATGCTTATTGCTCTAACTATAGTAGCATTTGGTACAAGTGCTCCCGAATTTGCAGTATCAATAAAATCCATGGTCAGTGGAAGTGGTGATATAGTACTTGGTAATGTCATTGGTAGTAATATATTAAATATATTATTAATATTAGGTGTATCTGCAAGTATTCATTATTTAAAAGTTAAAAATACTACAGTAAAAAAAGAATTACCAATTACAATTCTAATAACATCATTATTTATTGTCTTAATTAATGATAAATTATTTTCAGGTGCCAAGAGTAATATGTTAACTAGATCAGATGGAATTGTAATATTGCTATTCTTCTTAATCTTTATATACTACCTATTTACTATTATGAAAAATAAAGTAGAATCTGATGATAAAGAAGGTCCAAAATATGGAATACTTAAATCAATAATATATACCCTAGTTGGTATAGGTTGTTTAGTTTTAGGTAGTAATGCAGTAGTAGATCAAGCAAGTAATATTGCAAAAATACTAGGTGTTAGTGAAAGAATGATATCACTAACCATAATAGCACTAGGTACCTCATTACCAGAATTAGTTACAAGTGTAGTTGCTACTAAAAAAGGAGAATATGATATCGCAATAGGTAATGTTGTAGGAAGTAATATTTTTAATATAGGTATAGTAATTGGTATACCAATATCCATATTTGGAAATATATCACATATCTCATTTAATTATATAGATTTATTTATAATGTTACTATCTGCAGTATTATTATTACTATTTAGTTTTAAAGATTATAAAATAAGTAAAAAGGAAGGATTAATATTTTTATTAATATTTGTTATATATTATAGTTATGTAATTATGGCATAAAAAGGAGGAATAAATTATGAAATTTGAAAAATTAATAAATAAGAAAGCAAACGAAGCAGAAAAGGATATTTTAAAGAAATGGGATGGAATATATAATATTTTAAATAAAACTATAGATAATAGAGTAGATAGTGAAAAATTTGTATTTTATGATGGACCTGCTACTGCTAATGGACATCCTGGACTTCATCATATGATGGCAAAATTTTTAAAGGATTCATTTTGTAAATATCAAACTATGAGAGGACATAAAGTTCTTCGTAAAGTTGGATGGGATACGCATGGTTTACCTGTAGAATTACAAGTAGAAAAACAATTAGGATTTACAGGTAAAAAAGATATTGAAAAATATGGTATAGAAAAATTTAATAAAGAGTGTCGTAAAATTGTATGGGAAAATGAAGAATCATTTACAAGACTTACTGAAGAAATGGGACAATTTATAGATTTAAAAAATCCATATGTTACTTATGATAATAATTATATAGAAACAGAATGGTGGATACTTCAAAAATTCTTTGAAGAAGGATTATTTTATGAAGGAAGTAAAATTTTACCATATTGTCCAAGATGTGGTACAGGTCTAGCTTCCCATGAAGTTGCTCAAGGTTATGAAGAAATTACTGCTAATACTGTAATAGTACCATTTAAGAAAAAAGATGAAGATTGTTATTTTCTAGTTTGGACAACAACTCCATGGACATTATCATCTAATGTAGCACTATGTGTTAATCCTTTAGAAGATTATGTAAAAGTAGAATCACAAAATAATAAATTTATTCTTGCAAAAACATTAGTATCTAAAGTTTTAGGTGAAGATGTTAAAATATTAGAAACATATAAGGGTAAGGATTTAGAATATTTAGAATATGAACAATTAATTCCTGATTTTAAAGTTAATAAAAAAGCTTTCTTTGTTACATGTGCTGATTATGTAACTATGGCAGATGGTACTGGTATAGTTCATATCGCACCTGCTTTTGGTGAAGATGATGCAGCAGTTGGTAAAAACTATAATTTACCATATTTAAATCCAGTAGGTGAAGATGGTAAATATATGGATGGTACTTGGAAAGGTATGCTTGTCTTTGATGCAGATATAGAAGTAATTAAATATTTAAAAGAAAATGATAAACTATTTAAAAAACAAAAAATAAAGCATCAATATCCACATTGTTGGAGATGTCACACTCCATTAATTTATTATTCAAAACCAAGTTTTTATATTGAAACAACAAAATTAAAGGATAAAATTATAAAAGCAAATAAAGAAGTTAAGTGGCATCCAGCATTTGTTGGAGAAAAAAGATTTGGTAATTGGTTAGAAAATATGAAAGACTGGGCTATATCTAGAAATAGATATTGGGGAACACCACTTCCACTTTGGAGATGTAGTTGTGGACATGATGAAATGATAGGTTCACGTAAAGAATTAGTAGAAAAAGCAATTGAAAATATCGATGAGAAAATAGACTTACATAGACCATATGTTGATGATGTTCATATAACTTGTCCAGAGTGTGGTAAAAAAATGAGTCGTGTAACAGATGTAATAGATTGTTGGTTTGATTCAGGTTCTATGCCATTTAGTCAATATCACTATCCATTTGAAAATAAAGAATTATGGGAAGAACAATTTCCAGCAGACTTTATCGCAGAAGGAATAGATCAAACTAGAGGATGGTTTTATACACTATTAGTAATTTCAGTATTTATAACAGGTAAAGCTCCATACAAAAATGTATTAGTAAATGATTTATTATTAGATAAAAATGGAAAGAAAATGTCTAAATCTAAAGGAAATATAGTAGAACCATTCACTACAATTAAAGAATATGGTGCTGATACAGTAAGATTTTATCTTCCTTATGTATCTCCAGTATGGACACCACTTAGATTTGATCAAGAAGGTTTAAAAGAAATTTATTCTAAATATATCTCTACATTTAAAAATGCTTATTCATTCTTTGAAATGTATGCTAATGCAGATAATATTGACCCAAGAGAATATAACATTAAAGTAGAAGATAGAGAACTAATAGATAAATGGTTACTATCAAAACTAAATAAACTTGTAAAAACAGTAATAGAAGGCTATGAAGAATATGATTTAAATAAAGTAGTAAAAGCCATTATTCCATTTTTAAATGATGATTTATCTAATTGGTATATTAGAAGTAATAGAAGAAGATTCTGGGATAGTGAATTAACATTAAGTAAAAAATCAGTTTATCAAACAACTTATGAAGTATTAGTAACACTTGCTAAAATAACTGCTCCAGTAACTCCATTTATTTCAGACGAAATATATACTAAACTAACTAATGAAGAAAGCGTCCATCTAGCAGATTTCCCTGATGCGAAAGAAAGTCTAATAAATGAAAATATAGAAGAAAAAATGGATTTAGTAAGAGATATTTGTAGTCTAGGACGTGATGCTAGAGAAGAAGTTAATATAAAAGTACGTCAACCAATTAGTGAAGTTATACTAGATTCTAGTATAAAAGATATCATAGGAAATCTAGATGAAATAATAAAAGAAGAGTTAAATGTAAAAACAATTACATATAAAAGTGATATGACAACATATTTAACATATTCACTAAAACCTAATTTTAAAGTATTAGGTAAAGAATTAGGTTCAAAAATAAAATCTCTTCAAGAAGAATTAAAGAATCTTTCAAGTGAAGATGCATATAAAGTTACAAAAGAACCATTAACAATAAAATTAGAAGGAGAAGACTTTACATTAGATAGTATTAATACATTAATATCAATAAATGTAAAAGAAGGTTATGCTGCTAGTAATGATAGTAATACTTGTGTAATTTTAAATACTAATCTAACAGAAGAATTAATATTAGAAGGACTTGCTCGTGAAATGGTTCGTACTATTCAAAGTTTAAGAAAAGAAAAAGATTTTATAATAACAGATCATATCAATATTTATTATAATGGATGTGATGTACTAGATAAAATGATTGATATGTATAAAGACTATATTATGGGTGAGACTTTAGCAGAATCTATAACTAAAAAAGAATTAGATAATAAATATATGTTAAATGATATTGAAGCATATATTGATGTAGAAAAAATAAAATAATAATAAAAATACAAGTATAATAATTAAACTTGTATTTTTTCTTATATTAAATAAGCATCATCAACTTCTTTTTCTGGAAGTTCTTCTATTCTTTTTAGTGTTTTTGCTAAAATATTTATAGCGATTTGTTCCGTTTTACGATTAACATCACGTAAGGGATTAAATTCAACTAAATCAAAGGCAGTTACTTGATCAAAATGTTCTAAAATTGAATCACATATTTCCATCGCTTCATTTTCATTTATACCATCAAATTCAGGAACAGAAACACCTGGAGCTACATCTGGATCAATTAAATCTAAATCATAACTTACATGAATACCTTTAGTTTTATATCCAGCAATAGAAAATGCTTTATCTACAATTGCTTTAACACCTTCACGTTTTATATCTTCTGTTGTAAAAACAGTAACACTAGAATATTTTAATATTTCTTTTTCAGCTTCATCAATACTTCTAGCACCTACTATAACTGTTCTTGACTGCTCAATAGTATCACCTCTATGGAAAGTTCTTAAATCATCACATTTATAACCATTGATAGTAGCAAGTGGTAGACCATGAATATTTCCAGTAATTGTTGTTTCAAAAGTATTATAATCTGTATGAGAATCAAACCAAATAATACCAATTTCTTCATTTTCTTTAGCATTAGCAAGAGCACTAGCAATAGAAACAGAATGATCTCCTCCTAGAGTAACAGGAAAATATCCACGTTTCATTTTATCCAATATAGCTTTATATATTTTTTCATTTAACATATTAACTTCATATCTATTTTTACTTCTATCAGAAATATTTCTACTTTTTATAATAGTTTCATCTTGCATAAAGTTAAGAATCTCACCTTTATAAAAACTCTTTAAATCATTTATAAGTTGAGTAGGACCAAGATGTGCACCATCTATATGAACACCTAAATCAGAACCTGCTCCTATTATGATACTTTTCATATAATCACCTCATATAATCTATATAATTTTAACGTAAAAATAAATTCTTATCAATAAAAATACTTTAATTTTACAATACTTTACTGTATAATTATTATGGGTGAAATATATGAAAAAATTAAGTGAATTATATGATACTTCAAGCAATGCATTAATAAAAGCCATAAAAATCAATTCAAAAGAAATAACACCAGGTGATTTATTTGTATGTACTATGGGTGTTAATGCTGATAGACATGATTTTATAGATGAAGCAATAGAAAAAGGTGCTAGTGCAGTTGTTGTAAGTCGTGATGTAGGAAGTAAATCAGTTCCTATAATAAAAGTAGATAATACCAATAAAGAATTATCAAAATTATGTCAAAAGTTTTATGATTATCCAGAGGATGAATTAACTATGATAGGTGTTACAGGTACTGATGGTAAAACTTCTACAGCGACAATTATTCAAACATTAATAGGTAAAAAAGAATGTGCCTATATTGGAACAAATGGTAGAAGTTGGGCTGATAAAGTAGCAGATGATAATCCTAATACAACTCCAGATGAAACCATACTTTATAGATATTTAAGAGATTTTAGAGATGATAAATGTAATTATGCAGTAATGGAAGTAAGTAGTGAAGCATATTTTAGAAAAAGATTAGAAAATTTAGAATATGATGCAAGTGTTTATACTAATATTACTAGTGAACATTTAAATATACATGGTTCTTTTGAAAACTATTTATCATGTAAACAAGAATTATTTAGAAGAACTAAAAAAGATGGAATCTGTATTTTAAATAGTGATGATAAATATTATAGTAAAATGAAAGAAGTATGTAATGGTAAAGTATATACATATGGTATGGAGCCTTTTAATACTTTACAAATTATAGATTTTAAAATTTATCCTAATAAAACTACTATTAAATGGAAATATGAAGATAAAATTTATGATATAGAAAGTCCCTTATTAGGAGATTTTAATGTATATAATTTATCTGCAGGAATGCTTTTATGTTTAAAATTAGGTTTTCCTATAGAATCTTTAATTGAAAATATTAAAAATATTAAAATTAGTGGTCGTTTGGAATTATTAGATACAGATACAAAATATCATGTTATGGTAGATTATGCTCATACTCCTAATGGAATATCTAAATTACTTAATTTTGTTCATACTTTAAATATAAATCGTTCTATAGTAGTAATAGGTCAAGCAGGGGAGAGAGATTATTTAAAAAGACCAAAAGTAGGTAATACTGTAGTTGATAATGCAAGTTATGCAATTTTTACATATGAAGATCCAAGAAGTGAAGATCCTAAAGATATATGTGAAGATATAATAAAAGAATTAAAATCAACTCATGATAATTATGAAATAGTAATTGATAGAAGAAAAGCGATAGAACGTGCTATTAATATCGCTAAAGATAATGATATGGTATTAATACTAGGTAAAGGTAATGAAACATATCAAAAATTAAAAAATGAGACTATATATTTTAATGATATAGAAGAAGCATATAGAGCAGTAAATTTGCGAAAAGAAAAAGAGACAGTTTAGTCTCCTTTTAATATGTTATAATTAAAACTTACGATATAATCCAATAGCTTTACCTAAAATAGTAACTTGATCTAAAATAATAGGATCCATAGTATCATTTTCAGGTTGTAATCTAAAGTATCCATTTTCTTTATAAAAAGTTTTTACAGTTACTTCATTATCTTTATTCATTGCTACTACTGTATCACCATTTTTTGCTGTATTTTGTCTTTCTACAATTAAAATATCTCCATCATATATACCTACATTAATCATAGATTCACCACTTACTTTTAATGTAAAGACATCTTTTTTATGTGTAACTAAATTAGCAGGTAATGGGAAATATTCATTAGGTACTTCTATAGCTTCAATAGGATTACCAGCTGTTACCTTCCCAAGAAGTGGGACTTCAACAATATTTTCATCTTTTTCAATATACTCATTAGGTACAAGTATTTCAATAGTTCTATTTTTACTATTGTTTTTTCTTATATATCCTTTTTCTTCAAGTTTCGTTAAATGAAATTGTGTAGTTGCAGAAGAACTTAATCCTGCCGCACTACCTATTTCTCTAACAGTAGGTGGATACCCGTTTTTAGCAACTAATTTTTTTAATATATCAAGTATTACAGCTTGTCTATCAGTTAATTTTTCCATAATTTCCTCCTTATATAACTAGTTTAACACTATTAATGTAAAATGTCAAACAAATGTTTCAAAAATATATTGACACAAACAAGTGTTTGTAATATAGTTAAATTACAGAAGGGAGAGATGTATAATGAAAAAAATATTAAGAAAGGGTCTAATAATTATATCTATATATGTAGTAGCAGTAATATGTACTTTTATGGTAACTAATAGAGTACAAGAATTAGACAGTAGTGAAAATTTAAGAAATACTAATACTTCATTATCAATTAATTTTACAAGATAAAATTTATATGTTGTGATATAATAGTTACTAGGTGATGTTATGAAAAAAGTAATACTAGTAGATGGTAATAATTTAATGTTTAGAAGCTATTATGCAACAGCATATCAAGGAATTATCATGAGAAATTCTAAAGGCTTTCCTACAAATGCTTTATATGGATTTATAAATATGATTAATAAAATATTAAAAGAAGAAAATCCAAACTATATTTTAGTAGCATTTGATAAAGGAAAAACCTTTAGACATGATAAATACGAATCATATAAAGCTGGAAGAAATGAAACTCCAAATGAATTAAAAGAACAATTTCCTAAAGCCAAAGAATTACTAGACGCTATGGGAATAAAATATTATGAAACTGATAATTATGAAGCAGATGATATTATTGGTACAGTTGCTAAAATAGTTGATAATGAAGACGAGTTTACCGCAACAATAATAAGTAGTGATAAAGACCTACTTCAATTAATTAGTGATGAAGTTGATGTTAAATTATTAAAACAAAGTGGTTTTATTAGAATGGATAGACAAGAGTTTATTAATACATATAAAGTAGAACCAATTAGGATGATTGATTTAAAAGCACTTATGGGAGATTCTAGTGACAATATACCAGGTGTTAGAGGAATAGGAGAAAAAACTGCAATTAACTTACTTTCAAAATATGAAAGCCTAGATAACTTATATAAAAATATAGATACTGTTACAGGAAAAACAAAAGAAAAATTAGAAAATGACAAAGAAAATGCCTATATGAGTTATGATTTAGCAACAATTTATAAAGATGTAAAATTAGATTTTACTTTAGAAGATTTAAAATATACAGGATATAAAAAGGAAGAATATATTAATTTATTAAAAGAATTTGAATTCAATTCATTACTTAAAAAAATAGAATTTAATAAAGAAGAAGAAAAAGAAGAACCAAAAAAAATAAGAAAAGAATTAATAATAAAAGATATAGAAGAATTTGATATAAATAAAGAATACTCAATATATACTGAAATAGTAGGAGAAAATTATAGTAAAGGAAATATTGTTGGTATAGGACTATATGATGGAAAATATGGTTACTTTATACCAAAAGATGATATAGAAAAATATAAAGATATCTTTACTTCAATTAATAACAAATATACATATGATAATAAAAAGAATATTATATCTTTAAATAATTTAGGTTTAAAAATTAAAAATACAACTTTTGATCTTATGATAGCAGCATATTTATTAAATTATAATGTAAGAGATGATATTAGTTATTTAGCTAAAGATTTATCCTATGATATAGTACCATATGAAGATATGTTTGGAAGTTTAAAAAAACCTAAAAAAGTAGATGATGAAACCTTAAAAAATGAAGTTATAGAAAAAGCAAAATTTATATATGAAGTAAAAGATGATATCTTAAAAAAATTAGAAGAGGAAGATGCATTAAAATTATATGAAGATATAGAGATGCCTTTATCATTTGTTTTAGCGGATATGGAACTTACTGGTATAAAAGTTAATGGTGATTATCTAGATTCAGTTAGTAAAGAATTAGAAGAAAAAATGCATACTATAGAAAAGCAAATATATGAACTAGCTGGATGTGAATTTAATATTATGTCTCCAAAACAGTTAGGTGAAATTTTATTTGAAAAATTAGAAATAAAATATCCAAAGAAAGTAAAAGATAATAAATATTCTACTAGTAAAGAAATATTAGATAAAATTATTGATATGCATCCAATAGTTAGTAAGATTCTAGACTATAGAACAGTAGCTAAATTATATGCAAATTATGCAGTAGGTCTTAAAAATGAAATAAGAAATGATAATCGTATTCATACAATATTTACACAAACTTTAACAAGAACAGGTAGACTATCAAGTATTAGTCCGAATCTTCAAAATATTCCAGCTCGAGATGAGTATTCAAAATTAATTAGAAAAGCATTTATCCCAGATGAGAATTCATATATATTATCAAGTGATTATTCTCAAGTAGAACTTCGTATCTTTGCTGCTGTTGCGAATGCAACTAATTTAATAGAAGCGTTTAAAAAAGGAATAGATATTCATACTCAAACTGCAAGTGATATATATCATGTTGATTTAGATAAAGTAGATAAAGCTATGAGAAGAACTGCTAAAGCTGTTAACTTTGGAATTATCTATGGAATAAGTAGTTTTGGCTTATCAGAAGATTTAGGTGTAGATATAAAGACTGCCAAAAGTTTTATTGATAATTATCTTGAAACATATCCAGGTATTAAAGAATATATGGAAAAAGCAAAAAGTGATGCCTATAAAAATGGTTATGTAAAAACTTTAATGAATAGAACAAGAATTATAGATGAATTAAAAAGTAAAAATTATATGGTAAGAAGTATGGGTGAGCGAATAGCGCTTAATACTCCAATACAAGGTAGTTCTGCTGATATATTAAAAAAAGCTATGGTTGAAATATATGACAAATTTATGGAATTAGGCTTAAAAAGTAAAATGCTTATTCAAGTACATGATGAGTTAGTATTTAATGTTTATAAAGATGAATTAGAACAAGTAAAAGAAATAGTTAGAGATATTATGGAAAATACATATAAATTAGAAGTACCACTTAAAGTTGATATAGAAATAGGTAATGATTGGTATGAAGCAAAGTAGGTGATAATATGCCAGAAAAACCAGAAGTCTTAACAGTTGTTAAATCATTAAAAACAAAAATAATAGGAAAAACAATTGAGAAAGTAGATATCTATTGGGATAATATAATTGTAAATCCTAGTACTAAAGAATTTAAAAAAAGAATTAAAAATCAAAAAATAAATAATATAACTACAAGAGGAAAATGGATAGTTATACATTTAGATAAAGATGTCTTATTAATACATTTAAGAATGGAAGGTAAATTCTTTTTTAGAAACAAAAATCAAAAATTAGAAAAACATGAACATGTAGTATTTACATTTACAGATAAAACTGAAATGAGATTTCATGATGTTAGAAAATTTGGGAAAATGCATTTATTAGATAAAAATAACTATTTAAATGAAATACCTCTTAAAGATATGGGGTATGAATTTGATGATAAAAATTTAACAGAACAATATTTATATGACAAACTGCAAAAAAAGTCTATTCCTATAAAAACAAGTTTATTAGACCAAAGTATCATAACAGGAATAGGTAATATATATGATGATGAAATTTTATTCTTAAGTAAAATAAATCCACTTAGAAAATCAAATACTATAACATTAAAAGAATGTAAAAAAATTATAGATAATACTAATACTATTTTAAATAAAGCTATAAAACTAGGAGGTACTACTATAAAAAGTTTTACCTCAAGTGAAGGAGTACATGGTCTATTTCAAAATGAATTATTAATACATGGTAAAAAAAATGGAATATGTCCAGTATGCCATAAAAAAATAGAAAATATAAAAATAAATGGAAGAGGAACATACTATTGTAGTAACTGTCAAAAGTAAATAAATATATTGATTTTTATAAATTATTATGATAATATTAAATGGTATTTTTGGAGGGAATTATTATGAAAAAAACAAAAATGATATGTGGAATTGGACCAGCTACTCAAGACTGGGAAGTATTTAAAAAATTAGTAAATAATGGAATGAATTGTATACGTGTTAATTTTTCACATGCTACAGAAGAAGAGAAAAAAATTGATGAAGAATTAGCACTAAAAGCACGTAAAGAATTAGGGAAAAATATTGCCATTTTATTTGACACAAAGGGACCTGATTTAAGAACTGGTGAATTTGAAAATAATGAAATAGAATTTGTTGCAGGAAATACTATAAGAATTGTAAAAGAAACTGTACTTGGTAATAAAGAAAGAATAAGTCTTAATTTTCCACAAGTAATTGATAACATTACAGTTGGAACAGTTATTCTTTTAAATGATGGATTTGTAAGACTTGAAGTAACTTCAGTAGAAGATGATGGAGTAACTTGTAAAATTTTAGATGATGCTACATTAATTAGTAAACGTGGTACTAATATTCCAGGTGTTGATTTAAATATCCCATTTATATCAGAAGCAGATGAAGAAGATATTAAATATGCTTGTGAACATGATGGTGATTATCTTGGTATTTCATTTGTATCAAGTGCAGATGATGTAAAAGCAGCAAGAAAATTACTTGAAAAATATGGAAAACCTGAAATGCAAATATTATCAAAAATAGAAACTGCTAAAGCAATTGAAAATATAGATTCAATTATCGATGAAACAGATGGTATTATAGTAGCAAGAGGAGATTTAAGTGTAGAAGTTCCATTTGTTAAAGTACCTATATTACAAAAAGAGATTATTAGAAAATGTCGTGAAAAAGGAAAAATATGTATAGTTGCAACAGAAATGTTAAAAAGTATGTGTAAAAATTCACGTCCAACAAAAGCAGAACTTACAGATGTATCAACTGCAGTATTTGATGGAGCCGATGCAGTTTGGTTAAGTGATGAAACAACAATTGGAGCTCATCCAGATCTAGCAAGTCAATATCTTGGAGAAATTAGTGAAGTTGCAGAAGAAAATTATAATGAATATGCTAGAAGATATTGCATTAAAGATAATCCAAAAACACCAGATTTAATTGCAAAAAGTGTAGTAAAAGCCGCAGAAGCATTAGACGTTAAAGTTATAGTTGCTACAACTATGAGTGGATTTACTGCTAAAAAGATAAGTAACTTAAAACCAGATGCTTATATTTTAGCACCAGTACCAGATGAAAAAACAGCTCGTAAATTAGCATTAAACTGGGGTGTATATCCAGTAGTAGTTCCAACATTTAAATCAACTGATGAACTTGTAAAATGTAGTATAGAAGAGGCTAAAAAGTTCATGGCTTTAGAAAAAGGTGATAAAATTATTATCACTGGAGGATATCCTAACGTTGGTAAAAAGAATACTAACTTTATGAAAATAGAAGAAATTGACTAGTTTTATACTAGTTTTTTTTCTTTTAAATAATTTGTCAAATTTTATCATATTATGTACTAGGTGATTTTATGTTTTTTGAAATATTTAATTTCTTAAAAGAAATATTTTTAACAGGTTCATATTCAAATCAAGTATTTCCAGAGCCTCTTTCTAAAGAAGAGGAAGATCTATGTATAAAAAAAGCAAAAATGGGTGATACGGAGGCTAGAAATAAACTTATTGAACATAATTTACGTTTAGTTGCTCATATTGTTAAAAAGTTTGATAGTAAATATGTTGATCAAGATGATTTAATAAGTATTGGAACAATTGGTCTTATAAAAGGTGTTGATACATTTTCAAATGATAAAGGCGTTAGAATAACCACCTACTGCGCTCGCTGTGTGGAAAACGAAATATTAATGCACTTCAGAAGTAATAACAAAACAACAAAAAATATATCTATAAATGAGTCTATTGGATATGATAAAGATGGTAATGAAATATCTATAATGGATGTTTTAAAAGCCCCTAAACCAGATTTTATAGAAGATATAACTTTAAAAGATAATATAAAATTATTAAATAAATATATGAATGTTTTAACACCTCGTGAAAAGGAAATTTTAATTAGAAGATATGGTCTAAATAATCATGATGAACAAACTCAAAAAGTTATTGCAAAAGAATTAAAAATATCTAGAAGTTATGTATCTAGAATAGAAAAAAGAGCTCTTACAAAGATATTAAGAGAGTTTATAAAAAATAATAATTACGAATAATATTATGGACACTCTGGGAAAATATAAGTATAATATAAAGCAAGGGTGATTGTTATGGAAAAAACAGGTGGTTCAAAAATATTATTGGGATTATTTATATTTTTTATAATAATTGCTATCTATACAATTATAGATACTATATTTTATCCTAACATTATCTTAAAAAATAGTGATGTTGTAATTAATCTTAATTCAGAATATAATGAACCAGGATATAAAGCTTATTATAAAGGAAAAGATATAACAGATAGTGTAAGTGTTTATGAAAATATTAATACTAGAAAATTAGGTGTTTATAAAATTAAATATAGTGTATCAGAAGGTTCTAAATATAAAAATATTACAAGAAAAGTTTATGTAAAAGATTTAACTAAACCTCAAATAAAATTAACTAGTAATAAAGATATTTATGTATGTCCAGATGATGAGTATATTCCAAATGATTATAAAGCTTATGATAATATTGATAAAGATATTACTAATAAAGTAAAAGTTATAAGAAAGGGTGCCTTTATTACATATTTAGTAAAAGATTCAGCTTTTAATGAGGCTAAAATTACTAAAAGAATTCATTATAAAGATAAAAAAGGACCAACTATAAAATTTAATTCAGGTAAAAATCCTTCTATTTTATTAAATAATAAATATGATGATAAATATACTGTAGTTGATAATTGTACTAAAAATGTAAAAGCTAAAGTATATGGAAAAGTTGATACAACAACACCTGGTAATTATAAAGTTAAATATACTGCAGAGGATGAATATGGTAATAAAACAGTTAAAACTAAAAAAGTAAATGTTTATCAAAAAGACCAAAAAGGTACTATTTATTTAACATTTGATGATGGACCAAATATTGGTACTACTGATAAAATATTAGATATTTTAAAAGAAGAAAATGTAAAAGCAACTTTCTTTGTTACAAATAGAGGACCAGATTATTTAATAAAGAGAGAATATGATGAAGGTCATACTGTGGGTCTTCATACCGCAACACATGATTACTCATATGTTTATTCATCAGTAGAAAATTATTTTAATGATTTAGCGTCAGTCCATGATAGAGTCTATAGAATTACTGGATATGACTCTAGAATTATAAGATTTCCTGGTGGTAGTGATAATACAATAAGTAGAAGATATAAATCTGGTATAATGACTGAACTTGTAAAAGAAGTTCTTAATAGAGGTTATAAATATTATGATTGGAATATTTTAAGTGGTGATGCAGGAGAGACTAAAGAAAGTAGTGTAGTCTATCAAATGGTAACTGAAAATCTATCAAAAGATAGAGTAAATATTGTTCTAATGCATGATATTAAACCATATACAAGAGATGCTTTAAAAAATATAATAGAATATGGTAAAGCAAATGGTTATATCTTTGATAGTATTGATATGAATAGTAAAATGCTAACACATAGGGTTAATAACTAGTCAAAATTTATTAATTATTGTATAATATATAAAGGTGATTTATATGAGAAATTTAAAACCTACTATGTATTATAAAGATATATTTTCTATTAATTATAGAAAATTAAAAAAAGAAGGTATTAAATGTTTAATATTTGATCTTGATAATACTCTAGCGTTAATAGATGAAAAGAAATGTCCTGATAAGACATGTAAACTTATAAAAAAATTACAAGATGATTTTATTATTTTTATAATATCTAATAATACAAAAAGAAGAATAAAACCATATATGAAGGATTTAGGAGTAGATGCAGTAAGTCTTGCTATGAAACCTTTAACTATTGGATTAAGAAGAATTAAAAGAATATATAAACTAAAGAAAAAAGAAATGGTAATGATAGGTGATCAAATCATAACAGATATAATTTCAGGTAAAAACTTTAAAATAAAAACAATTCTAGTAGATCCATTAGGAGTAAAAGATTTAAAGATAACAAATCTAAATAGAAAGTTAGAATCATGGATTATTAATAGATATAGAAAAAGAGGTATATTTGAAAGAGGTAAATATTATGAATGAAAAAAGTAAAAAATGTAGTGGCTGTGGTGTTAACTTACAAGATGAAAATGTCCTCTTGGAAGGTTATACGACATCATTAGAAAATGATATATGTCAAAGATGTTTTAGAATGAAAAATTATGGTGAATATCAAGTAGTTACTAAATCAAATGAAGAATATTTAGAAATATTAAAAGGTGTAGGAAAAACTAAAGATTTAGTATTATATGTTACAGATTTAATAAATTTAGAAGAAGATATTTTAAAAATAAGAGAATATATAAAAAATAAAATGATTTTAGTTTTAAATAAAAAAGATATTCTACCAAAAAGTGTAAAAGAAGAAAAATTATTAAAATATTTTGAAGAAAACAATGTTCATTTTGAAGAGATTATTGTAATTAGTGTAGAAAAAAATTTAAATATAGATTACTTATTAAAAAGAATAAAATTTTATCAAACTACAAAAAATGTTTATGTAGTAGGTCATACTAATGCAGGTAAATCTACATTAATTAATAAACTAATTAAAAATTATTCTGATAATACTCAAGAATTAACAATGTCTCCCTTACCATCAACTACTCTAAATACTGTACGAATAGAAATAAATGACTATTTAACTTTAATAGATACACCAGGACTTGTAGATATGGGATCTATTCTAAATTATGTAGATAGTAAAATGTTAAAAAGATTATGTCCTAAAAAAGAAATAAAACCACGAACATATCAATTAAGAAAAGGACAAAGTATTGTTATAGAAGATATATTTAGATTAGATTATATAGAAGGTGAGAAAAATAGTTTTACTTTATTTATATCTAATGATTTAAAAGTAAAAAGAATTAATCAAAATAGAGATTATTTAAAAGATTTAAATAAAGTAGATTATACTGTAAAATATGATTCTGATTTAGTTATAAATGGACTTGGTTTTATTAAAATAGTAAATAAAGGAAAAATTAGTATATATATTGATAAAACTATAAATACTTTCATGAGAAAATCACTTATTTAAAATATCTATACCATATTTATTACTTTCAGTATCATAGAATAAGAAATCTTTTATCGGATTATAAGTTAAATATGTAAAGATAATAAAATTTATAATTATTAAGAAAACACTTATAATATTTAAATTATTATAGTGTTTTTTTAGTATCTTATTAACTATAATTTCACTAATTAAAATAGATATAAATAAAATACTTAATGTAATATAAATTATTTCTCCGAATAACTTTCTAAGAGGTAAATATAAAATAAGTAATATTATAATAGTAAGCATTCCTCTTAAATAACCTAATAAAAATACATTTTTATCTTTATAATATAAATTAGATATAAGTGTATAAAAAACACATGATGTAAAGATAAGTTTTAAATGTTCCCATATACTTTCATTTACAGGAAAAAATATTGCTGTTAAAAAAGATGGAATTAAATCATATATAAAATGAAATATACTACAAACTATAAATATAAGGATGGAATTAATTATAATTTTTTTAAAATTTAATTTCATATAATCACCTATTAATAGTATAATCTTTAAAAATACTTTTATTCCTTGAAAAAAAAGTGTATTTATGGTATAAAAAGAAATAGTTATATATCTTAGGAGAAGGCCATGAATAATAATGATTTAACTAATGAAATAAGAAATAAAGTAGATATAGTTGATATTATTGGAGAAAGAATACCTTTAGTTAGTAAAGGTAAAAACTTTTTTGGTGTATGTCCATTTCATGATGATACTAATCCGTCTATGAGTGTTTCAAGAGAAAAACAAATTTATAGATGTTTTTCTTGTGGTGCTAGTGGGAATGTGTTTACATTTTTAATGGATTATGAACATAAAGAATTTAAAGAAGTATTAAAAGATTTAGGAGATAGAGTAGGTATTAATACTTCAAATATTAAAATAAAAAAGAAAGATACTAAATATGATAACTTATATGATGCATATTTATTTTCAACAAAGTATTTTCAAAATAATTTAGCTTCTTCCTATGGTAGAGAAGCAAGAGATTATTTAAGTAAAAGAGGCATTACAGAAGAAGTTATAAAAGAATTTGAAATAGGACTTTCTCTAGATAAAAAAAATGATTTAACAAATTTATTAATTAATAAAAAATATGATTTAAAAACATTAAATGAAATAGGCTTATCTATTGATGATAGAGATATTTATATAGATAGAATAATGTTTCCACTATATGATACTTATGGAAAAATAGTAGGCTTTTCTGGAAGAATATATAATGAAAATAAACAAAATAAATATATAAATACAAAAGAAACATCTATTTTTAAAAAGGGGCATTGTCTATATCACTATCATATTGCTAAAGATACATGTAGAGTATCTAAAAGTGTTATTATTATGGAAGGTTTTATGGATGTCATTAGGGCAAGTACTATAGGAATTAAAAATACAGTAGCTTTAATGGGAACTGCCTTAACTAAAGAACAAATTATGCTTATAAAAAGATTATCTAATAATGTAATACTATGTTTAGATGGTGATTCTCCAGGTGTTAAGGCAAGTTTAAAAATAGGTGAAGTTTTACAAAATGAAGGATTAAATGTAAAAGTAGTTACCTTACCAAATGATGATGACCCAGATACATTTATTTTAACAAACGGAAAAGAGAGATTCCAAGGTTTAATTGATTCAGCAGTTAACTTTGGTGACTATAAAATAGATAGTTTAAAAAATAATGTAGATTTTAATAGTGAATCTTCCCTTGCTGAATATATAAATAGTGTATTACAAGAAACTATTAAAATAAATGATGAAATAAGAGTAGAAATAATATTAAAAAAACTTGCAAAAGATTACAATATAGGGTATAATACACTGGAAAAAAGGTTTAAAGAGTTAAAAAAAGATACTAAAGCATCAAAGATAGAAATAAAAAAAGAACCTAAAAAGAAGCGAAAAGATAAGTATAGTTTAGCTGTAGAGCAATTAATTTATTATATGCTAAATAATGATTGGGTAGTAACTGCCGTTGAGAATGAAAAAATAATATTTCCAAGTAATGAGGCAAGACTATTAACTAGTGAGGTTATTTATTATTATAAGAAGCATGGAGAAATAAATATTGCGGATTTTTATACTTATATGCAGGATAAGACTGATTTGTTAGATCTTTTAAATGAAATTGTTTCAAATAATTATAAAGAGACTATCACAAAAGATGAACTATTTGCTTATTTCAAAGTAATAAGGGAATATAGTATGAACGAGCAAATTAAAAGACTCGAAAAGAAGATAAAAGAAGAACCTGATATAATGGAACAAGCACGTATTAGTGAACAAATTAGGAAGTTGAAGTTAGGAGAATAGACATGATTGGGGAAATTAAAACATTAGATGAAAGAAAAGATAAATTAATTAAGTTAGGAAAACAACAAGGATATATTACATATGAACAATTAGCTAGTGAACTTAAAGGATTAGAAATAGATAGTGATTCATTAGATAATTTATACAATGCTTTAACTGAAGAAGATATTGATATCGTATCAGAAGATGGAACTGATGATGCTAGCGGAGAAGAAATTACTAGTGATATTAAAGTAGAAGATTTAACCAATTCTAAAGATATAAAAATAAATGATCCAGTTAGAATGTATTTAAAAGAAATTGGTCGTATTAACTTATTAACATCAGATGAAGAATTTGAGTATGCTCAAAGAGCAGTTGAAGGTGATGAAGAAGCAAAAAAAATGTTAGCTGAATCAAATCTTCGTTTAGTTGTATCAATTGCTAAAAGATATGTTGGACGTGGTATGTTATTTTTAGATTTAATTCAAGAAGGTAATATCGGCTTAATGAAAGCTGTGGATAAATTTGATCCTACAAAAGGATATAAGTTTTCAACATATGCAACTTGGTGGATTAGACAAGCTATTACTCGTGCTATTGCTGATCAAGCAAGGACAATCCGTGTTCCAGTTCATATGGTTGAAACAATAAATAAATTAGCACGTGTTCAAAGACAATTAACTCAAGAATTAAATAGAGAACCAACCGATGAAGAAATTGCAGAAAAATTAGATATTACTGTAGAAAAAGTAAGAGAAGTATATAAGATTAGTCAAGATCCAGTTTCACTTGAAACTCCAATTGGTGAAGAAGAAGATTCTCATTTGGGAGATTTTGTACCAGATGAGAGAACAATGGGTCCAGAAGAATATGCAACAGTTGAAATGTTAAAAGAAGAACTAGCAGGAGTACTTTTAACATTAACAGATAGAGAAGAAAAAGTTTTAAGACTTAGATTTGGTCTAGATGATGGACAATGTAGAACTCTAGAAGAAGTTGGACAAATATTTGGAGTAACAAGAGAACGTATTAGACAAATAGAAGCAAAAGCACTTCGTAAATTAAGACATCCTTCACGTAGTAGAAAATTAAAGGATTTCCTAACAGACTAATGAAAATAAATGATAGATTAAAAAAAATAGGGGATTTAGTAGATGCTAATTCCTCTATTTTAGATATTGGATGTGATCATGCTTTACTTGATATTTATCTAGTGAAGGAAGGTAAAGTAAAAAAAGCAGTTGCAGCTGATATTAAAGAAGGACCACTTAAAAATGCTAAAGAAAATATCAAAAAATATAATCTGGAAGATAAAATAGATACTAGATTAGGAGATGGTCTAGATACTTATACTGATGATATTAATACAGTAATAGTATCAGGTATGGGTGGAAGAACTATAATAGGAATATTTAAATATAAACCTAGTATTGTAAAAAAAATAAATACTATAATTCTATCTCCAAATAATTATCAAGAGGATGTAAGACGTTTTTTTACAAGTATTGGTTTTTATATAGAAGATGAATCTTTAGTAAAAGAAGGAAAAATAATATATCAAATAATAAAATTAAAAAGAGGTAAGAAAAAGTATACTAAAAAAGATTATTTCTTCGGTCCAATACTTTTTACCAAAAAAGATAAATTATTTAAAGAATATTATAAAAAAGAATTAAAATCTAGAGAAATAATATTAGAACTTTTACCTAAAAATTATAGATTAAGAAAATATAAAGTAAAAAAAGAAATAAAGCTAATTAAAGAAAATATATAAAAAAGTAAGGGAAAAAAACTTCTTTTGCAAATAATAAAGCAAAAGGAGTTTTTTAGTGTGAAAAAATATATAGAAAAAGGAGAAATGATATGATAAAAGAAAAATTTTATACCTGTAGATATGACAGAGCATTTAAAGAAGTCTTTATGAATGAAAATAATAAAGATATATTAGAAAAATTATTAGAAAGTATTCTAAAAGTAAAAATAGAAGAAATAAAATATTTAAATCTAGAAAGAAATGTAGATAATGTAAATGTAAAAAGAAAACATCTAGATCTAAACTTAAAAACAAATATAGGATATATAGAAGTAGAAGTAAATACAAGTACAGAAAGTTATGTAAAACCAAGAAACTTTTCATATATATGTGATATATATTCCCATAGTACTAAAAAAGGAGAATCATATAATGAGAATACATTAGTAGTACAAATAAATATAAGTTATGGACTAAAATATAAAGAATTAATAAGAAAATATATGGTCCAAGATGAAGATAAAAATAAATATATAAATAACTTAATAATATATGAAATAAATATGGATAAATATATGGAAATTTGGTACAATAAGGATGAAAAAGAGATAGAAAAAAATAAATATATAATGATGTTAAACTTACAACCAGAAGAGTTAGAGGATCTATCAAAAAAAGATAGGATGGTGTTAAAGTATATGAGTGAAATAGAAAGGGTAAATGAAGAAGAAGAGTTTAGAGAATACATGAGTGCCGAAGAAGATAATAGAAAGATAGAAAATTCAATAAGAGATGAATATATAGGGAAAGGAATAGAAAAAGGACAAAAAATAGTAGCCAAATCTCTACTAAAAAGAGGAATGGATAAAAATATGGTATCAGATATAACAAAGTTAGAGAAAAAGAAAATAGAAGAAATAGCAAAAGATGTAGTACCAGATGAATATATAGAATACATGAGTGCCGAAGAAGATAATAGAAAGATAGAGAATTCAATAAGAGATGAATATATAGGAAAAGGAATAGAGAAAGGGCATAAAGAGGGACTCATAGAAGGACGTAAAAAAGGACATAAAGAAGGACGTATAGAGGGACAAAAAGAAGCTTCTATATCTATAGCTAAATCTTTATTAAAAAATAATATAGATATAAATATTATTTCAGAATCTACTGGACTTAGTATTAAAGAAATAGAATCTTTAAAGAAATAAAGATCACTACAGGTCCTTTTTATATCTTATTTAATTAAATGCAAGTTCAACATCAATATCTTTATCAGCTAATGCAATATATAAAAATATGATACCACTTATTAATATTAAAGTAGATCCAAGAAGACTTAACTCGCTATAAGTTTTCTTTTTTAAATTATTATAATTTTCTAATACATCATTATAACTATCTACAAAGAAATAAATATAAATTATTACTGCAATACTAAAAATAAGTATAGTAATTTTTCGATAAGTTTCTTTATCATAATTATTATGATATAAAAAATAATTTTTTTCAAAATAATTACTATAATAACTTAATCCTATTATTAATAAATAAATAACCCATATTTTATTTTCTGTACTTATTTGTTTTAATCTTTTAGAAGTTTCATTCATAATAAAATATATTCTATAGCTTTTAATAATATAATATTATATAGGTGATTATATGAATATTATTCCTAATATTTCTCCTAAATTATTTTCATTTAGTGCTGTAGTTGTAGGTTATTTATTAATAGATGATTTAACTGCAAATGAACAAAATGCTTTAGGAAATTGGTTAATGTTAACAGCACAAGTTTTATGTACAAATGCATTTTATAAACAAGTGCAACAAGAAAGAAGTGGAAATAATATGAATAATATTAGTAGTGAACAAAGTATAAAATTATTAAAAAAAATGGTAGATGCTCTAAATAAAGAAATAGAAGAATTAAAATCAGACATTGGAAGTTGAATCAATAGGGTCATTATTTTTAATTTGAAAATATAAAAAACATAAAGTTCCAATTAAAATAAAAGTACTACCTACAAGCCTTACTTCATAACTTTCATTTTTATATCTTTTATAATCACTATAATTTCTCATAAAAAAATAAATATATATTAATATAGAAAATATAGTTATATTTAAAAATAATTTATTAGCTTTTTTTAAAGCTATTTTATCATTATATCTTAAATTTTTTTTAATTAATTCATCTCCATAAATATCAAATAAAGATATTATTATGAATACTATCCATATTAAATTCTCAAAATTAAGTCGTCTAATTAAATACAAATTATTACTATTCATAATAAAATATATGCTAAATAATTTATATTTAATTTCTAATATGTTATTATAATTATAAATAGAGGTGTATATTATGGTACATGAATTATTATCTCCTGCTGGAGATATGGAATGTTTATATCAAGCTATACATAATGGTGCGGATGCTGTTTATTTAGGTTTAAAAAAATTTGGTGCACGAGCGTATTCCAAAAATTTTTCTAATGAAGAAGTAGTTGATGCTATAAAAACTGCTCACTTATATGGAGTAAAAGTATATGTAACTATGAATACTTTAGTAAAAGATAACGAAGTAGAAGAGTTCTTAAATCAAGTACATTTTTTATATTCAAATGGAGTAGATGCTATATTAATGCAAGATTTTGGAATGATTAATTTAGTAAGAAGAATGTATCCAAAATTAGAAATACATGCCTCAACTCAAACAAATAATTCTAGTATAGATACTATTAAAATGTTTTATAATTTAGGTGTAAAAAGAGTAGTATTATCTCGTGAATTAACTCTAGAAGAAATAGAAAAAATAGATATTCCTATAGAGCTTGAAGTATTTATTCATGGAGCATTATGTATATCATATTCAGGAAATTGCTTAATGAGTAGTATGATAGGTACTCGTAGTGGAAATCGTGGAGAATGTGCGGGAAGTTGTAGATTAAAATACGATTTAGTAAAAGATAATAAAACAATTATAAAAGATAAATATTTATTAAGTACTAAAGAATTAAATACAAGTTATGATTTTGATAAACTATTAAAAAGTAATATAAAAAGTTTTAAAATAGAAGGAAGAATGAAAAGTCCTGAATATGTTGGATTTATAACAAAATTTTATAGAAAATTAATAGATAAAGAAAAATTTAATATAGAAGATGAATTAGATAAATTAAAAACAATTTATAATAGAAGTTTTACTACTGGTCATTTATTTAATAGTAGTTCTATAATGAATATTGATACTCCTAATCATATAGGTTTAGAAATAGGTAAAGTTATAGATATTACTAAATCTAAAATAAAAATTAAATTAACTAAAGAATTAAACCAATTCGATGGAATTAGATTTATGGAAAGTAAAAAAGGTTTAATAGTTAATTATTTATATGATAAAAATAATAAATTAATATCTTCATCAAATGATATAGTATATATAGATAATAAAATAGGCCTAACTACAAAAGATAGTGTTTTTAAAACTTTAGATTATAAGTTAGTAAACTCCTTAAATAAATATAATTTAAAAAAGATAGATATAAAAATATCTTTTAAAGCAATTAAAAATAATAAAATAAAAGTCATATTAGAAGATAATTGTAATAAAGTAGAAGTAGAAGGAAATGTCGTTTTATCTGCTAAAAATTATCCTATAACAAAAGAAGATATAAAAAAGCATTTATTAAAGTTAGGTAATACTCCATTTAGTTGTAATGATATTATTATAGATATTTCAGATAATATATTTATACCTATAAAAGAGATAAATGAATTAAGAAGAAAAGCAGTAGATAAATTAATCAATAATAGAAGTTATAGTAAAAGAAATATAAAAAGGAATAAAGTTATATTTAACAAGTTAGATATTAATAGTAATAATAACTATTTAGTATGTAGCATTAATAATGAAAAACAACTACTAACATGCCTTAAATTAGATTTTAAAAGAATATATATAAATGATTTAGATCTATACAATAAATATAAAGATAATGAAAAAATATACTATATGTTAGATAGAAATCAATTTAATATAGAATCTAATCTTGTTAAAAATAGTTTAATAAGTGAATATCTAGATTTTAATAATAAAAATTTAATAGGTAACTATTCATTAAATGTATATAATATTTATACTGCATATTACTTATTATTAAATGGATTAAAAACTATTCCAGTATCAGTTGAATTAAATAGTGATGAAATAAAAAATCTATATAATAATTTTATAGATAAATTTAGGTTTTTTCCTCCTTTAGAAATATTAGTATATGGTAGAGTAGAGAATATGATTATAAAAGGTAATATTCTTAATTTAGATAAAAATTATAATTATGATCTAATTGATAAAAGAAAAAGATGCTTTAAAGTATACTATAAAAATAATTTAACTCATATTTTAAATTATGAAAAGAGAAATACTTCATATAAATTTAAATTTATAAAAAGATTAGATTTTTATGATGAAGATGAATCTGAAATTATTGATACTGTAAAGCAATTTACATAATATTATTTTATTATTACTAATTATATAAATTTGTGATAAAATATAATTATAGGGAGAGTGGTAATATGACTAAAAAAGATGAATTAAGAAAAATACCTACTAAAAATTATGTTATATTAACTATTATATTCATAGCGATGTTTTTACTAATATGGTATTTATACAGTTGGTATAAAGCATATAATGAATATCAAAAAGAAATCCCTGTTATTAGAGATACACTATTAGAAATAAATAGTGATGAAGCAGATCACTATATACAAGAAAATTCAGATGTTGTAATTTATTTATGTACTGCAAGTAGTGATAAATGTAGAAAGTTTGAAAAGAATTTTAAAAAGTTAATTACTAAAAAATCATTAGAAGAGGCAATTACATATGTAAATTTAAGTGATACATCTACAAAAGAATTTACAAATAGATTTAATAATACATATAAATATAAAAAAGAATTAAAGAATAATTATCCTGCCCTAATAGTATTTAAAGATGGAGTTATAGTAGATATGGTACAAGGTAGTAAAGATGACAAATTAACTATTAGTGAAGTAGATAAAATATTAAAAGAAAATAAAGTAGGAGAGTAATCTCCTTTTTTGGAGGAATTAATTATGAATAATATAGTTTTATATCAACCTGAAATACCTCAAAATACAGGTAATATTATGAGAACTTGTGTAGCTACTAATACTAAATTACATTTAATTAAACCATTAGGTTTTATTTTAGATGATGCTCACCTAAAAAGAAGTAGTGCAAATTATATGGATAAATTAAATTATGAAATATATGAAGATTTTGAAGACTTTAAATCTAAAAATAAAGGTATATATTACTACTTTACAAGGTATGGTAAAAAACCACATACAAGTTTTAATTATGAAAATAAAAATAATGAAGAGTTATACTTTATCTTTGGAAAAGAATCTACAGGAATACCAAAAGAAATCTTAAAAGATAATTTAGAATATTGTATGAGAATACCTATGACCAAAGATGTACGTGCCTTAAATCTATCAAATTGTGCAGCTATTGTTATATATGAAGTATTGCGTCAACAAGATTATAATGATTTATTAAGAGTAGAACCACATAAAGGAGAAGACTATTTAGAAAAATAAGAGATATTGAGCAAATATCTTTTATTTTTTGTATAAATAAGTTATAATATAAAAAGATAGGATAATAGGAGGGATATAAATGATATTTAGAAAACCATATGCATTTTTAATAAAAAATTTTAAAAAGATACATATTATCTTACTTCTATTATGTATTTTTATATATTATAAAACATCTCAATTAACTGGATTTATAAATGAATTTACAAAATACTTAAGTTATGATCCAGAGTTAGAACCTATAACCCAATATACTAGTTTATTATTTTATATAGCTGTTATTTTAATTATTGCTATAGTTATAACATTAATAGTACTATTAAAAAGAAAAAATAAACCATGGAAATCATATATAATTTTATTATTAACTTATTTTGCAGTATTTTTAATATTTAGTTATACTCAAAGCTATTTTTCAAAAGGAGAATTAGCAACATCTGCGCCTGCAAGAGCGATACATGACTTTTTATTTTTAGCAACATTACCACAATATGTATCATTTATAGTTTTATTTATTAGAATTACAGGACTTGATTTAAATAAATTTGGATTTAAAAATGATCAAGAATTCCTTGATTTAGAGAAAAATGATAGAGAAGAATTTGAAATAAATATTAATATAGATAAAGA
The DNA here is from genome assembly GCA_947632545.1 of uncultured Bacilli bacterium. Lineage (GTDB taxonomy): Bacteria > Bacillota_I > Bacilli_A > RF39 > UBA660 > UMGS995. Next base: position 32,057 of record CANRPP010000002.1, on the reverse strand, counting down.
AGGATTTAAGAGAAGTTATAAAAAAGTATTAAGATTAATTGGTTATTTCTATGAAGAACATAAATTCATTATGAATATTGTTATTTCAGTAGCAGGAATATCTTTAATTGGTTATACTTATTACTATTTTGGTATAGCTCATAAGACTATAAAAGAAACTAAAAACTTAAATGCTAACGGATATACTATAACAATAAATAAAAGCTATTATACAAATAAAGATAAAACAGGAAATATTATAGAAAAAAATAGTAGCTTTGTAATACTTAATATGACTATTATAAATAATAGTGGACAAAGAGAATTAGATTCAAATAACTTTCATTTAGTTAATGGAAATAAAGATATAACATTTTCAGAAGGAATGTATTCTAAAAACTTTGATGATATTGGTAATAGTTATAGTAATAGAGCTTTTAATAAAGGAGAAAAAAGAACCTTTGCAATGGTATTTAAAGTTGATAAGAACTTAAATAAAAATAATTTTGTTTTATATTACCAACAATATAAAAATTCTAAAAAACAATATTTAAGAAAAATTAAACTTAAACTAATAGATGTTTCTGAAATTAATATAAATCCTAGTAAAAAAATAGGTAAAGAAATGACTATAAAATTTCCAAATGGTGATGAAGAAAATATTACTTTTGAAAAAGTAGTTATAGAAGATAATTCAGAATATAATATTGAATCATGTGATGCTAATGATATATGTGAGATAAAAACAAAAACAATTGCAGCAGACCCTAATTATAAAAATTTAAAAATAGAGTTTTCGTCAGATAATTATGAAGGCCAAAATTTAATTGACTTTTCTTCTAGTTATGGTAAAATTAAATATATAGATAGTGAGAATATAGCCAAGGAAATAAAAATTAAAGATTCACTGCAAAATAAAGATTATTTAGGAAAATATGTATATATTAAAGTTCCAAGTGAAATAGAAAAATCAAAAGATATAGAAATTATATATACAGTTAGAAATCAAAAATATTATTATAAAATAAGATAGGAGATAAATATGAATAGTAAATCAAATGATAAAGATTTAGATAAAAAAAGTAAAAATATAAAAATAATAATTATTGTAGTAGTAATATTATTGATTATATGGTTTTTAATAGCAAGTCCATTACTTAAATTTAAAAAAGCAGAAGAAAAAGTAAGAGAGGCTACTAAAAGATATTATGAAATAAATAATAGTCTATTACCAACAGGTGAAAAAATAAGAACAGTAACACTACAAAAATTATATGATAAAGATTTAATAAGTGAGGATTTAAGATCACCATATACTTCTAAAGAATGTGATTCTAAATTATCATGGGGAAAAGTTAGAAAAGAAGATAACAAATATAAATATTATGTATATTTAAAATGTGGAATCTTATCATCAAAAGTTGATCATAAAGGACCAGAAATTACTTTAAATGGTAATGATATTATTACTATAGAAAAAGGTGATAAATATAAAGATTTAGGTGTAAAAAGTGTAGTTGATGATACTGATGGTAATATAAAAACAAGTGAAGTTACTATAGATACATCTAAAGTAAATACAAATAAAAATGGAACATATGAGGTTACATATAAAGTAAGAGATAGTTTTAATAATGAAACTATAAAAATAAGGACAGTAAAAGTAGAGCAAGTATTAGATAAAATAGTAAAAAAAGAAACTAAAAAGACTAATAATGTATATAAAGGAACAAATGAAAACAATTATATTAAACTAGATGGTATATTATTTAAAATAGTAGGACTTAATGATGATGAAACAGTAAAAGTAGTTTCTACTGATCCATTAGCAGCAGTAGATTATAATAGTGTTGATGAGTGGTTAAACGATTATTTCTACAATAAACTTTCTGATAGCGCTAAAGAATATATAGTAGATAGTAAATGGTGTGATGAAAAAATATCTAATCCTAAAGATTATACAAAATGTAATAGCTATGCAAGAAAAAAGAAAAAAGTAGGGTTACTATCAGTTGCAGATATAAATAATTCTAAATCATCAGATGATAGTTATAATGTAGGAAGTTTATCAAAAACATGGACAAGTAATCCAGCATCTACAGAAAAAACAATAACATTTGGTATGGAAGAAAAATATTTGAAAGAAAGTAATAATTTAAATTTAGTTATATATCCGGTTTTAAATATTAAAAAGGATTCTTATATAACTACAGGAAATGGAAATACAGATAATCCATATGTTTTAAAAGGTAATGTCAATACTTTAAAAACAGGCGATAGTATATCAAATGCTAAATCTGGAGATTATATTTCATATTCTGGTTATAATTGGAGAGTTATAGGAAAAGAAGAAGATAATACAACAAAAATAATTATGGATGATGTTGTTGAAGAATATGATTCCAATTATACAAATAAAACTAAAATAAATTATAGTACTAGTGAAAAAGAAAATATAGGATATAAATTAAATAATGAATTAACATCTAATATAAAAACAACATTATTCAAAAAAGAAAAAATAGAAACATTAAATTATAATAAAAATATTAGTTATAATGGTAAAATAGCAAATAAGACATATACATCTAAACTTCACTTACCAAATATGTATGATTTATTTGGAACCAGTGTTACTGACACAAATTATTGGTATCAAAATCATTCAACAGATTCTAATATTAGTTGTGCGATGTCATTAAATAAAAATATTTATTGTGGTAAATATAATAAAGAATCTGAATTTGAAATAAGAGTAGTAGGTTATTTAAATAAAAATGTTATAGTAAAAAATGGAAAAGGTACAATATCAGAGCCTTATACAATTACAAATTAATATATATATGATAGGTGTAAATATATGAAGAAGAACAAAAAAAAATTAAAAAACAAATTACAACCAAAATCTATAACTATTATAATTGTATTAGTGGCATGTTTATTATCAATAATTATATTAAGACCTTACTATAGAACTAAAGATAGAACAAAACAAATTACAAAATCAAATTTTAGTAATGTAGTATCTAAACCTTTAGGTTGGTTAAGAGTACAAGGAACTAATATTGATTTTCCTATATTTTACTATAATAGTATAGAAGATATTAGTGATCCGTCATATGATTTAGGATGGAGTTTTGAAGATAATAAAAAATTAGTAAATAGAACTGTACTATTATCACATAATATGAGAAACGTATCTTCTAAACCACTAATTGCAGATAAAAATCAAGCTAGATTTGAACAGTTAATGTCATATATCTATTATGATTTTGTAAAAGATAATAAGTATATTCAATATACAATAAATGGAAAAAATTATTTATTTAAAATATATGCAGTATACTTACAACCTGAAGAAGATGTTGAATTATATAATATAGATAAAAAAGAAAAAAGGGACTATATAAAAAATTCCATAGATAGAAGTTATTTTAAATTTAATGTGGATGTGTCTGAAGACGACAAAATATTAACTTTAGTCACTTGCACAAGATTCTATGGTGATTCTGATTATTCCTTTGTTGTAGATGCAAGACAAGTGAGAAAATTAGAAATAATAAATAATTATAAAGTTACTGAAAAAAGTAACTATAATAAAATAAAAAAAATATTAAAAGGAGACGATTTAAATGAAAATTAAAAAAATAATATTAAGTTTAATTATATGCATAGGGTTATTATTTCTAATTAGTCCCGAAAATACTTTTGCTGAAGTTAGAGAATCAGCTAATGGTAAAGGATCTAATTGTACTACTGCAAAATGCAAAACATGTGCAAATAATATATGCAAATCAGATTTTAAAATATCAATTGATGTTAGTAAATACTCAAAAAAAGCATGGTATAATGGTTTCCATGAGTATGTAAATAGTAGTGAACCAAGAAATATAAAAATAACAGTTCCAAAAGCAGCACTTACTCAAAATGCAGTTTATAGAATTAGAGTATTTTATGGAAAATATGGAACACTTGATGATAGTAGTTTTATTAATTTAGATAAAGATATTGATGATTTAGATAATGATGATTTAGACGATGGATTAAAAGTTTATAAAACAAAGATAGCAAGTGATTCTAAAAAATTAGAAAAAAAGTATAAGGCAATTGAAGTTTCCAGAGATAGTGGGGATAATGTTGTAAATGTTAAGCTAAATCCTGGCTATGATGCTCTTGTTGTAGTTTATTTATCAAAGGATACAAAAACTAATAAAAAATGTAAAAATGATAAAGGTAAAAAATTTGAAGTATCATGTATAAACGGAAGAGAACAAACAAGAATGGCAGATGGTGTAATGGCTTTATCTGGTGTTTCTGCATCAGAATATATTCAAAATCCAGACGAAACTATAGAAGTTAAAAATTTAAGAGGAATAGATGGAGAATATAATGAAGCTTGTATTAATGCTCGTGATGGAAAATATGATTCAAAAACAGAACTTGGTGAAAAAATAGCTGCTGATGATAAAAAATATACAGTTCCAGAAGCAGAAAGAGCATATTATCAACAACATTACTATGATCCATTACTAGGAACCTTTTATTGCAATAAAAAATCTGTTGCATTTAATATAACTGAACAGCAGATAGCTCAACTTGCAAATAGTGCTATGGAAATGTATTATAAAAGTAAAAAATTATCAAAAAAATCAGAAAGTACATCAGGCTATGCTAATACATATGATGAAGTAAAAAAACATGTTACTGACTTACAAGCAGATAAAAATGTAAAAACAGTTTCTAATACAAATGTTAGTTTGCAATGTGAAAGTGATTTGAAACAGGGCATTGGTAGTAAACAATATTTATATGTTGAAGATAAACCTATTGCAACTAGTGAGCCATTATCTGATGGATCATCTCCAACTATATGTAATACAATATGTTATGAACATTTAACTGTTGAGTACGATCCTCCTGTAGCAGCTATAGCAGGAATATGTATTTCGTATAAAGTTACAGTAAAAAGTGAAACTAAATGTGGTGTTAAATATAATAAAGAGATAATTGAAGGTTCTAATACTAATACTAATGGAGGATTGGTTGGAAAACTTCAAAAAGAAATGTGTTCTCCTATACCTATATGTTCTGGAGAAAAAAATCATACACAAGCTGGGCCATCTGAAGATTTTGATAAATGTATAAAAGAGTGTGATAATGGAAAATATAGTCAAAGTTGTATAAATAAATGTTATAAACAAGTATATGAAAATAATAAAAAAGATGTTGAGAAAAATAATATAGAAAAAACTAGTAATAATGATAAAGCTATAGAAGAATCAGAATTAAGTAATCTAGTATTTGAAGAAAAAAACAATAGTAATAATTTATTAGAGGTTAAAGATTTACATACTTGGGATGAAAAAAATCTTAAAGGTTATAGTAGTAAATCTACAGCTGTAGGTAAATGTGATACACAAAATGAAATATTAAATGATCTTGATTGGTGTTCAGAATATTTCTTTGAAGCTAAAGCATTATATCCAAAAGGACATTATAATAAAGATGGATCTAAATGGAAGAGTGACCTAAATTGTAGTAATTATAAGAATAAAAAAGATATTTGGTGTGCATTAGGAAAAGCTTCACCATTCTATTTAAGAGATAAAGCTGCTACAAAACAATTAATTTTAGCTGTGTTAGATAAAGATCCACATAATAATGCTACATATTATATTGATAAAGATGGTGTAAAAAGACAATATAAAGCAAGTACTAATTGGCATTGTGGTGAAATATGTGAATATACAGGATGTAGTGCAAAAAATTCTCTAACACCTGATGCATTTGTAAATAACTTAAATATAGCAGAAAATAGTGACAAAACCACAACTAAAAGTGATATGAAAATAATTGCTGATGCACTTGATAGTTGTCAAGTATCAGCTGACTGTAAAGAAACAGAAAAAACAGCTGATTTCAAAATAAAAATAATAAATCCTCGAGATAGTAATACTAATAATGAAGTAGAAAAAAATGGAAAAACTGAATTAGGAAATACAAATCCTATATCAGAAAACAATATTTGTGATGAAAATAAAAAAGATCCTCCTTCAAGTCATGTCTTTTCAATGTTTGTTCCAGCTGATAGTGAAGAACCTAAATCTAAATATGGTATTTTAGGTTGGTGTTATGATGGAACTACACAAAGTCCACAATATCAAACTACAATAACATTCCCAGGTACTTGGATAAATGATAAATCATTAGAACCAGAATACGATTCTACATGTAAAACTGGTTCTGCACCTCATGGACAAACATATTGTTTCCCAAGAGATAGTAGTAATATAAATGTTGCATGGTGGCATTGGCACGAGCAGACAAAAGATAAAGATGGAAACCTTTTATATCCAACTATACAAGAGCCAACAATAAAAAATAATATTCAAGCTCAAGCCTTAAATTTTGGTAAATATAATTGGACAATAAATTATTCATGTTTCTATGGAATTTATGATAATAGTAGTGATAGTGATAACATACCTATACCTCCTCCAGGAGATGACGTAGGTTGTAAAAATCCTCCTTGTCATGAGAATCAATCATATAAATTTAAAGTTATAGATCAAGGTGAATTATTTACTGAAAATAGCAATCAAAAACAAGGATATAACTGGACAAGTGCTGCAAAAATAGTAGCTGGTATAGATAATAATAATCAATATTCTCAAACATATGGTATAGATCCACAAAAATATGTTGAATATTTAAGAAGTGAAGAAAAAGATGAAACTATATATAGTTCAACTACAGAATCTGATTACTATATTTATATACCTAGTGAAGGAATAGATTACATAAAAAATGAATATAAAAACCATAAATATACAGATTATACTGGTAATTTTAAGGAAGATCCAAAAATATTAGGACTTTTAAGATATACTAGTAAAGTGATAGATGATTTGAATGGTAAAAGCTTTAAAAATGGAAGTAAGATAATTATAAATTATGCTTCTAATGTACGACCAATATCAAATGGACAAGGTACAAATAATAATTATAAGGATATAAGTAAATTAAGGTAATTATAGCGAGGTGAAATGATATGAATAAAGCATTTTTAACAGTAGGAATTATTTTATTAGGAATTATAGCTTTAGCAGGAATTAATTTAATAGGAAATTATTCAATGGGTAATGAGCTTGATTATTATACATTAAAAGAATCAACTCAAGCTGCTATGACTGATGCTATTGATTATAATTATTATTACAAAAATGGTACTTTAAGAATGGATAAAGAAAAATTTGTTGAAAGCTTTATCTTTAGGTTTGCTAACGCTGTAAACAATGCAAGAAATTATGAAATAAGAATGGTTGATATTAATGAAGTTCCACCTAAAGTTAGTGTAGAAGTAAAGGCAGGTAATAAAAGTTGGAATCCTGCAGGAACTAATTTTACAAGTGAAGATCAAAAAAAAGCTGAAGATAATAATAATGTAATCATTCAAAATAGACTTGATGGTATATTAGTATCAGAAGTAAAAGAAAACCCAGTAGCAACAAAGCTTAAACAAACTGGAAATGTATATGGAAAAGAATAATAAAGGAGAATAAAATGGGAAATTTAGGCGTAGGTATAAAGAAATTTTTAGCAAATAAAAACACAGTAACAATATTAGGAGTTGTTGCAGCAGTATGTGTATTATATTTTGGATATAACTCTAAAGTAAATAAAGCAATAACTCCTATAGAAGTTCCTTATGCAAAAGAAACAATATCACCAGGAACTCAAATTACTAGTGAAATGATAGGAACTAAAAGTGTTTCTAGCCAAACAGTATCAGATGGTATGGCATTTACAAATAGAAGTGATGTTATAGATAAATATTCTAGCGCTGATAGTATTATACCAGAGGGTAGTTTATTTTATAAAAGATTAATTGTAACAAAGGATCAATTACCAGATTCAATAATATATGATTATCCTAAAGGCTATGTATTATTTTATCTTTCTGTTACTACAGAAACAACTTATGGTAATTCAATAGCACCAGGTAATTATATTGATTTATATTTAAAAGCTCAAGAAGCTACTGCCGAAGGATCTGATATCGTAACAACAGATAAGATTATGGTAGGTAAATTATTACAAAATATTAAAGTTTTAGCAGTACAAGATGCAAATGGTGATAATGTATTTGCTAATTTGGATCAGAAAGGTACTCCAGCAACTATTATTTTTGCAGTACCTGATGAATATTATATTTTACTTATGAAATCTAAATATTTAAGATCTGTTGATACAACATTAATTCCTGTACCAACTGATGAAAGTTTAAAAGATGATCCAGGTGAATTAAAATTAAGTAGTAAAGAATTAAAAGACTACATTAATAATATTACTGTATGGACAGGAGAATAAAAAGAATATAATAGGGAAGGATAGTGAGTTAGTGTGGATGAAAACATTTTTGATAAGCTAGATTTTGGGCCATTGCAACCTCTTTTAGATGATGATGATATAACTGATATTTCATTCTGCAACCGCGGACAAATTTGGATTCGTTCTCTAACTCAAGGTTCTATTAGAAAACAAATACCAGGTGTTACTGCAGAATTTATGGAAAAATTAGCATTTCAATGTTCAAATGTAATGGGAACAACTTTTAATAATGCAAAACCATTTTTAGATGCAGAATCTACAGAATTACGTTTTAACTTTGTACATCAATCTATTGCAACTAATGGAATTGCTTGTGTTATACGTAAAACACCTGCAAAAATAAGACTTAAAAAAGAAGGATTATTAAAAGATAATTATTTCACTCAAGATATACATGATGTTTTAATAAAGTGTGTAGAAGGACACTGTAATATTTTAGTCTGTGGAGAAACTGGTTCTGGTAAAACTGAATTCCTTAAATATCTAGCAAGTCATACTAAATCAGATGAAAAAATTATAACAATAGAAGATACTTTGGAATTACACTTGGATAAAATATTTCCTGAAAGAGATATTGTAGCAATGAAAACAAATAATGTGGCTAGTTATTCTGATGTATTAGTTACATGTATGAGACAAAATCCTAAATGGATTTTATTATCAGAGGTACGTAGTGCTGAAGCAGTTAGTGCTGTACGTAACTCTATATCATCAGGACATAATATTTTATCAACAATTCATGCTGATAAAGCAAGTGCTATTCCATATCGTTTATATAGTTTAATGGAAACAGATCAAGAAGTTAATCAATTTTTAAATACAATATATAGATATATTCAACTTGGTATACACATAAAAGCATATTATAGTAAAGAATATGGAAAATTTCATCGTGAAATTGATGAAGTAGTTGAGTTCTATGTTGATGATGATAATAATCCTCAAACTCATACTATATATAAAAAAATATATGGACAAGAACCTATTCAATCTAGACCTAGTGAACACTTAATAGAATATTTAGAAAATCAAAATATTGATATTAATTCAGTAACTGGTCATATGAAAGATATAGATATTGAAAGTGTAATAGCTGCAAATGTAGAGAAATCTCTTGCTAATAATGAACAACAACCTGTAAATCAAAATATCCAACAACCAAAGCCTCAAATAGTTAATACAGGGGTACCTACTCAAGCAGTTCCTACGCCTCAACAAAAACCTGTACAATCTGTAGTACCACCAACTGTTAATCCAGCTATACCAAAAGTACAGAATGTAAATGTACAAACCGGAATACAAAATCAAAATATTAAACCTACTCAAACAATGGTACAAACTAAAGTGCCAACTCCACCAGTTGTTAATCCAGTAAATGTAGGACAAGTATAATAAATTAATGGAAAGGGGCAAATAAAATGGTATTTTTTCTACTATTATTAATAGCACTACTTATATTATTTGTTAGAAAATATCAAGGACAAGATCTATCAAAGTTTTTTAGTAGTCAATTAGGATCTGTATATGATAGAGTAGCACCATACTCATTTAAAGTTGTAAGAGAAAAAACTAAACAACTTGGAAGAGAATATACTCCTAGGCAATATGCAATTCAAGTTGTAACTATTGCAGGGGGAACAGCTATCGTTTCATATTTATATTTTTATAGCATTCCAACGTCAATTTTTTATACTATAGTATCAATTTGTTTTGTCCCATATTTAGCATATTTAAGATGTAAAAGAGAATATAGTGAATTTTTATTTGAACAAATACAAGTATATACTTCAAATACCATTATGGAATTTGCAACTACACAATCTTTTGTAAAAGCAATAGAAGGTGTTAGGGATTCAGGACTTTTAGATGATCCTGTTAAAACTGATGTTAATCATATGATTGATTTAGCTTATCAAAATGGTAGTATAGATGAATCTTTAGTATATTTTAGTAATTTATATCCATATTATATAGTTAAAAATATGCATCAACTTTTTTTACAAATAACAAAAGAAGGTGCACAAAATTCTATGGATAGTTTGGAAAATATGCAGCTTGATATTGATATGTTAGTAGAAAGTGTATATAGAGATAGAATAGATAGAAAGACCTTTCATAAGCAATTTTTGGGTTTTGGTGTAATGTTATATTTAATGGTTATAACAGTACAATTTTTACTTGGAGATGAGGAATACTTATTATTACTTGATAATTTATTATGTAAATTAGTACTACATGCAGTATTAATTATAAACACAGCTTTTTTATTAAAAGGTGAAATATATTATAATGAGAATGTAGGTGCTGAATAATGGCGATAATTATAGTATGTGGAATAATTATATTTATATTGTTTTATAATAAAACAATAGATGGCAAAAAATTTCTAAAAGATAATGAAAAATATTTTGAATTATTACGTGAAGAAGATTTTGATTTTTATGTTTATGCCAAGTATGGAGATGAAGCTGACCCAGATATAATATTTAGAAATAGAATTAGAAATTGTTTAATTTCATTAGTTGTAGTATTAATATTCTTTATGAAAGAAATTAAATTTGTAAATGTAATTATAGCAATTGTAATAGCATTTTTAGTATTTAAATCAACTTATAGTTCACTAAAATCATATTATAAAAAACATTTACATGAAATAGATATATTACTACCATATTATTTAAAGAGTTTGGAAATATTAATCCAACATTATACTGTTCCAGTAGCAATTGGTAAATCAATTGATGATGCACCTGATGTATTTAAACCTGGATTAAGAAAAATAGTTGAAAGAGTAAATGCAGGAGATGCATCAGTTGAACCTTATATGGAATTTGCTAATACTTATCCAGTAAGAGATTCAATGAGAATGATGAGACTTTTATATCGTTTAGGTATAGGTTCACAAGAGCGAAAACAAGAAAGACTTATGATGTTTTCAAGATCAGTGTCAAGTTTACAAAATAAAGCAAGAGAAGTTAAATATAAAGAAAGACTTGATAAAATGGAAAGTTTAACAATGATAATGCTTGTCTGTACAGGTGTTGGTGTTATGATTGTTATATTATTTGCAATGTTACAAATGTTTAATTACTAAAATAAAAAATTAAAAATATTGTTATTTATTAATATTTGAGGTATACTAATTATATATAATATGAAAGGATGTGTTTTTCTATATGAAAGCAGCAACTGGAGAATTAAATTTAACAGTAATTACAATAGTAGCTATAGCGTTAGTTATGGGTTTTTTTGGAGCAGTTTTATGGCCACAAATTAAAAATTCAATTAATAGTCAATGGTCTGATATAGATAATGTTTCTACAGACCATGAAGGAACACAAGAATGGCCCAATCAATAAATTCCAATAGGAGAATATAGTGTATGCGTGATTCAATAGGTGGAATATTTAGTCTTATGTTTATAGGTGTATTCATGCTTATTATAAGTGGATACCTTGCTTTTTCTGTGAGTTATAATAAGGCTTTTAGGGTTAAAAATAAAATTATCAAAATACTTGAGCAACATGAGGCTTTTGATTCTGAAACAAAGGCAGATATAACTGCTGCCATGGAAGAAGTAGGATATAATACTAATGATAAAATTTCAAATGTTCCATGTAATTTTGATTGTAGTCAGCCAGGATATTGTGTTGCATGGATAGAAAATGGTAGAAAAAATTCTGGTTATTTTAAAGTAATAACATCTTCTGTAATGAATATACCAATATTAAATAAAATAGCAGGTGTAAATTTTTTGGTTGTTACAGGTGATACAATTACGATAAATCCAGATAATGGTAAAAATCCAGGAAGTGAAGTCCATAGTTCGAGCTCATGTCAATAATATAAGAAGGTGATATTTTGAATGTAATAGTAGCTAACGAAAGAAGTAGCACTCTATCAAACTTAGATATAGATGTTATAAAAAATGTTACTGGTGAATATGAAGCAGATGAATTAGTTGCTATGTTCAAAGACTTTTTTTATGATAAAATGATACTTGATATTACAGCCGTAAAGAACTATAAAAATATAGATGCTATAAAAAAAATATCTATAGGATTAGGTGAAAGTAAACTTATATTAGTATTAACAGATGATGTATGTCAGTCAAATTATTTGTCAGATTTAGTGTCAATTGGTGTATATAATTTTACTAATAATATTAATGCAATTAAAAATTTAATTGCTAAACCAAATGAATATAAAGATGTTGCAAATATTCAACAATTAAGTGGTGGAGCCGAAAGAATTAATAATACTACAAACGGAATAAAAATTCTAGGTATTAGAAATATTACTGAACATGCTGGGGCTACCACTTTGTTATACATGTTAAAAAAAGAATTGACTGATATGTTTGGACCTAATATTTATGGAATAGAAATAGGAAAAAAAGATTTTTCTGTATTTAATGATAAAAATTTAATATCTGTTGGAGAAATGGATGTTGAATCAAAATTAAGAGATATATATACTGCTAAAATGGTATTAATAGATTTAAATGACTATAAAGATGAAAGTATTTGTGATGAAGTCATATATTTAATAGAACCTAGTTCTATTAAATTAAATAAATTAATAAAAAATAATAGAAGAATTTTTGAAAAACTTCTAGGTAAAAAAATCATTTTAAATAAAAGTTTATTAACTAATAAAGATGTTACTGAATTTGAATATGAATCTAATTCAAAAGTATTTTATAATTTACCACCACTAGATGAAAGAAAGAAAAATGTAATACTTAATGATTTTCTAGGAAGACTAGGAATAGGTGATGCAACTGCTGCTAAAAAAAGTGATGGTAAAAATATATTTGGTTTATTTAAACGATAATGTAAAGTAAAAATAATTTTGTTGACAGATAGTAATAAAATAATGTACAATTATATTAGTTAAAGGAGATGTATTTATGTTAGATTTATTTCAATTAGGTATAAATTATTGTAATAGTTTGATGCCACTTATTAAATTAGTTAAAGCAGTATTTACTATTATACAATGGGGTATACCTATAATATTGATTTTATTTGGTACAATTGATTTAGGAAAAGCTGTAATTTCTAGTGATGATAAAGAAGTTAAGGCAGCACAATCAAGACTTATTAAGCGTTGTATATATGCAGTAGCAATTTTCTTTATAGTACTTTTAGTAAACCTATTGATGAAACTTGTAGGTGAAAGTCAACAAGGAAGTAAGACTGAAACTAAAGTTGATTCAACTAATTGGTTTACATGCTGGAATGATGCTTAATAAAAAGGTAAATAACAATAATAATTGCTATTTACTTTTTTTTTTGTTATAATTATAATAGTATGTGTTATTGTAAGGAAGTGTTATTAATGAGTAAGAAAATATTTATAGTAATTACATCAATCTTGCTATTAGTACCCATTAATATTGAAGCTAAAAATATTGATTATAATGATGCTGTTCCATATATAGCAATAGATATAAATAATTGCAGTGGTATTAATAATGCAATTTTTGGTGACGTTAGTGATTCAACATCAACTGCATGGTTAATTCAAAAAGTATTGAATTATATTAAGGTTCTTGGACCTACTATTGCAGTAGTATTAGGAAGTATTGATATGGTAAAAGCAATAATAACTTCTGATGATGAAAATATGAAAAAAGCTCAATCAAAATTTGTAAAAAGATTAATAGCAGCAGCAGCATTATTCTTTGTACCAACCATTACAAGTATATTATTAAGTATATTTGGACTTACCACTAATAGTGCAAGTTGCTAATTACAATAAAATAAAAAGGAAACGAGGTGAGAGTGATGTGGCAAATTGGTTTTTCATTAAGTAGTAATCATAGTAAACCTAATATTTTTGTAGATGCCTTTAGAGTATTTTTTGGACTTATTGATTGGGGAGTATACTCATTAGTTACAGTTGTCTATAAAATACTATTTAATATTGCAGATACTACTATATTTTCATCCAACACTATAAAAGATTTCTATGGTAGGGTTCAGCTTATAATTGGTGTTTTTATGATATTTAAATTATCTATATCACTCTTACAAGCAGTTATAAATCCTGATTATTTAACTGATCAAAAAAAAGGAATGGGTAAAATCATAACAAGAATTGTTATGATGTTAGCTATGTTTGCAGCAATAATACCTTTGAATATTCCACTAACACAAACTGAAATTGAAAATGCTAAAAGTAGTAATAATGTAAAAAGTTTTAATTATCATTTAAATCAAAGTGGATTACTTTTTGGTGTAATGTATTCACTCCAAGAGAGAATTTTAAAAGGTAATGTTTTAGGTAAATTAGTATTTAGTAATGACACTGAAAGATATAAAATTAGTGAAGATCAAGATGATGATGAGGATCCAATAATAAATCAAGCAAATGATCTCGCAGTTTTTATATTAAAAGGATTTGTAAGAATTAATTTAAAAGATGGTGCAGCAGATAAAGGGACAATAACTGATGATGATTATATATGTAGTCCTAATTATAGTGATGATGAACAAGAAAAAATAGCTGCTTATAATAATGGTAAAGATATATATGATATTGTTGGGACAGATGTTATATATGAACAATGTGGTGATGGCCCTATGAATGGTAAGCCATACTACCTAGTTACATATCTTCCTATTGTATCAACTATATGTGGTATTTTAATACTTCTTGTATTAATTAGTTATTGTATTGATATTGCAATAAGGGCTATTAAACTTGCAATTTTAAGGTTATTAGCACCAATTCCAATAATTAGTTATGTTGATCCAAAATCTAGTGAAAATGGTTCATTTGCAGCATGGACTAAAGCATTAATATCAACATATGTTGACTTATTTATAAGATTAGCCATTATATACTTTGTAATATTCTTAGTTCAAGAAATATGTGAAAATGGATTAGATATTCCAATTGCTAATGGTGTTGTCGGAATAATATCAACAATATTTATAATAATTGGTTTATTCTATTTTGCTAAAATGGCTCCAAAATTTATTCGTGATGCTTTAGGACTTAAGGGTATGATGTCAAATGTTGGATTATCAGGATTATTAGGAGCAACAGGTTCTTTAGTAGGTGGTGCAGGATTAAAAGGAGCAATAGCAGGAGGACTTAATGCCTCAGAAAACTCTGCTATGGCATCAGCTCAAGGAAAAGAAGCTCCTCCAGCTTGGAGTACAGGAAGAGATTTAGCCGCCCAGATTAGAACCGGAAACGAAAAAGCTAAAGGTGGAATTGTTAATAGATTAAATGATAATTTAACTCGCGGCGCTATGATTAGACAAGCAGGTAAAAGATATGGTGTTACTCATGCAGGCTTGGAAGAAGCTAAAGGTAATATGTATGAACAAGAAAACGAATTATTTAGAAAACAAGGTGATCTTGAAAAATTACGAAATGGTCAAATGACAGATGAAGAGTTAAACAATATCTTTGGTGGACAAGAATATAAAAATATGGGTTATACAACAGGTAAGGATTCTAGTGGAAAATTCTATATTAAGGATAAAGATGGTAACAAACTTAGCAAATTTGATATTCAAGATCAATTATATAAAAGATATGAAGACCAAAAGAAAACTTATGGTAAGGCTAAAAATCACTATGAAGAAGCCGCTAAATTTGCTGAACAACATCGTATTGAACCAACATTTGAAGAACAATATAGAAGACCATTTATGGCTAAAAGAAATAAAGTTAATTATGGTACAGATCATCAATCTATGGCTGATAGAGTGCTAGGTAGAGGACAAATTGTATATGATAATGAAGGTAATGTTATAAGAGATAGAAATGATCACCCTGTACGTGATAGAAAACGTGATAATAGCTGGGATCCATTAAATCCAGGTAAATTTGATTAATAAAGGGAGTGTGATATAGTGAATAATTATTTAATCCCTGCCAATACAAAAAAGGGACAACTAATTTTAGGTTTATTTAGACCAATAGATTTAATATTGTTTGGTACAGGTATATTTATTACTTTAATATTTTTAATAACTATTCAAATGACATCAACATTAATTACAATATTAATATTATTGCCCGCACTTGTAACAGGTTTCCTAGTAGTGCCGGTTCCATATTATCATAATATGTTAATTGTTATTTCAGAATTAATTGAATTCTTTAAAAATCAAAGAAAATATGAATGGAAAGGATGGTGTATTGGACTTGGAATCAAAAAGCAAAAACATAAAAAGATCAAGTGAAGACTGGCTACCAATTAAAGCAATTGAAAATAGTACTATTATAACATATGGAAATAATAAAGTATCAGGTGTAAAAATTACTCCTAAAAATATTTTCATATTAGATGCTAATGCTCAAGATAATGTCTTGCTTAGACTTAAAAATTTCTATAATATGATTGATTTTGAATTTTGGTTAGTAGTTGCTGATAGACCAGTAGATATTTCTGTTTATATTTCTCAACTTCAACTTGAATTAAATTCAACTAATAATCAAGCTATTAGAAAATTAATATTACAAGATATTGATAAATGTAATACTTTTATTAATAATAATGTTGTTGATACAGAGTATTACTTCTTATTTAAAGAAAAAGATGATGATAAAATTCAAAAGAAAATTAGATTATTAATAAATGGACTTGCTACATGTGGTTTAAATTCTACTCAAGTTAGTAATGATGATTTAAGAGTAATTTTAGATAATTTCTTAAATGGTGGCAGTACTACTGAATTTGGGACGGTGATGACTTCATGAGTATAAGTATTAGAGGACAAATTGCTCCTAAAGGACTTCACTTTAGTCCAAGTGATTTCTTTATAAGTGATAAATATGCAACAATCTTAACAGTTGTATCATATCCTAGATATATTAGTCCGGGATATTTATCTACATTAACAAGTATGTCTGGAATAAAAATAGTTGTAAAACATATTCCTGTACCATTTAGTATGATTTCTAAAATGTTAAATAAACAAGTTGCTGATTTAAAAGAAAGATATACTAAAGAAAAAGATCAAACATCAAAAGAAAGAATTAGACAAGATTATGAAAGTTTGGAATATTTTATTTCAATGTTAGCAGCATCACAAGCACGTATTTTTGATTTTCAAATGCACATTATGATTACTGCTGATACTAAAGAAGAATTAGAACTTAAAAAAGTAAATGTCAAAAACTATTTAGACGCTATGGATTTACGTGCTGTATCATTAAGATTTGAACAAGAAAAAGTATTAAAATCAATTTTACCAATATTCCCATCTCAAGATATAGAAGAACGTATTGGAACTCCTATACCATCTGTTACTATAGCAGCAATGTATCCTTTTATATTTGATAGTATAAAAGATCCAGGACTTTCTACCTTACTTGGTGTTGATTTTTCTGGAGGAGTAATTTTATTTAATCAATTTTTATATAAAATTAGAAAAGAAAATAATAGAAATAATGCTAATATGATTATTTTAGGTACATCTGGTTCAGGTAAATCTACAGCTGCTAAATTAATGCTTAGAACACATATTAGAAATAGATGCCAGATAGTTGCAATAGATCCAGAAAATGAACTTGCTGAAATTACAAGAACTTTTGGTGGAGATCAAGTAGATATTGGTAAAGGTGGAGAATTTGGATTAATAAATCCCCTTGAAGTTGTAATAGATGCAGATGAAGAAGAAATAAAACAAGGACTAGGTTATACAGTACTTACAAGAACTTTACAATTCTTAAAAGCCTTTATGAAATACTATGATCCATCAATTGAAGAAGATGTACTAACGATGTTTAGTGAAATAGTACAAGATACATATAAAAGATTTGGAATAGATTATAATACAGATTTCTCTGGTTTTACTTCAGAAGATTATCCAACTTTTAGTGATGTTTATGCAACTATTAAAGGTAAATTAATGTCAATGACAGAACAAACTCAAGAAAGGGATATTATGGAACGTCTTGAGTTAAAAGTAAGACCAATTACAAAAGAATTAAAATTTTACTTTGATGGACATACAACTATAAATCAAAATAGTGATTTTATGGTATTTAATATAAAAGAATTAATGAATAGTGATTCTAATGTTAAAAATGCTTTATTCTTTAATGTTTTAAAATATGCTTGGGGATTATGTCTTGATCCAACAGTTGATACAATCCTTATGATTGATGAAGCACATGTATTACTAGGTGATCATAATAGCCTAGGAGCAGACTTTTTAGCACAAGTACAAAGACGTGCTCGTAAATATAATACAGGTACTATAATCATAACTCAACAACCAAGTGATTTTGCATCTCAAGAAATTATTACACAAGGTAAAGCAATCTTTGATAATGCGTCATACTATTTAATTATGGGATTAAGAAAACAAGCTGTAGAAGATTTAGGTTTGTTAATAGATTTAAATGATAGTGAAAAAGAAAGTATAAAAAGTTATTCTCAAGGTGAAGCCTTATTTGTATGTGGAAATAGGCGTATGAGAATTAATATAACTGTTACTAAAGATGAATTAGATTCATTTGGTAGTGGTGGAGGACTATAGTAAAAAGCAGGTGATTACTAATGCCACAATTAGATAATAATAAAAACGAAAATTCATCTAATAGTTCAGAAAATGAAAATTCCTATAGAGCAGTCAAAAATGATCAAAAAAACAAGGAAGATGAAAGTAGTAAAAAAGCAGCTGGAGTTGCAGGAAAAGCTGCTCTTAATTATTTTACAGCCGGTAAAGGTGGTCAAATATATGATAAGGCCAAAAAAATACCAGGCGTTGGTAAAAAGCTAGATAAAGCCGAAGAAAAACTTGGTAAAACTGCCAATAGACTAACTGGTGGTAAATTTGGTAAAACTGCAAAAAAGTTAGATGATGCTGGAGCTTTAGATGCCGCAGATAAAGCTATGTCTTTAGGAGCTGGAGGTCAAAATGGATCATCAGCAGGAGCAAATTCTTTAAATGAAATGGGAAATTCTGCAGCTAACTCAAGTGACAAGAATAAATCATCAGGTGGAATGTTACCAGGTGGAGGTGGAAAAAAATCAAAATCTTCCACAAACTCTATAGATGATTCAAGTGATTCAAGTGAAAATGAACAAGAAGTTGATATGTCAGGAACAGTTGGAGGAACTGGCTTTTTAAAAAATCCGAAAACTAAAATAATAGTAATAGCAGTTTCAATAATATTTTTTTTCATTTTAGGTTTACTAATGGCAGTAGTTGCAATAGATGAACAACAAGAAGAAGAAAAAGAAGAAGAAGAAAATGCCTGTGGTGTTATAGGAAGTTGCTTATATACAGTTCCTGGTTTTAGAAATGAATCTAAAATATATAAACAAAATATGGATATTTCTAATTTAAAAGTAAGACTCATGAATGAAAATGGTACTGCTCCTGTACCTAACGAGCCATTAGTAGATTTTGAAAAATATATATTAGGAACTACGTATCAAGAGCATGTTGGAGAAGAAGCTGATACAAAGGCTCAAGCGATAGCAGCAAGAAGTTATGCATTATCTAGACCATCAGTAATGGGAAATTCTAATGGTACTAAATTATCAAAAGAAAATGGTCAATGGATACTTCAATTAAGAAATAGTGTAAATGATCAAACTTATTGTGATCCGGATAGAGGTTATCCTTCAACTAAATGTGGTGCTAAAAAACCTAAATTACCTCAAAATAGTAAAGTTCGTCAATGGGTTGCAGAGACTGCAGGGCAAGTTGTAGTTGATAATAATGGTTATATAGTAAATACGGATTATGCACAATCAGTTCAGATTAAATGGAACTCTATGGCTAAAAGTGGTCTAGATTATAATCAAATTTTATTACAACATTATAGAAGTTCAGGAGCAGCAAAGATTGTCTCTATGAATTGTACTGGTAGTGGAAATAATAATTGTAATCAAGCAACAGGAGATTATGCAAAATGGTTACAATCAGGACAAAGTTGGTCAGGAATATATCTAGGTACAAGTTCACATACAATAGGTAAATCTGGATGTTTAGCAACTTCAATTGCAATGTTAATTGCTAAAGCTGGTGTAAGTACAAATGTAGAAGGAGAATTTAATCCAGGTACATTTGTTAAAGCAATGAATAAAATTAATGGCTTTAGTGGAGCAAATTTATTATGGAATAAAGTTTCAGAAATAGCACCAAGTTTTGTATATGGTGAGAATATATCAGTAGCTAATTATTCTAAATCAGATAAACTTTCTAAAATAGGTGAATTAGTAAATAATGGTTATGCTGTTGTTGCAGAAGTAAAAGGAAATACAGGACAACACTGGGTTGCAATAGATACTGTAAATGGAAAAGATGTAATTATGATGGATCCAGCTAGTGATTCTTCAAATATGTGGCAACAATATAATTGGAAAAATACTTCTAGATTAGTTTATTATAAGATTAATAAATAGGAGGCAATATGAAAAAAAGTAATAAAAGATACTTATTTGTTTTCATTATAATTATAGCGTTATCTGCAATATTTTTTATAATATATGGAATGGATTCTAATAAAAAACAAAAAATGGACCCTACTATAATTATTGATAATGATGCAGTTTTTAGAAAAGTTGGCTCTAGATGGATTAAATTAAATAAAACTGAAGATTTAGATAGTATTAGTTGGAATAAATTTAATATCTATACAGATACTAAATATTTTGGAAAGTATTATATAGTTAATCAAGATAAATGGTATTTATTTGATAATGATAATAACGCTGTAAATTATGAAGGCTCTTTTATAGGGTTAGATACAGATCATAATTATAAAGTTATTAATATAAAACAAAATGATATTACTGATTATAGCTATGTAGAAAAAGCACTAGCAGAAAATGAAATTAATACAGATATAGAATTATCAAGTAGTAATGTTATATCATTAGATATAGATAATAATGGTAAAAATGAATATATCTATACTATTACTAATAGATTTTCTGAAAAAAAAGAAAATGAAAAATATTTTGGTTTAATATTTATGGTAAAAAATAATAGAATATATCCTATATATAAAAATAGTTCTAAAGAAGATGATATTTATGATGGATGTAAGCCATATGTAAATAGTATTTTAGATATTGATCAAGATAATAAATACGAAGTTATAGTAAGCTGCGCTTATTATAGTAATAGTGGAGTAGAAGAAAGATTATATAAATTTGATAATGCTAACTTTAATTTATTGGTTTCAAATTATGAATAATGTGTTATAATATACCCAGAAAGGAAGTTGCAGTATGAAATTAAAATTTAGAGCAGATCCAGAAGATTTAACAATATTTATAGTTTTTGCCATATTTTTACTATATTTAGTAGCTTTAGCAGTAGCTAATATATCATCTTTGGCAACATATGGAACTATGGAAGGCTTAAATCCATTTCCTGCATTTTCAACAGAAAATATAACTACAACTATAGTTTTTTATATAATTGCTTTACTTGCATTAACAATTAGTGTTAGTTCACGTTTTTTTGATATGGAAAAAGGAATTGGTTTTACAACTCAAAGAAAAGATAAAGGATATAGTAGATGGGCTAAAGATAAAGAAATTCAAAGTTTAAAAGATATTGAAAAAATAAATATTCATGATAAAAGAACTCATGCTGCAGGAACACCTTTAATGTATAAAGGTGATGATATCTGGGTTGATAATGGTGAAAATCATACTTTAGTTATTGGTGCTACTGGTTCTGGTAAAACACAAACTGTAATTTTGCCTACTGTTAAAATATTATCTAAAAAGAAAGAATCAATGATAATTACAGACCCGAAAGGTGAAATATATGAAAAAACAAGTTTAATGTTAAAACAAAAAGGTTATCAAATTTTATTATTAAACTTTCGTGATCCACAAAATGGTAATGCTTGGAATCCAATGAGTCTTCCATATAAAATGTATAAATCTGGTTACCAAGATAAAGCTATTGAGTTACTTGATGACTTAGCTTTAAATATTTTATATGATGAATCAAATAAAAATGCAGATCCATTCTGGGAAAAAACATCAGCTGATTATTTTTCAGGATTATCTTTAGGTTTATTTGAAGATGCAAAAGAAGATGAAATAAATATAAATAGTATTAATTTAATGAGTACTGTTGGTGAAGATAAATTTGGAGGCTCAACTTATATAAAGGAATACTTTGATATGAAAGATCCTGCAAGTGCTGCAGCAGTTAATGCATCTGCAACAATTAGTGCACCATCTGAAACAAAGGGAAGTATTTTATCTGTATTTAGACAAAAAGTAAAATTATTTGCATCTCGTGAAAATTTAAGTGAAATGCTATCATATAGTGATATAGACCTAGAATCTATTGGAGAAAAACCAACTGCAGTATTTATAGTAATTCAAGATGAAAAGAAAACCTATCACTCATTAGTAACTATATTACTAAAGCAAATCTATGAAACATTAATTTCTACTGCCCAAAAACATGGCGGTAAACTTCCAGTTAGAACTAATTTCTTACTTGATGAGTTTGCTAATATGCCACCTCTTAAAGATGTAACTACAATGATTACAGCTGCTAGAAGTAGGCAAATTAGATTTACAATGATTATTCAAAACTTTGCGCAATTAGATAGTGTTTATGGAAAAGAAGATGCAGAAACCTTACGTGGTAACTGTGGAAATTTAATATATTTAGTTACAACTGAATTAAAAGCTTTAGAAGAAATTTCAAAAATGTGTGGAGAAGTAAAAAGTAAAAAAGATGATAAAACAGCTTCAACACCACTTGTTACAGTAGCAGACTTACAACGTATGAAAGAAAATGAAATTATTTTAAAAAGATTACGTATGAATCCGTTTAAAACAACATTTACACCAGATTGGAAAATTAATTGGGGTAAGAAATATCCTAATGCAAAATATCCAACAAGAAAAAAGAATGTAGTTAAAACTTTTGATATTAAAGAATTTGTTAAAAGTGAAAAAAAGAAAAAATTATTAGAAATGATGAATTCTACTGATAATGAAGATGGTATAAATAATAATGGTGGAATGTTCCCAGGTGGAGGAGGAATGTTTCCTGGAGGAATGGGTATGAATTCTAATCGTCCATCTATTCCTAATATGCCTATAAATCCATTTGGACCTATTTCTAATCAACCAATGAATTCAAATGATTCTATGAAAAATGAAAAAGTAAATAAACATCCAGAAGAATCCTCTATGCCTACTTTTGATGTTGATGAATTAGTTAAAAAGATAGATGCTAAAATAGCTGAATTAGAAGAAGAAGAAAGAAAGAATAAAGAGGAAGAAAAGAAGAAGAAAGAAGATAGTAAAGTAGAAGTAATTGGTGATAAAGAATCAGAAATTATTCATAAAGATAAGGTTCTAGAAACTAATTTAGATTTAGAAGATGAAGATGATGACGATGATTTCTTTGATGATTTTTTTGATAACTAATTATAGAAACGAGGTGTTATTATGAGTATGGATCCTAATAGTAATCATATAGATAAAGATCAAATTACTAAAAAAGAAGAAGAAGAAAAAGAAGAAGAATTAAAAGATGTACCAGGCTATGAAGATGAAGATGATGATTTAGAAATTACTACTTCAAATTCAAATACAGTAAGTACAACATCTAAAGAACAGTTTAGAGTAAAAATGGTTAAATTATTTATTATAGTAATTATTGTATTTTTAGTTATAATGCTAATTGGCTTTATATTTTCTAAATTATCTAGAAAGGAATATTCTTATTCAGATGTAGAAGAAGTAATGGTAGAATCTGCTAAATCATATTTTAGTGATAATAAAAGTAAATTACCATCAAAAAATAATTCTGTATTTATTTCAGATGATACTCTATCAAATAGTAAATATATGAAGCCATTAGATAAATATTTAAAAAATGATAGCTGTACTGGGAAAGTAGTAGTTAAAAACAGCTCTAATTCATATGATTATACTGCATACCTAGATTGTGGAAGCAACTATAAAACAAGAGAATTATATAAAGAAATAGTAAAAAAAGACAATATTGTAACTAGTGGTTATGGTCTATATAAATTAAATAATGAATATGTTTATAGAGGATTATATGTAGATAATTATGTAGCATTTAAAGAAAAAGAAGATATATTATGGAGAATTGTAAAAGTTACAAATAATAATGAAGTAGTGTTAATAAAAGATTTGGCAACAAGTAATTCATATATATGGGATGAAAGATACAATAGTAGTACAGAATATGATACAGGAATAAATGTGTATAAAAATAGTTCTATGTCTACTCATCTTGATAAATTATATGCCTCTAAGTATAAAGATAAAAATAATGAAGACTATATGGACTATAGTGATGAAGAATTATTTTTAAATAAAAATATAAAGAGTAAATTAAAGAAATTTAATGCTTGTGTTGGTACTAGAACAGAAAATGATACATCAAAGGATGGAAGTAGTGATTGTAGTGTTAAGTATGAGACAAAAATGGCTATGTTATCAGTATATGATTATTTAAATGCTTCAATAGATCCAGGTTGTACAACTACAGTATCACCAGAATGTCAAAATTATAATTATTTAGTACTTAATGAAAGTTATTGGCTTATTAATGGAAAAGCAGAAGATAGTTCTAAAGTTTATTTTATATCATCAGGAAGTATAGATGACAAAGAAGCTTCTAATGATAGTCATGTAAGACCAGTTATTCATTTAAATAATACTGTTATGATTGAAAGTGGTAAAGGTACTAAAGCTAAACCATATATAATAAGATAAGTAATCTGTAATAATTCAGATTACTTTTTTTTCATACACTATATTGAGGTGTATAATGTGTGTAATAAAATTGATATTTATGAATTAAAAAAACTATTAAATGAAAAAAATTTAAATTTAATAGATATTAGAGATAATTATTCATACTTAAGTGGTACTATAGAAAATGCTATAAATATATCATCAAATACATTAATAGAGAATCCAAGTAAATATTTGGATAAAAATAAAAAATACTATATTTTCTGTAATCATGGTTCATCTAGCGAGTTTTTATGTAATTACTTAACTAAATTAGGCTATGATACAACATCTATTATTGGAGGATATAATTCTTATATAAAAGATAATAAATAATTATTATCTTTTTCTTTTAAAACAATATATTTTATACTATAATAATAATAGGTGATTATATGGAATTAATTAACAACATAGTAGATTATTTTACAACATTATTACAACATGGAGGTTTAATATTTGGTATTTTATTAATACTTTTAGAGTCAATAATACCAGCATTACCTCTAGGAGTTTTTGTTGCCTTAAATATAAATGCATTTGGTGTAATTCTAGGTATAATTGTTTCATGGTTAACTACATGTGTAGGTTGCTATTTATCTTTCTTATTTTTTTCAATATTTTCAACTAGATTTTTAAATAGAATGGAAAAGAAAAAGAAATTTAATAAAATTATAAAAAAGATGAAAACAATTAATTTTTCTAATTTAGTTGTATTAATAGCATTACCATTTACTCCAGCATTTGCAATAAATATAGCAGCAGGACTTGTTGGCCTTGATAAAAGAAAATATATGATATCCTTATTAACAGGTAAAATATTTATGATTACATTTTGGGGTTTAGTAGGTAAAAGTTTAATAGAAAGTATAACTGATATAACATCATTAATAATTGCTAGTATCTTAATTATAATCGCATATTTTATATCAAAATTAATAAATAAGAAAATGAAAATAGAGTAGTAGAGGTGATATAATGAATTATATAATAATTGGATTATTAATAGTGAATTTAATATTAATAATAATATCTTTATGTAAAAACATAAACGAAAGTAACATTACTGAAAGATTAGGTAAATTAGAATTAGAAATAGTAAAAGAATTAGGTGAATTTAAGTCTGACTTAAATCGTAATATGAATACTGATTTTAATAAATTAAATGAAGAAGTAGAAAAAAGATTAATGTTGATTAATGAAAAAGTAAATGAAAGATTAGATGAAAATTTCGAAAAAACTAATAAAACATTTACATCAGTTATAGAAAGATTATCTAAAATTGATGAAGCTCAAAAAAAGATAGAAAATTTATCAACAGATATAGTATCTTTACAAAGTATTTTAACTGATAAAAAGAGTAGAGGTATATATGGAGAAGTAAATTTAAAACAGATTTTATCAAGTGTTTTTGGAGATAAGAATGATAAAGTATATAGATTACAATATACTATGAGTAATAATTTAATTGCAGATTCAGTTTTATTTGCACCAGAACCATTAGGTACTATAGCCATAGATTCAAAGTTCCCTCTAGAGCACTATCAACTTATGGTAGATAAATCACTATCTAGATCAGAAAGAGAACAAAATGAAAAATTATTTAAAGCGGATGTAAAAAAACATATAGATGATATAAGTCAAAAATATATCATTCCAGAAGATGATATTAATCAAGCTATAATGTTTTTACCAGCTGAAGCTATATTTGCTGAAGTTAATGCATATCATCAAGATATTATAGAATATGCATATAAAAAACGAGTTTGGATAACTAGCCCAACTACTTTAATTTCAACATTAACAGTAATTCAAATGATTATTAAAAATATAGAAAGAGATAAATATACTAAAGTAATTCATAATGAATTAAATAAATTAGGAATAGAGTTTGGAAGATATAAAGAACGTTGGGATAAATTATCTCGTAGTATTCAAATGGTTAATAAAGATGTAGAAAATGTTTCAATTACAGCAGATAAAATAAGTAAAAAATTTGATTCAATTAATAAAGTAGAAATAGATAAATTAATAGAAAATAAAGAATAGAAATATTCTTTTTTTGTATAATAAAAAAAAATATTTGTATACTATAATTAGATAATTCATAAATATAATTAAGGAGTAAAAATGATAACAAGAATTATATTATTTTTAATTGGGTTTGTATTTATGATAATAGGTTTTTCCTATTTTATAGTATATATAAATTTATTAAGTTTTGGTTATAATATCATTGAATACCTTAATTATTGTTTTACTAGATATGAATGTTGGTTATTGATAATTGGCTTATTTATAATATCAATAATCATTTTAAGAAAGGGAGGTAAACATGCTAAATGTTTATGATATAATCTTAAATCTATTAGATGGTAATAGAATATATGAACCATTTGAATGGAATAAAAAAGATAATATAGAGCATATAAAAAAAATACCTATGATTAGAGTAACAACTAATACATTAGATGATATTATAAATACTACCTTTGTAATAGATAATAATCTTTTAAATAATATATATAAAAAGTCTGAAGTTTATACTGATACAGGAGTATCTAAAATAGATTATGCTTTATTATTTACAGATACTTATAAAGTAGTTGCAGTAGAATTTAATAAAGATGGTAAATCTCTTTTTAAAAGTTATTTACTATTAGATGAAGAAGAAGAAATATTAGATTTAAGTAATCAAATAGAATTAAAAAATATAAATTATAAAGTATTAAAGAAAAATATAAATAAATGTTTATTAACACGAGAAGAAGAATTTAGAAAAAATTATTTATTAAAAGAATTAAAAATTGCTTATAAAAAGAAAAAATATGAAAAAATAAATTATTTATATGAAGAAATATATCCTAAAGATAAAAAAACTCTATTAGATAAATATAAAATATTATTAGATGAAATAGAAAGTAATTATAGTGAAAAATATAATAAACTTTATAATATAGTTAAATTAACTCATAAAAAGAAAACTACTAATTAGTAGTTTTTTAATAATCTATTTTCATAGCGTGTTTAACTTTTCTTAAAGTATCCTCTGCCTTTTTCTTGGCA
Source organism: uncultured Bacilli bacterium (assembly GCA_947632545.1). Lineage (GTDB taxonomy): Bacteria > Bacillota_I > Bacilli_A > RF39 > UBA660 > UMGS995. Next base: position 3,874 of record CANRPP010000002.1, on the reverse strand, counting down.
TTACAAGTACCATTATCTAATATATCTTTAACTAATTTAGGATTATCTTCATACTGTTTTCTTTTTTCTTTAATAGGTTTTAAAAATTCACATAAATTATTAATAAGTTCTTTTTTACATGAAACACATCCTCGTTTTCCTGCTTTACATTCACTACATACATTTTTTAATTCACTATCTGGAGTAACTAACTTATGGTAATAATAAACCATGCAAATATCAGGATTAGCAGGATCATCTTTTTTTATTTTAGAAGGATCAGTAACTGCAGCCATAACTTTTTTTGATATAACTTCTTCTGAATCAACTAAAAATATAGCGTTTCCTAAACTTTTACCCATTTTTTCATTACCATCTAAACCTTTTAATCTAGTTACATTACTAAGATAAGCTTCTGGTTCTTTTAAAGTTTCACCATAAATATTATTAAACTTTCTAACTATTTCACGGCATTGCTCTAAAAGTGGTAATTGATCATCTCCAACAGGAACAACTTCTCCACTTAATGCAGTAATATCAGCTGCTTGACTAACAGGATATCCTAAAAAACCATAAGTAATACTTTCACCATTATTACCAAATAATTCTTTTTTTTGAGCTACTTCAGCTTTTACAGTAGGATTTCTAAATAATCTATTAACTGTAACTAAATTTGAATAATAAACAGTAAGTTCTGCGATTTCTGGTATTTTTGATTGCAAAAATATATTTACCTTTTTAGGATCTATACCTATTGCTAGTAAATCCATTGTAATTTCATATACATTTTTACGTACCTTTTCAGGATTATTAAAATTGTCGGTAAGCGCCTGTACATCAGCAATTTCTAAAAAAAATTCATATTCATCCTGCAACTTTACATAATTTTGTCCTGCTCCAAAAAGATGACCTAAATGTAGATTTCCAGTTGGACGTAAACCTGTAAGAATTGTCTTTTTCATAGTATCACTCCTTTTTATATTTTATCATAAAGTTATAATTTATAAAAGTAATATTCTTTACAAAAAGTCTATTTTATGATATAATATGCAAAGTAATTAAGGGGTAATAGTATGAAAAGTATATATAAACAAATAGATAAGTTATCAATTGATAATTTACAAGAATTAAGAAATTATATAGATTTATTAATACATAAAAAAGAATCAAAAGATAGTTGGAATAGTAGAGTAGAAATATCACAGTTGCCAATAGACTATGAATTAAAGAAAAAACTATCTGATTTGAAAATTAATAATATGAGTGAATATAAATATGCTGTAGAAAAAGGTTTAACTTTTAGTGAATCATTACAAGAAAAAGCAGATAGCCTATTACACACATTTGACTTTGATAAATTAGAAAAAAATTATAGAAATAGGCATAAATAATTGACAAAATAATATAATAATGTATATAATAGTTGTAACAACTTTGAAAGAGAAAAGTAAATTAGCCTAGATTAAAGCGAGTTAGGAATGGTGTAAGCCTAATAATTGAAGCTATTTGAAAGAACACTCTGGAGTTGCTTACCGAAAAGTATATCTTAGTAGGCTAAGCCGGTATGTATCCCGTTAGAAAATACTAGATTTAATAGAATCGATTAAGGTGATTATAATTTCGTTTATAATAAATTGGGTGGCACCGCGGAAGACTAGTTTCGTCCCATATATACTTATGTATATGTGAGTATGAGACTAGTCTTTTATTTTGAAAGGGTGATATTATGAAGGAAGTTAGTAAATACCTATTAGAAACAGGTAAATATGATGAGTATAAGAGATTAAAAAAATTAAGAGTGGCTTATAAATTTTGTGAATATTTAGATAAAAAAGGAATATATTATGACAAGTGTATAAAACATAAATTAGTATTAGGTTGTGATGACTCAAGTGAGTATTATAAAAGATTTAGTGATTATTTATGTGATGACTATATAATATGTAAAAACTTGTTAGTTCAAGAAAGAAAAGGAGAAAAAAGAAAGTTTTTAATTATTACAGATGCTAAAAAGAAAATTAACTTATCTGAATTAAAAGAACAAATAGATTCAAAAAAATTAGAATTTGTAAGTAGTGAAGATATGAAAGAATTGCTTAATACAACACCTGGTAATGTTTCATTATTTAATATGATTTATGATAAAAGTGAAAGTGTAAATATAATAATAGATGATGAATTATTATCTGCTAAAGAATTAGCATTTCATCCATTATATAATGAAATGAGTGTTTTTCTTAAACCTAGCGAATGTTTAAAATTTTTAAAAGTTATTAATAGAGATGCAACATTTATTCCTATAAAAGAAAAAATAGAAGAACCTATAAAAAAAGTTTTAGTAAGTTAAGTGTAAAGATATTAATATAATATTAATTAATTATTAAATAAATGATATAATAAAAAAGGAGGAAAAATTATGGTAATAGATGCTAAAGATTTATATAAAGAAATAGATAAATATATGGATAGTGAAATAACTATAGAAGGATGGATAAGAAATCATCGTAAACAAAAGGAATTTGGATTTATTGATTTTTCAGATGGTACTTGTTTTGATCATATTCAAATTATTTATGATAATAAATTAAAAGAGTTTGATGATATTCAAAAATATCATGTAGGTTCTGCTATTAGAGTAAAAGGATTAGTTGTATCATCACCAAAAGAAAATCAAAAATTTGAACTTCAAGCAAGAAAAGTTGAATTATTAGGTGATTGTCCTGAAGATTATCCAATACAACCAAAAAAACATTCTCGTGAATTTTTAAGAGAACAAGCCTATTTACGTCCTAGAACAAATTTATTTCAAGCCGTATTTAGAGTAAGAAGTGTTGCCTCATATGCAATACATAAGTATTTTCAAGATAGAGGATATGTATATTTTCATGCACCAATTATAACTGCAAGTGATTGTGAAGGTGCAGGAGAGATGTTTCATGTAACTTGCTTTGACCTAGATAAAGTACCAATAAAAGATAAAAAAGTTGAGTATAATAAAGATATGTTCCAAACAGATGCATCATTAACAGTATCAGGACAATTAGAAGCAGAAACTTTTGCTTTAGCGTATAAAAAAACTTATACATTTGGTCCAACTTTTAGAGCAGAAAATTCGAATACTAAAGTTCATGCAAATGAATTTTGGATGATCGAGCCAGAAATAGCCTTTTGTAATTTAGAAGGTGATATGGAAATAATGGAAGAAATGCTAAAATATGTTGTAAAATATGTATTAGATAATTGTCCTTCAGAAATGAAATTTTTAGATAACTTTGTAGAAAAAGGACTTATAGAAAAATTAGAAAAATTAGTAAATTCTAAATTTACCAGAATTACTCATAAAGAAACAATTGATATTTTACAAAAAGCAGATGTAAAATGGGAATTTGAACCTATTCAAGGAGAAGATATTGCAAAAGAACATGAAAAATATATTACTGAATATTTTGATGGACCAGTATTCATAACAGATTGGCCAAAAGATATAAAAGCATTTTATATGAAATTAAATGATGATAATGAAACCGTCGCAGCAGTTGATTTAGAAGTACCAGGTGCGGGTGAAATTATGGGTGGTTCCCAAAGAGAAGAAGATTATGATAAATTAATTAAACGTATGGATGAAATGGGTATGGATAAAGAAGAACTTGATTGGTATATTAATCTTCGTAAATTTGGAGGATGTGTTCATTCAGGATTTGGAATGGGTTTTGAAAGATTACTTATTTATTTAACAGGTGTTGAAAATATAAGAGATGTAATACCATATCCAAGAACTCCGGGTAATTGTGAATTTTAAAATAGTAATTTATTTACTATTTATTTATAAGGAAAGTGCGTTTAAAATAAAAATAAAAAATATTATTTGTTCGATTGACATATACAAACATTTGTA
>CANRPP010000001.1 GCA_947632545.1 uncultured Bacilli bacterium | reverse complement strand
CTATCCTAAATAAGGGATTGCATTTGATTAGCCCAATCAAATGTATCCTTTTTTATTTTATGCAAGTCTCCTTGACAAATACATCATAACATAAAAACGCACTTTTATCAAGTACGTTTTTTTATTCAGTTTTTTTACTCGATTTTTCTATTTTTACTCGATTTTTCCGAGTTTCATATCAATCTGGTGCCTGAGGTCGGACTTGAACCGACACGATATTGCTATCATTGGATTTTGAGTCCAACGCGTCTACCAATTCCACCACTCAGGCATATATAAATTATAACATAAAAATAAAAAGTATCAAGATGATACTTCATTTTCATTATATTTTGATGTATATAAATCTGTATCTTCTACTTCTTCTTTTTCAGCATCTTTAATAAAGCTAGACATATCAGGTAATGCTTCTATATTAGGTAAGCCAAAATAATCCAAAAATTCACTTGTAGTTTCATATAAAATTGGTCTTCCAGGCATATTACTTCTACCTGTTTCTTTTATAAAACCTTTAGCAACTAATTTTCTTATCATTTGAGAACTAGCTACACCTCTTAATTTATCAACCTCTATTCTTGTTATTGGTTCATTATATGCTATTATAGCTAAAGTTTCTAATGCTGCTTGGCTTAATGTATTAGTAGTTGGATTTTCTATTAATTTCTGATAATACTCTTTATGCTCAAATTTTGTTGTTATTTTAAATCTATTACCTAAAAAGTCTATTCTTAAGCCTCTATCATCTTCTTCATATCTAGCTTTTAAATCTTTAACTAATTGTTTAGCTTCTTCTTCATTTATTTCTAATACATCTTCTATCTGATCAAAAGTAAGCCCTTCTTCTCCTACTACAAATAAGAGCCCTTCTAATATAGCAATTTTATTCATTCTCTCACCTCACAAGTTATATCATCAAATGCCTCATTTTGAGTTATTACAAGTTCTTTATTTTTAGCCATTTCTAATACTGCTAAAAAGGTTGCAACTATATATTCCTTTGTAAATACAGTAAATAAATCAAAAAATGATATTTTCTTTTTTCTTTTTAAAATAAGACTTATATCATGTCTACGAGATGATACAGTTATTTCTTTTTCAGTTACCTTTGTAGATAATGGTCTATTTTCTTTTTTTCTTTCTAAAAACTTTTGAAAAGCATCTACTAAATCATCTAATGTTATATCACTTTTTATTTCTGTATTTTCCTCTATATAATCTTTTATATTACTTGGTGCTTTTGTATATATTTCATGTCTTAATTCTTCTTTTTCTTTTAAAGTTTTTGTTATTTCCTTATATGCTTCATATTCTAACAATCTATTAATTAATTCTTCTCTTGGGTCTTCTTCTATATCCTCTTCTACCTTTTCATTTGGTAGTAATAATTTTGATTTTATCTCTATTAATTCAGATGCTAAAACTAAATATTCACTATCTATTTCTAAATTCATTTTTTCTTGTTTCTCTATATATTTCAAATATTGTTCTGTTATTTCCTCTATCCTTATATCAAATATATCCATTTTACTTTCTTTTATAAGATGAAGTAATAAATCTAGTGGTCCTTCAAATTCATTTATTTTTAAATCTAATTCCAAATTTATCACTTCCTTTATTATATATACATTATAACATATAAAATTATAAACTAAAAGAAAACATATAAAGAAAAAATACTTATAGGATTCTATAAGTATTCTAGATTATCTATTGTATCTGTATTTACATCAGTTAGTTCAATATCATTAATTTGTTTATCTGATACTACATTATCTTCTGTTTCTTCTGTGCTTTCATCATTATTTTCTTCTTCATCTTCATCTTCTATATAATCGTTAAAGAATGTTGTTGTACTTTCCTCACCAGATTCAAATTTATTTGCAATCTCCATTAACTCTTTTTTAAAACTTTTTTCTTCTTCATCTATGTAACCTACATGATATACTTTTTCTATTTGATTATGGTCAAATAAACATATTTGATCAAAATCTAGAAATCCTTCTGGATAAATACAACCTGTATAATCATACATTTTTTTTGTATCTTCTTCTGCTACAGAACAAAAACCAGTTATCATTGCTTTTTTAGTTCCACCTTTTAGTAATACTACACTACCTATTGGTAAATATTTTTCATTATTTTCCATTATATATCCTCCCTTTTTATCCTAAACCATTTAATACTTCATCGTCTGGAAAAGTATCATCGTCATCATCTAATTCTTCTTCTAAATGATCTGTATTATTATAGATTGTATCATCTGGAATGTCTGATTGTTCAGAATCTTCTGGAAGGTCTGTTTCAGTATACATACTACCAGCTGGTCCTAGATAATCATCTTTCATATATTCACTATCGTCACTTCCTGATTCATAGTCATCTACATTGTTATCTTCATCATCATATGTTTCATCTACATCTTCATTTTGCTTTCTATTTTTTGCATATCTTATTCCAGCAACTGTTGCTGCTCCGGCTGCTGCTACACCTAAACCTATTGGAATAGCAACATTTGGACCTTTTTTAGTTTTTGTTGGTTCTATAATTTCTGATGCAGTTGAATCTACATCAGATTCTTCTACTTCATCATTTGGATTACTAGGTATCATAGTTTCTTCTTCAGTATCATCTGGTACTGCTGGTGTTTCTACAACATCAGATTCTTCTATACCTGAATCACTAGTTTCAACAGTATTATCATTATAATTACTATAATCAGGTTCACTACTACTTTGTGTATATGTCTCATTTGAATTACTAGAATTTGTAACTACATTTTCACTTGTATTATTACTAGGCTGACTATTATTTTGTTGAGTAGAATTATCAACACTTGGCGCCGCAGCTTCTGATTCATTGTTATCAGCAGCTGGTGGTGTATTAGAAATATTGGTTATTTCTTGTTCCTTTTGTGATAAATCATTTGCATAATTTGATTGATTGTCAGATAAGCTCGATGCTGCATCAGTTTTATTATCATTTGCACTTTGTAACGCAGAATCATCTACTTCTACAGCAGTTGGTTGATCATTTGCTGCTTTAGCAAAATCATTTCCTGTATTTGTTTCCGAAGCAAGACCATTTTCTGTTATATTTTCTATTTCATCACTAGAAGCTTTATTTATATTACTAACTTCATGTTCATAATCAGATTTTGCATCAGCAATTTTTTGGACAGCTTCTTCTTTTGCTTTTGCTATTGCAGCATTAGCTTCTTCATTCGTATTATTTATATTATCTTCTAATTCTTTCTTAATAGTATTTATTTGTTCTGTTGCATTACTATCATTTGCATCAATTTTATTAATTTTATCACTTGCATCACTATATAAATCAGAAATCTTATTATCTCTATCTGCTTCTATATTAGCTATTTTTGCATCCCTATCACTATTAATTTGAGATACATTTTTAGTATAATTAAGTCTTGATTGTTCAATTTTATTAGCAGTACCTTTTTTAATATTATCAATAGTTGTAGATTTTTCTTTCATAGTTTGTTCATAGGCAGCAATTGTTGCTGCTGATGCAACTGCAGTAGTAGTTTTAGATTTTTTAGTTGAAAGTGCATTTTTACCTGATTTAGTACGTACAACTTTTGCTCCTGTTGTATCTGATCCTGGAGGATTTTTAGTTGGGGTAGTTGGGGTAGTTGGAGTTTTTTTCTTTACTATACTTATAACTCCTTTTTTAAATGTTATTTTGGCTCCTGTTGATTTATTAATACTTTTAATTTGTTGTTGTAACCATTTTTTTGCTTTCTTTTTTCCTAACTTCTTTTTTAATTTTTTATATGCTGTAGTTGCTGCTTTAGCATTACCAGATTTCAAATTAGATATAATATTATTTTTTAATTTTGTATTATCAAATGAATTTACTCTATTCTTTTCATGATCTAATTCATCAATACAATCTTGTATTTTGTCTTCTAGTTCCTCACTTATTTCAAGTACCCTATTATATATTTTATTATATGAATCTATTAATGTTTGTAAGTCAGAGCATTTATAGTTAGATAATAGAGGTGTTTTTCCATAGTAATTAGACTCGTTTTCTAGTTTATAACCGGATACAACATTGTCCTTTTTTATTTGCTCCTTTGCCTCACCTAGAAATTTATTAACATCTTTATAATCCTTTTTTTTGAATACAGTTCTCGTTCCGCTCATATTTTAACCTCTTTTCATTATAAATTATTTATAATATAGTCTAATTTCTTTATTGTTGAATTACAATCATAAATACAATCATTTATTTTGCTTTTAACTACTTTCTGATCCTTAAATATAATATTATCTGAATCATTTTTAGCGTATTCCAGTTTTGTATTAGCATTATTAAAACATGTTTTTGCTCCATTAGCAAAAGCCTTTAATCCATTAATTCTTCCATTTAACTCTTTTATTGAAGCATCATATTTTCCAGAAAATGAGTTATATTCGTTTAGTAGTGTATTACAAGTACTATAAGGATAATATCTTTTATTAATAATCATAAAACTTTCACCATTAGTTGTTCCTTCAGCATCGTCCTGTGGAGCAAACCAATATTGGTTTTTAGGTAGTTCGAATTTTCCATCATCTATCATTTTCAACATTGTTTTAATATCTTCGTTGTATTTAACAGAGCTAGTTATACTAGTAGAATTAATAAATAAATTATATTTATAATCTTCAGTATTAAATATTTTATTTTTTTTATTAACAATATTATTTACATTTTCTTTTATACTCATATTAAATCTCTCCTTAAATATATATTAAAATATATTCTAAATAAAAAATTAAAATATTTTTTACTTAGAATATATTGCATTAATTTAAATGCAATATAATAAGTGATTAATCATTTTCAAATTTACGATGTTCTTCTCCAGCTTGTTCATATTTTTGATTTATTAATCTACGAAATTCATTAACAAAGCTATCAAATTGTTCTTTACTTTTTTTCCAGTCTGCTGATATTGCATTAGCCAATGATCCTGTCCAAACTTTTTCATCTTTTCCTATTACTGTCATAATATCATTACAAGAATCAATTGTTTTATTTGCATTTTTTATTATACTTTCAATTTCTGTTACATTTTTATCTACATTTGAATAATCAAATTTTTTAAATGTACTACCTGTATTCATATTATTTCTCCTTTCTATATATGATCTGCAGCATTTGCTTTTTCTTCTAGGTAACTTGCTGTACTTTTTAAACTATTTGTAATAGAATCTACACTTTGTCTTTTAGATTCCATAATTTTTATAAATTCATCATAATCAGTACCAGCCCAAAATTCGTGTAAACTTCCTTTTAATTTATTGTATATCTCCTCAATATACTTATTATATGTTGCTGCATTTTCTCTGATATTATCTGCAATTTTTCTTAACTCTCTACTATCTACTGTCATTATTGTTTCACCTCCTATATTATAATAAGAATACTCTTTACCCTTTTTCTATTCTTACACTCTTATCATACTATTTAATTCTTATTTTATCAATATTTTAAAATTAATTTTACATTTTGTTGTAAAGTTTATTTACAGTTTATTTTCTGTTATAATAAAATAGAGGTGTAGTATGAAAGTTTTTAATGAATTAGATGAAGAGTTTATTTGTGATAAGTGTGGATTTCATGTTGATAGATTAGGTTATTCATGTCGTGATCATTGTCCTAATTGTTTATATTCAAAACATGTCGATAATAATCCTGGTGATAGAAAGAATAAATGTCGTGGATTATTAAAGCCTATTGGTATGGAAAAGTTTAAAGATACATTTAAGATTATATATAAATGTGAAAAATGTGGTAAAGAGCATAAAAATGTTATGGCTAAAGATGATAATATAAATGTTTTAATAACATTATCAGTACAAAAATAGAAACTATATAGTTTCTAATTTTTTGGTTTAAATATTAATGCTAGTACAAAGGATATTATAATAGCTGATGTTATACCTGCAGCAGTTAAATCAAACATACCTGTAAGTATTCCCATTATACCTAGACTATTTGCTTTTGTTAAAGCCCCATGTATTAAAGAATGTCCAAAACTAGTAATTGGTACTAATGCCCCTCCTCCAACATAGACAATTATTCTATCATATAAACTAAAAGTATCTAGAAAAGCTCCAACTATAACTAATATACTTGTTATATGTCCTGGAGTTAATTTTGTATTATCTAAAATTATTTGTGAAATTAAACATACTATTCCACAAAATAAAAATGAATTTATTAATAACATTATACTACCTCCAAACTTATTGCATGTGCAATTGATAAAATATTTTGTCCTTGAAATACTGTAGTTGGTGAAAATAATGCTCCTGTTGCTACTAAAAGTACTTTTTTAATTTCTTTATGTTTTAATTTATTCATTATTAATCCGTAATTTACTAGGGCACTACATACTGGGCCACTTCCACCTGCTTGGACTTCTTCTTGTTCTTCTAAATCATATAACATTGTCCCACAATCATTATAATTTTTAGAAATATCTATTTTATATTCTTCTTTTAAAAATTCAGTTAGTATTTTCTTTCCATATCTACCTAAATCTCCTGTTAAAATTAAATCATAGTATTCTGGATTTCTTTTAGTATCTTTTAGATGTTTTGCAATTGTATAAGCTGCAGCACCTGACATAACAGCTCCCATATTATTTGGATCATTTTGATTGTAATCAATAATTTTTCCAATGGTACCTGATTCGACTTTTATTTCACTCTTATCTTTTGATAATAGTATTCCTGCAGCACCAGTAGCCGTAAAAGTAGCACTATTTGGTTTTGGTGCACCATACTCTGTTGGATTTCTAAATTGCTTTTCACTAGTCATATTATGAGATGATGTTATACATATAGCATTATCTATTTTTTTACTATCAATTAAACTTGCTGCTATCAATAATTCTTCTGTACTAGTTGCACAAGCATTGTATAATCCAAAATAGGAATTACCTACTCCAACTCTATTAGTGCCAAATGTAGTAGCAGTAATTTGATTTGATAAATCTCCACCTATTACTAAATCTATATTATCTTTTTTTTCTTTAGTTTTTCTGAGTAATATATTTAAACTATCTTCTACTAACTTTTGTTCAGCTAACTCCCATGATGATTCATTAAAATATAAATCATCATATGTTTTATCAAAATACTTTTCTAATGGTCCTTTTTTTTCATATGGACCTGCTACTGTTGAGGTATCAGCTACATATACATTATTAAATTTAAATGTCATATTTTACCTCCTAATAGAAATCTAATCATACCAAAAAACCAAGCTGCTACTACTCCATACAAAATTACTGAACCTGCAAGTTTAAACATATTAGATCCAAATCCACTTATTGGTCCTTCTTTTTTATAATCTAGAGTAGCACTTGTCATTGAATGAGCAAAACCAGTTATAGGAATTAAAAGTCCACATTTACATTTAGTAACTAATTTATCAAAGAATCCTAATGCAGTACAAAGTGATGCTATAAATATTAATATTACAATCATATATGTACCAGCATCTGTTCTTGATATTTTAAAGACGCTACATAATATTTCTATTATTGCTTCTCCAATAAAACCTACTAATCCACCTACTAAAAATGCAACAACTGCATTTCTTACTCTAGTTTCTTCTGCTTTATTATTAGAAACTATTCTTTCATATTTTGAATTCTTCATAAAATCACCATTTATAGTATGAATACATATAAAAAAAATATACAAATTCATGTATATTTTTATAATCTACTTTTTAATTTTTCAAATATTTTTGCCTCTTTTCTATATACTTGTACTTGACTTATTCCCATTTCTTTTGAAGTCTCTTGTTGTGTCATATCCATATAATATCTTTTGTATATTAAATTTTTCTCCTCATTATCTAATTTCTCTAATTCAGTTTTTAAATCCAATATTTCAGGTTTTGTTTCTTTATCTTCAAATATGACTTTGTTATATAAATTATTACTATCTTCATCTTTTATATAATCTAGACTTTTAGTTTCTTGTTTTATAGATTCTATTTCTATAACCTTTTCTTCATCCATATCTAAAAATAATGATATTTCTAAAGTAGTTGGTTCCCGGAGTAATTTTTGTCTCATTAAATCTTTTGCTTTTTCTATAGATTTTTTGAGTCGTATGGTATCTTTACTAATTTTAAGATTATTATTTTCTCTAATATAACTATTTATTTCTCCAAATATATATGTATAAGCATATGTTGAAAATTTAACTCCTATGGTTTTATCAAAATTTTTTGATGCTTTTATTAATCCTATCATTCCTACTTGAAATAGGTCATCTTTATCAAAATAACCATTATATTTATTAACAATACTATGAACTAATTTTTCATTATCTATTATTAAATCTACATCCATAAATATTTATATGCCTCCCTTTCTTCTTTTACATAAAACAATTTATCTTTTGTATAACCTATTTTGAATTTATCATTTTCATCAATGCCACAGAGGACTACTTTTCCACAATTAAGAAATATTTCTACTAGTTTATTTTGAATATACAAAAAGATATTATCTTCTAAATCAATATTATATAAATCTATTACAAAGTATTGCATACCATTTGTATATAATAAGTTATTTATTATATTCCCAAATGAAGAAAAGCTATTACTATTTAAATTTCCATTTAATCTTATAAACATTATTCCTCTTGATACTTGCTGCTCTATTTTTAAAATATTAATCACCTCGTATTTGAAATTATAAATTAATTATTTTTTATATGTTGTGTTTCGACAAAGGATTACAAAAGTTTTATGCGACAAAAAAAGAGATATTTTATATCTCAATAGTATTATTTACATTTTAATTATATTTTTCCTATTTTTTAAATAATTTTACTAAATTCTTTTTTGGAAGCATCATTTTAGTCTCTCTATCAATATTAAATTTAAAAATTTTCTTTGTCGATTTATATTCTTCTCCATCTATACACCAAGATACTTTTGGACTATCTATAAATTCTATTTCAAGGTTATCAGTTTGATAATATGTTATACCTGGTACATCTTTAGCATCCATATTATTTAATAATATAAAATATTTCATTAATTCTACTTTATTTTTAACATGACAAAAAGCGACTTCAAATTTATTATCATCTAATTTAATATCATAATATACATCATCAAAACCTGCAACTCGTGATGCATTAGTTATAAAGAAAAATGAATAATCTCCCTCATATGTTTTTCCATCTATTTTATATCTTACTTTATATGAATTAATTTTATTTCTTAATTGTTTTAATCCATATATTACATAACCAATTTTTCCATACTTCTTTTTTAGTTTTCTTGGTGTATTATATGCCATATCAATATAATCTCCTAGACAAGCAACATATACAAAAGGAGTTTTATCAATAAAACATACATCTATATTTTTCTTTACACCCTCAAGTAACAATTCTAAATTTTTTATATAATTATTTTTAGTATAGCCATACATATTGCCAACATCATTAACTGTACCCATGGGTAAGTTTGCCAAGGTTAATCTTTCTTTTCTTTGTAAATTACCTGTAACTACTTCATTTAATGTTCCATCTCCACCTGCACTTATTACTAAATCCACTTTATCTAGTTTTTTTATAATTTCTGTAGCACTTTTTTGTTTACTAGTAAATTTAATTTCTGTTTCATAGCCATGTTTTCTTAATATATCATAAAATATTTGAATATTATCCTTTTGTTTGTTTTTTTTGCCGCTAGCAGGATTATATATTATTACGCATTTTTTCATATTTCACCTCGAAATAACTATTATCTTAATTATAACATACTTTTTATATTTTATTTACTTCTATTTAATATATCTCTTGCTGCTATTAATCCTGTTGCTGCTGCTACTACAATATTTCCGGCTTTTCCAGCACCATCACCAATAAAATAGATATTATGTTCTTTTAATTTCATATTGTTATCAGTTTCTATTTCGTTACTAAAGAATTTTATTTCTGGACCATATAATAATGTTTCTCCATTATTAACACCTGGTATTATTTTATCTAATGTTTCTAATCCTTCTTCTATATTTTTTATAATTCTATGTGGCATTACTAAAGCAAGATCACCTGCAACACAATCTTTTAGTGTAGGTTCAATAAAACCTTTATTTATTTTAGCCCATGTAGAACGTCTTCCATTCCTTAAATCTCTAAGTGTTTGAATAATTGGTTTCCCATCTCCCAATGTATTAGCTATTTTAGCAATAGATTCACCATATTCTCTAGTATTAGTTACTGGCTCTGTTAAATTAACTTTTGAAATAAAAGCAAAATTAGAATTATCTGATTTAGTATTTTTTAAAGCGTGACCATTTACACAAATATACCCATAATAATTTTCTTTGGCTACAAAACCACCTGGGTTAGTACAAAATGTTCTAATTTCATCATTATATGTTTTAGTTTTTATAAATATTGTAGGATCATATATAACACTAGTAATTTCTTTTAATATTTCTTTTCTTACTTCTACTCTTACACCTATTTCAATACTTTGAGATGTATATGGAATTTTATATTTATCTGCTAGTTGTTGTACCCATTTTGCACCTGTTCTACCTGGTGCTACTATTACATTTTTAGTTTTTATTATTTTATCTGTATTATAGATAACATCGTAGGTATTATCATTATTTGCTGATATATCTGCTACATCAGTATTTTCCATTATAGTAACACCATTATCTTTTAAATAATTAGAAAAATTTTCAATATATTTTGGAAGCATATCACTACCTAGGTGTTTTTGTTTTATTATTAATAATTTTGCACCAACCTTGGTTATTTCTTCACCTAGCTTTTCTGCTGCTTCTCTATTAGTAGGATATACTTTTGAATCCATGTTAAATTTATTAAAAATACTTTCTGTATCATCAATTAATTTATTTGCTTCACTTATACTCATATATTTGAATAAGTCACTTTTACCTAGTTTTGGGATAAAGTTTAGTTTCCCATCTGAAAATGTACCTGCTCCACCATAACCTGATAATATAGCACAAGGATTACAATTTAGGCATTTCTTTTTGGTAGTATTCATAGGACAAACTCTATTTTCAGCAAAACGTCCTTTATCTAGTATAACTACTTTTAAACTTTTATTGTTAGTAATCAATTCATATGCAGAAAATAATCCTGCTGGTCCAGCCCCAATTATTGCAACATCATACATATTAACACCTCTATCTTCTATATTTTTGATGTATACTATCAACCATCATATAATCCATATTTTCTATTTGATTAATTATATTATCATCTATCCTATCATGGTTATAATTCATCAAATCATATAAAGAATTAATCTGTTTTTTTGATAAAGTATAACCAAAATATAATCTATTAGGAATATTTAAATATGCTTCTCTACTATTATACGCATGAGTATATCTTATAAAACCAAAGTAATGAACTAATACTTCTAAAGAAGTTTTACATTTTTTCTTAATATCTTCATTTTCTAATAATTGAGAAACTCCTATTTTTTCTAAATATGCTTCTGCCCATTTATAATGAGTACAATTATTATCACTTTCATATCTAGTTTTTACTTTGTAATATTCTCCCTCTCTACCTATAAATAATTCATAGCCTTTTACTTCTTCTGGACTATAATATTTATTAAAATCAATTAAATTAGATTTCATATTTTTCTCTCCTATATTTTATTATAAATTAAAAAAAAGAAAGTTGCAAATTACAACATTCTTTTCTTTATATTATTTTATTATTTATTTATTTTACTAATTTTTTATTAGGTTCTTTTTCTAATGATTCCTCATCTATTGGTTTATATTTCTCTTTTATATTTGCGATTTGTTTTTTAAAACTATAACCTATACCATGTCTAAATACAATAATACAGATTGATGAAATTAAAAACGCAACTCCTTCAATAATAGTTAGTCCAAGATCTTCATTTTTAGTTTCTTTTTCTACTAAAACATCATCATAATCTTTTGAATATACAACTGCTTGTAAATAATCTTTTGTTTTTAGTTCTTCATTAGTAGGATTGTTTTTTATTTCACTAACTACCATAGGTTCACCTAATATTTCATTCAATTCATCGTAATCAGTTTTCATGATTTGTTCTATTTTATCTAAATTTTCTTCATTTAATTTATATGTTTCAATTTCTCTTGTATATACTCCAGTATCATCTTTTTCTAGTTCAGTATAGTGACGTATTAAATTAGTAGAAATATTAAAAGAATCATATTGTTTTTCTATTTTTTCATTTCCTAAAGTATCAAACTCTTTCATTATAACAGGATTATGCTCAATAGATTCTAGATTAAAGGGTATCCCTTTTCCAGACAATTTAAATATACCAATTGGTAGACCTAATGATATAATATATGGCGCTACTAATTGTGCTACTCTTAATGATATTTTTAAATTTTTTACTGCTTTTAATCTTTTATTCTTTGATTTTACTTTTTCTTCTATTGATTTATGATTTTTATTGTTGTTCATAGTTTTCACCCATATTTCTTTCATTAATTTAACGTTTCATATTATATATTATTTTCTTTTAAATATCAAGAGTTTATTTTATAATTCCTAGTATTGAGTCTTTTATTGTTTCAGTATATAATTCTATATAATTTAATTTATCTACATTTGTATTAGATACTAAATCTCCTGATGTTATAAGTTTATCTTTTTCATAAACATTTATCTTTCCTACTCTATCACCTTTATTCATAGGTAGTTTTATATCATCTAATTTTACTTTATATGAATATTCATGTTTTTCAGTATTTTTTTCTTGTAATACACCTATATCAGTTTTAGGTACTACTTGTATTTTATCTTTATTTCCTTTATCTAGTGTTATTTCTTCTATTAATTCTCCTTTTGATTTTATAGTAGTCATTTTCATATTATTAAATCCATAGTCTAAAAGCGCCATTGCTTCACTATTTCTTACTTTACTTTCTTCTTCACCCAATACAATAGCAATTAATCTCATACCATTTTTTTTAGCAGTAGCTGCTAAACAGTATTTTGCAGCATCAGTATGACCTGTTTTTAAACCATCTGCTCCTTCATAATATCTTACTAGTTTATTTGTATTTACAAGCCAAAATTTATTTTCTGTATTTTGTCTTAAATAGTCTTCATATTGTGATGAGAATTCTAGTATTTTTTCGTGATTTAATAAATTTCTTGCAATTACTGCCATATCATATGCTGATGAATAATGACCTTCTTCATCAAGTCCCGTTGAATTTTTAAATTGTGTATTTTTTAGACCTAGTTCTTTTACTTTTTTATTCATTTGGTCTACAAATTTTTCCTCTGTCCCAGCAATATATTCTGCCATTGCAACAACGGCATCATTTGCACTTGCCATAGAAATACCTTTAAATAAATCTCTTACACTCATTTTCTCATTAGCTGTTAAATATATTTGTGATCCTCCCATATCAGCTGCATTTTTACTAACTTCTACAATATCATCCCATTTTATTTTACCTTTTTCAATATTTTCTAAAATAATAGTTTGTGCAACCATTTTAGTCATAGATGCTACTGCAACTTTCTTATCTTTATCTTTAGAAAATATTATTTTTCCCGTATTATATTCCATTAATAAACCTGATGTTGCATTAGGAATTAATTCTTTATCTTTTTGTTCTGCAAATACAGAAATAGGTACAATAAATACCATAATTAAAAATAATTTTACAAATTTCTTCATAAACTCCTCCTAATTTTTTTTATGTTTTTAACAAAAAAAATATACATAAATAGACAAATTAATGCTATTATAGTATTAGGATGTGGTTATATGAATAAAAGACCAATGGGAAGAAGACGAAAAAGAAAACTAAAAAAGAAGATTAAAAAGTTTTCTATAATATTTTCTATTATACTTATAACTATAATTTCTATAATTATTTATAATAATAAAACTAATTTAAATAATGTAAATAAAAATAATGAATCAAAAAAAATTAATGATCTAGACAAAATTAATAAACAGTGTAATAAAATAGAGTACTGCAATAAAAAATATATTAATAGATATGTTAATTACTATAAGAAAAATAAAAATTTAAATATTGAAGATGTTATTACTAGAGTTAATATTAATCTTGATTATGATTTTTATACACATACTAAGAAAACTCCATACTTAAATAAAAGTTATATATTAGTTAATAAATATTTATATTTAGGTGGTAATTATACTCCTAATAATTTACAAGTTATACCTGAAGAGTATGCTAGAAGTGGTATGAGACTTGTAAAGGAAGCAAAAGAGGCATTTGTTTCAATGGCTAGAAAAGCTAAACGTGATGATAGTCCAATAATTGCTATGTCAAGTTATAGAAGTTATGATTATCAGGTTGATTTATATAATAAATATAAGGAATCGGATGGAGTTGAAGCAGCAGATTCATATTCTGCTAGAGCAGGTTATTCTGAACATCAAACTGGTTTATGCGTAGATATATATGATGGTAAAATAGATTATACTAATTTTGATAAAAGTGATTCTTTTGAATGGATGCAAGATAATGCTTATAAATATGGATTTATATTAAGATTTCCTAAAGGTAAAGAAGATATTACTGGATATCAATATGAATCTTGGCATTATAGATATGTTGGTAAAAAAATAGCTAAATATATACACGATAATAATATAACTTTTGAAGAATACTATGTACAAAAAATTGAAAATAATAAATAAAGACTGATTTTTGATCAGTCTTTAAATATGCATATAATTTTAAATTTGTCTTAACTTTAAATAGTCACTAGGCAGATTCATATATTCTACTAGTTCTTTTTCTGTATATATTTTTGATTTTTTTGCTGTTTTTTTTATTAAAGAATCAAATCTTTGTATAAATTCATTATAGCTTCCTTTTTTCATTAAATATTTCATACATAATAATAACGCAAATAAATCCTTTCTTCCTTGTATAAGGTTACCATTTTCTGTTCTTTTTAATTTAAAATTTATATGTTCAGGTAATTCACCGATATCAATACTTCCATGAACAAAGTTATAAATAATTTCATCATGTGCACACATATTTCTTATATCTGCTATAAGAGCAATAAATATTTTTGTTTTACTAATTCTTTTATTATTTATATTTCTAAATAATATTTTATTACAAATTTCTGATTGATCTACTTGTTTCATTACATTATATAATTTTTTTACAGCGCCAAATGTTAAACATTTTGTTAATACATAAAATGGTATATAACCATAAGTATTTTTATAATATTTAACAGCGGTATTTTTTTCTCCATATTCTCTTCTTTGATTTTTTATTGCCCTTATTGCATTATCTAAATATGGACTATTTAAATCAAAATTTCTTTTTTTTAAGTAAATTCTATCATTAATACCATATTTAGAAGAAATAATAATTGACATAGCTGTTTTAATTTTCTGTTCTATATCTAATAGATATTCAAGAAGTAATGCTTTAAGCTCTTTATCAAAAAAATATAAATTTACTAATTCTTCAAAATCACAATTTGATTTAAATTTCTTATTGTTACCTGGAATTAATAATAGATCTTGATATCCCTTTAAGAAAAAATAATTTATTTCACATAATATTTTCTTTGCTACTAATGGTTTTGAAAATATCATTCCTCTCTCGCTAAGTATATCAATAATTTCATCTGAAGTTTTGTATTCTTTTAATAATGTCATATTAACACCTCATTTTGTTATACACACAAGAAAAGGCCTAGCAAGAATAACTTACTAGACACTGAACTAAGCATGCTCATTTTAGTTATATGTAGTTTGTTTTAAATTATGCAAAAAAAAATGGTAGGACTAGCAACAATAGGTCACTAATCACTGAACCTGTTTACATTATATCATATTTATAATAGTAATTTCAACTATTTTTTGTAAACTTTATGTACATTTTTTTACAATTTTAATATTTTTCTGTAAATTTATTAAATTTGGTTTACAAATTTTTATAATCAATTATTTTTTTATAATAAAAAATTAAATTTATCATATATTATTACTTTCATATAAACATTTTATACTATTCATAAAAATGACTCTATAATAATTTTATAGAGTCATTTGAAAATTTATTATTCAATTGAGAAGTCAATATTATCATTAATTTCTTCTAGTATAGTTTCATCAATATTTTCATTCTCTTCTATTTTTTCCTCAGTAGGTATTTCTTTATCTTTACTTTGTGTTTCTTCAGAAGTAATTAAATCTTCAGTAGATTCTTTTTCAGTATTATCTAAATCATTAGAATCATTATCTTCTTCATCTTTTTCAGATTGTTCTTCAGATGTTGTAACTGCTACTGTATTATTAGGAACAAGACTTGTTTCATTATTTATAGTTAATGTATTACTATTTAATTTAATATTACTAGCTTCTGTTTCAAGAATATTAACAATAATTACATTATCATGAGTGACTTTAATTGTTTTATTACTTGAACTATTTGATACTTCAACTATTTTTATTATATGTTCACCTACACTTAAGTCTGTCAAAGCTTCGGTAGTAATATATCTATTTCCTTCTTTAGTAACACTATATTCTTTTTTGTAATCACCCACTTGATTAGTAGCTTCTATTTTTATTTTATCAGGAATAAATCCAGGATAGATATTACCTTCATCATTAATTGTAAACGCTAATCTAACGTCATCCCCAATTCTAAAACTTTTTTCAGTTCCAATATCTTTTCCATCAGATGTTACTAATTCCAAATCGTTTAGTGAAGAGTCATTGGATTCTGTAATAAAGTGAATATAACTAGCAACAGAAATTTCTTCTATACGTTCATTCTCTGATTTATCAATAACAATATTTCCGTGATATTGATCATAACGAGCTTTAATCATAACTCTATACGGAGTATTTAGTTTTAAATCATTTAGGTTATCAAATACTATTATTTGTTTACCTTCTAGACTTTCAATTTTATTTGTTGATGTTTTGGTCGCTAATGTTGCGTTAAAATATGATCCTGTATCAAATTTTTGTAACATATTATTTTTATCGTCAACATTAATCTCTATTTTAACTGTTTTATTTGCCCAATCATTTATTGTTGTATACGTGATTTTTGGTGCCCATTTAATAATATCTACTAATTTTTCTTGTGCGTTTGCTAATTCAGTATCTATTGTTGTTTTATCTTTATCAAGATAAGTAAATGATACTGGTTTTAGTTTAATAACTCCACTTTTATCAGGTACTATATAATCTGTTCTACATAAAGTTTTATATGTACCATTTTCTGATTTAATAGATGGATCACACTTAACTTTATCAATTTGAGTATCTTTAGTTTCTATACCTACCTGTGTATATGGATCCTTATTTTCAAGAGAATTATCATATTCTTCAGTATGAACAACTACATTTCTTATATCTCCATCTAATTTAACATTAGATTCAAAATTAAATATTAATGTAAAATATTTATTTGTTGGATAAGTATCTGACTTAGGCAATTCAAAAGTTTTTAATTCTACTTTAGCATTTATTGTTATATGATCTGAAGATCCAATAACTTCTCCTTTATGTTCAGTACCATCAACTCTATTGTAATCAGCAATTACATCAACCTGATATCTATTTCCACCTTCTAAAATTTGATCAAAAGTAATGGTATTACTATCTGTAATTTTCTTTCTTTCTATTTCTGTTTTAGGATCATCAGATTGTCTAAGAACAGCATATTTAGTATTTTCAGTTATTGTACTATCATCATCTGCAATAGTAATATCTGCTGTTACTTTATTTGATTCATCTTCTGAAACAGTTACTTGTGCAGTAGGTTCAGTTTTATTAATTAAAACTTTATCTTCTATTGTTATCTCCTTTGAAATACCTGTTTCAAAAGTAAGTTCTGATATAGTTAATTCTTTTCTTTTTCCATCGTTATCAATTTCTACTATATACTTACCATTTAATTCAGTAAGTGTTCCTAGATATTCATTCCCTTCTGCATCTTTTACCTTGGTGCTAGTTACTTTAACATTAGCATCATTTCTACTTTCAAATTCTAGTTTAACTTTTTTATCTGTAATATTATTTAATTTCAAATTATTAACTTGTGGATTATAAGTAGTTATAATTTCAACATTACTATATTCTTTAGTAACATTACCAGTAGTATCAGGTAAATCTGATTCAGTACCATCTAAATCATAACCTACTTCAATAGTAACATTATATGTACCATTTGATAATTCACTAATATCGGCAGTACCATCTTCATTAATATCAATTGATTTAGTTTCTTCTTCTGTACCAACTTTTGTAAATTTAATTTTAGCTGAAGTCTTTGCAGTATCAATATCAGTAATATTAACTGTTGCCGTTTTATCTGTATATGTAGGATCTCCATCAATAGTAGGTTTATCTTTTAAAACATACACATCTTTAGGAGTAACTGTAACTTTCTTAGTACCACTTGTTTCATAAATAACCTCTGTTGTTGTATATGTAGTTTTTCCAACTGTAGTAGAAGCAATATACTCTACTTTATAAGTATCAGTTTCTTTATCATATGTTACTTCTTTTTCTTCATTATTAATCTTAATTTTAGTAACTTTTTCATCTGTATTATCTTTAATTGTATATATTAATTCTATTTTTCCATTTTTAATTACTGATTGTGGGGCCTCTACATCTACACTAGTAATTTCCAATGCTTTACTAATAGTAGTTTCCATAGGATCTGTAGTAATATCTTTTTCTCCTAAATTATATGTTATTTCTAAAGAAATATTATATTTACCCATTTTTATAAGATCTAAACTTTTTGTAAATGATCCAGTTAATAAGTCTTCTTTGGAAATTGATATTTCTTTTGGTTCACTAAATCCTGGGCCAGTAATTGTAAGTTTACCACCAGTTATTGTACTTTCAGAATCTGTAATATTAATATTTCCTTTAAGGTTATCTTCTTCTTCATCATATGTAGCAGTAAATTCTTCAAATGTTGGTTCTTCTTTTAAAACAGTTGCTTTAACAGTATTTTCTAATTCAAATTCTTCTTCATCTTCATAAATAAGTTTTGTTGCTTTAAATTCTTTTTCTCCAGCAAATTCATTTTCAGCAATTTTTATCTTTACTTCATATTTGTCTTCACCTATTGGATTTACATCTGTAACTTCTTCAGTATTGATAACTATTTTAGATAATGTGCTTGGTGTATTATCTTTTATTGTATAGGTTATTGTTACTTCTTCACCTTTTTTAACAAATTTAGGATTAATAGATGACTCTGTAATAGTTGCATCTACCTCAACTTTTACTTGTTGTTTACTTGTTACATCCTCTAATTTCTTTCCATCACCTAAATCGTAGATAAGAGTTAAAGTAACATCATAATTTCCAGCTGATTTTACATCAGAGTCAGTGAATTTTTTATTTTCTAGTTCTTCTTTAGTAAGAGTTCTAGTTGTACTACCAATTGTATATTTAGCACCTACTATGGCATTTTCTTCATCAGTAAATTTGAACGTTCCACTAATTTGTCCCCCTGCAGATGTTAATATAAATTCATTTATTTCTGGTTTATTTTTCATTACATTTAAAGTTATATCTTTAGATTCAGCTAATTCTACTGTTTTATCATTATAATTTATTTTAGTAGCCTTAAATTCTCTAGTTAAATCTTCTCCTTCTTGAGGTACTGGTACTGTTACCTTGTAAGTACCATCTGATTGTTTATCTGCAGTATAACTAGTTCCATTTACAGTAATATTTGTTATATCTTCTTCTGTATTATCCTTTATTGTATATATTAAGTCTACAGTTTCACCTCTTGTAACAATTTTAGGATTAGCACTTACATTTGTAATAGAAGCAGTAATATTTTTTTCTATTTTTGATGTACTCTCCATACTTTTTGTACCATCATCATTAGTACCTGTATAAGTAATTTCTAATGTTACAGTATATTCACCAGATAATTCTAAATCTAAATTTTTAGTAACAGTATTTTCTTTTAAATCCTCTTTTGTTAATGCAATTTCTTTTTCTCCATCAGGTCCATTTATAATTAATCTTCCTTCGCTAATAGCACTATCATTATCAGTAAGATTAAATGTTGCAGTTATATTTTTTTGATCATAAGTTGCATTAAAACTATTAATAGTTGGCTGATCTTTAAGATAGATATAATCTATATCATAATCGCATGGAATTTCTTTTGATTCTTTACTTTCAGTAGTAACTTTTACACTACTAATATGAAGACTGCATTTACCTTTTTCACTACATTTATCTATAGCAGCATTAACTTTATAAACACCTGTTTCTTCATCTTTTGTTACTTCATATTCTTTACCATTAATTGTAATTTTTTCTATATCAGTATAAGAGAATGCACCATTTTCAAATGATAATTTTAACTCTTGATCTTTAGTAACTGGACTTGTAATCTCTGCATTTTTAAGTTCAAAATTATATTCTCTTTCAAATGTTTTAATTTTTTCTTCTTCTTTTGTATCAGAATATGTACTATCTGTTTTATCTTCATCTAAATCATAATTTAAAGTAATTTTTAAATCATAACTCATTCCCTCTTTTAAATCTTTTATTTCAAATGAATTATGACCTACTTTAACATTTTCACTATTTAATAACTCATTTTCTTTACTTATATTATTAGTTAATTTTTTAAATAATGAAATAGTTCTAAATATAGGATTAGTTGTTTTTGTCATAACTACACTACCACTTACAAATGAGTTGTCGGGATCTTTAACATCAAAGTTTAAAACAGGTATAACTTCTTTACTATTAACTTCAATATTTTCTATTTTTGGTTCTTCCTTTAAAACATAAACTGTTATATGTTTATTTTCTACATTTACTGTTTTACCATTACTTAAAACAACCTTTGTTATTGTATAATTACCATCACCATATACATTAGAAGCTTTAATTGTAGTTTGGTATTTATCCCCTACTTTTTGAACTGAATAGATCTTACCATTTATTTCTACGGCTTTAATATCTGCATACGGTTTAATATCTATATCAAATGTTATAACAATATCGTCACCTTTTTTTGTAATTTTAGTACTTGTAGAGTAACTATTTAATTTAACACTATATACAATATCTTCTATTATTTGGTTCTCTTTTTTATTACTAGTTGATTTTTTAGAATATTTCTCTTTTGATATAGTAGTATCAGTATTATCATCTAATTCATTATCTTTTATTTTTTCTTCATTCTCTTTAACTTTAATTTTATAAATCAAATTATCTTTATCTACTTTATTATCTTTATTATTTAGTGAAGTAAATGTCATAATTAACAGTATTATAGCTACTATACTAGCAACTATTATATATATAGTTTGTTGTTTACCAATTTTATTTTTATTTTGATTATAATAATAAATAATAGCTCCTATTAAAGCAATAGTTAAGATTCCATATAAAATCCATAAATTTGATTTTTCTTTAATTACTTTACCATCTATTTTAATATCTTTTGATATATTTTTATTTCCATAACTAACTTTAATTGTTGTTTTACCACTAGGAGCATCTTTTTTTACTTTTAATTTTATTTTTAAATTGCTTTCTTTATCAAGATAAAATGTATTCCCTTTCGATGTTATATGTTTATTATTTTTAAAATTATCTATATCAATAGCAGAAAAAACATTTTTATCATAATTTAATTTAATATCATCACTATATGAATCAAGTGATATTGTTACCTCCTCTCCTAAACTAGCTTCTTTTTTATTTAGATTTAATTCAAGCTCATTAGCATTTACTGTAGTAAATGTAAATAATAAAATTAAACTGACTAAAAATTTTTTCATAACCTACCTCCATTTTTTATATACTATCATATCAAAATTACTTTGTAAATAATTTTAAATAACCAGTTTTTTCCTATTATAGTATCTAGTATATGTTATTTTATATATAGATAATATAATTATATCATTTAGAAAAAAAATAAGCTATAGAATATCTATAGTTTATTTATAATTAATCTAGTTTTTTCTGTAAAAATTTATAAAAATAATATAATATTGTAAATTCAGTCCAAAATGAAAATAATAAGTTACTTAATTGAATAAATGAAAGTATTGTATCATTTGTATATAGACTAATTGTAGATGACAGATTAAGATTATTCTTTAGTGCTAGTGATACTACTGCCATAAAGCAAAAATATAATATACTCAATACTATAGAATTTATTATTTTTTTAGTTTTAGTCATTCTATTTGAAAATATAGTTATAATTATATCTACTGTTACAAATAAAATTATAAAGAAATATACTACCATAGATGGAAAATATAAATAACTTAATATCCATTTTATAAATGAATCTATACTTTGTATGGCATATGATTTATATGTAACAACTATACCTACTAAAAATCCTATACATAGTAATGCTGAAATTATTTTTACTATTTTATTATTCTTTTTTATATTTAAAAAAGTAAATAAGAATAAAATTAAACTTAATATAAATAATTCAATTCCCATAAAAGACGAAATGATATATTTAAATATTAAAGTTAATTTATCTATTATGGTCATTTCCATTATATTTACCTCCTCTTATTCTTATACTAATTCTGCAATATAAACTGTTTGTTCAGTAGCACTATTTTTAGTACATGTAATAAGTGTTAGTGTTGTTTTCGACATGTTTCTATTTATAGTTACTGAACCTGTTTTTGGAACATTATATATATTAACTATTTGATATTTATAAATGATTCCGTTATATGTTATATATACAAAGTCACCAACTACTAGTTTATATAAATAGGCAAAATATGATATATAAGCATCTCCAGAATGTGCCGCTAGAATAAGGTTCCCATTAACTACATCTGGCATTGTAGAATCACTTAAAACTGTAACATTATGATTAATATCATTATATCTATGTCCTACATTATAAAATCCTCTTTTTAATCTAATCTTTGGAATTTCTATGATACCTGTATATTGACTATAATCAATTGGTTTATATTCTTTCTTTTCTTCTTCTTTTGGAGTTTCTTTTACTTCTTCCATTTTTGGTACAGCCTGAATAATATCATTAACATTATCTTGATTCATAAATGATAATTGCATATCAGTAAATACTTGTTTTTTTAAATTTTTAATATGATCCATTGATAATAAAGTTATTCCTACAATTACAAGCAAAGAGCCAAATAAGCATAATTGGCTCTTTTTTATTTTTTTATTCTGTTTCTTGTTTTTTTGGTCTGACATTTGCATATATTGTTCCTGCTCCAATTAATAGAATTATAAATCCAACATAGTATATTGTTTTTGAAATATTGCTTGCTGTATCTGGTATTATATTAAGTTTTAATGAGCCATTAAATTCATTTCTACCTGGTCCTACCAATACAGAAGGTTGACAAGCTTGTCCTTCACATTGATTAGTTGTATCAACATATTGATATGCAACATCATATGTACCATTTGTTTTAGCATTTAATGTAAAATTATATTCTTTTGTATTATCAAGTTTTGTGTTATCAACAGTAATATATATTTTTGTACCTGCAGCAATTTCATCTGTACTAGAAATTACAGTTCCATCTTCTTTATGAATTTCAGCTCCTTCTGGAGCATTTTCTAGTGATACTGTATAAGTAGCCATTGTTACTAAATCACTTGATGGCGCAATTGTAACTAAACCTGTTTTTGAAATATTGTCAGATTTTGTCCATTTAGCATCACCTGAAAATGTTAAAGTTGTATTTGCGGGATCTTCTTTACTATTAGCCTCACTTATCAACTTATTAACATAGTTATTCCATAATGTTCCAGCTGTTAATACTTGATTAGAAAATGATAATTTAAACATATCATTATTTCGTGTTTTTGTATATACTAATTGTTTATTATTTAAATCTTTATCTGATATGGTATTTTGAATATTCCATAAAGATACTTGAGTAATCCAAAGATTAGCCATATCTTGGCCTTTATTATATGGATCAATATTATCTTGCAAACTTTTTTCTTCCGTAACATCTTTTATTAAAGCTGCATTTGAACTACCATAGCCGTGTGTTAATATATATGCTATTCTATAGTCCATTGGTCCTCCCTTTGTTAACTTAACTTCACTTGTATAACGAGTATTATTTCTATCAGAGCAATATAATAAATATTTATCATCATTACTTAAAAACTCAATTATACCTAATGTTTCTCCAGAGCCTATTCCTGGTTCACTAAATTTATATTCTTGTTCAGTATTTTTCCTTGTAACCTCATTTGGTAATGTTTCAGAATAAGTAGTTGCAGCATTAACATTTATAGTAGCACATGAAAACACAGTAGTTAAAGCTATACCTAGAATTCCTATTTTTCTTTTTTTCATTTTATATATATTCACCTTACCTTTATACAATAATTATATCATGTTTTTTTATTTTTCCAATAAATTTTTAATTTATTACAAAATATTTACATATATAGTCATAGTTTTGTTCTTTTTCTACAAATAATGTACATAATATATCATCTTTTTTTACTTTGTCTCCTACTAGTTTATTTAATTTTATACCTACGGTTGGATTAATTTTATCTTCTTTATTTTCTCTTCCAGCTCCTAATTTAACTGAAAATTTACCTATTTCTAAAGCATCTATTTTTTCTATTATTCCTTCTCTATCAGATTTTATTTCTATTTTTTTATCACTTATTTTTAATTTTTTAATATCCCCTTTTTGATATGAGGCAAATTCTAAAAATTTATTATATGCATTTTTATTATTAATAGTTTCTATTACTTGTTTTTTTGCACTATTTTTATCTATATTTTTTCCCATACTAACCATTTCAGATGCTAGTTCAATACATAAATCTGTAAGCATACCTTTTTTACCATTTAATATGTCCATTGCCTCTTCTACTTCAATACTATTTCCTATAGAATCTCCTAATGGATTATCCATATTAGTTATCATAGTTCTTACTTCTCGTCCATAGAAATTACCTATTTTAATCATTAATTCAGATAATTTATTAGCATCTTCTTTTGTTTTAATTAAAGCACCTTTACCTAATTTTATATCTATTAATATTTTATCTGCTCCACCTGCAATTTTCTTACTCATTATACTAGTTGCGATTAAAGGGATTGATTCTACTGTTGCAGTTACATCTCTTAATGCATAAATCATTTTATCAAGTGGTGTTAAATTAGCGGTTTGACTTGTTACTACCATTCCAATTTGTTTTACTTCTTCTTTTACTTGATTATCTGTTAAATCCGTTCTAAAACCTGGAATTGATTCTAATTTATCAATAGTACCACCTGTATGTCCTAAACCTCTTCCACTCATTTTTATAACAGGAACTCCTAGGCTAGCAACTATGGGTGCGATTACCATTGTTGTTTTATCTCCTACACCACCTGTTGAATGTTTATCTACTTTTATACCTTTGATATCTGAAAAATCTAAAACATCTCCACTTTTTATAAATATATCTGTTAAATTAAATATTTCTTCATCACTCATACCATTTATACATATAGCCATTAATAGTGCAGACATTTGATAATCTTTTACTTTCTTTTTCAAGTAACCATTAAATATAAATTCTAATTCTTCTTTAGTTAAAGTTTTTCCTAATCTTTTCTTATTTATAATATCTGTTATCATATTAATTCCTTTCTAAATACATTTGTATTCCTAATATTAAATCCAAGTTTTTTATATAAGTGATGTGCCGCTACTCTAGAGCTATTTGATGTTAATTCTAAATATTTTATATCTTCTTTTTTACATATATTAAATACTTCTTCTAGTAATTTAGTACCTATTTTTTTATTTCTATATTTTTCTAATACACAATAAAAATTAATGTGACCATAATATATTCCACAAACTACATCATACAATTTATTTAAAATTAAATATCCAACAACTTTTTTATCTACTACAGCTACTAATTCTATATTATTATCTAAAGTTTTTCCTTTTCTTTCTTTATCATATACTTCTTTTAATAAAATATTTAATGACTCTAAATCTTCATCCCTAAATCTCCTGATAGTAGTTTCCATTTAATCACCTAACTTTCATTATTATTTGAATCAAGTACTTCTATATCTTTATTTATATTATTACTAGTTACAGTTTCTATTTTTCTATTTTTATAAAACGATACTATTAATATAATTATAATTAATATTACTGCTACTATAATGATTATAGTAATTCTATTATATAAACTAAATTCAAATTCAATATTCGATACATCATCACTAGTTAAAGACCATACTAATTCTTTATCTTTATCACTAGATTGAGTTGCATTATTGGAAATAGCAGAATATGGAAGACTAACTTTAAAACTTAAATCTAACTTTTCAATATTACTAGTAATATCTTCTATATCCTCCAAATTTTGAATATCTTTTTTATCACCGTTAATTTCTTTTGAATTATTCTTTTTAGTTAAATTATTTTTGGAAGAATCAAATTTAAAATTAGCTTTATATTTATTTTTTATTATACCCTTTTTAACTCTAAATATTTTATCATTAGATATTTTAGTTATATTAGTTAAATTATAAGAATTATTATTTTTTGTACTTATTTTATCAATATTATGTACATCTATCTTTAACTTATAACCAGTCATATTTTTATTTTTATATTCTTCTATAGTAAAGCCTTTTTCCTTTATTTTTTTCTTTTCATTTTTGGTTAGTAATTGAACATCTCCAAAAATACTTTTATCTACTGCATATACAATAGAGAAATTCATTGATTTATTTTTATTAATATTCATTTTAGCATTATATTTAACACAGCCAGTTAGTAAAAATAAACAACATATTATAATAATAAATTTGATACTACTTTTCATAAAACACCTCTATTATAATAATATTATAAATTATATTTTTTCTATAGTAAAGAATAAAACGATTTATAAATATGTCATACTTAAATTTCATATTTTGGTATTTACCCTTTGTATAATTTTTTATTCATTTTTCTATATTACTTTTACATCCTCAACTATAAATAAAAAATGAGAAAGATTATTAAATCTATCTCATTTTTAGGTCTATTAACTCAACCGTTCTTTTAGGATCTTCTACTACCTTTTTATGTAAGCTATTATATTTTCTTATTTCTTTTATAAATTCTAATTCTTCTTTGGCAATATACATACCATAATTTTTATCATTATCAGCTACCACATATTCATCATTGCCAATGAAATAATTAATATCTACTTTAAAGATATCAGCAAGAGCAGTAAGCGTCTCTAAAGTTGGAATCCTTGTTTCCTTTTCATAACAGCATATACTTACTTTTGTTACATTTATTAATTTACCAAGTTCTTCTTGTGTGAGGTTATTTTCTTTGCGCAAGGTTTTAATTCTTTGACCTAAAAGCATTATACCACCTCTTATATAATAGTTTTATCTAAACTCATTATAATTATTCAAAAAGGCGTTTTGGTTAAAGTTAACTAATAATAAACTTTTTTAATTTTGGTCATTTTCTTCTGATTCTTTTTCTAGTGAATCTTTTTTTGAAGTTAGGAATGTTACTTTTTCGGCAATAACTTCTATAACGTTTCTTTTTTCGTTATCTTTTTCTACTAATCTAGACTGTACTCTGCCTTTTATTCCAAGAATATCGCCTTTTTTACAATACTCTTTAGTATTTTGGGCAATATTATCAAATAAAGTACACTCTATGAAATCAGTATCATAAGTTCCACTCATATTTTTGAAACTTCTTGGTATAGCAAGTACTAGACTTGCGACATGTTTTCCTTTTTCAGATTTGTTTACTTGTATGTCCTTTGTAAGTCTTCCTACAAGGACTATCTGATTCAGCATATTATCTCTCCTTTCTTTTACCGATAATAGCTTAATATTTTTATATATACAAATGAGTATTTTTTATAAATTAAGAAGTATTATTTCATAAAAAAAGAAATTCATATATTGAAATTTCTTTTTTTAAATATATTATTATTTATAAAAATTAAATTTATAAGTTTCTTTTAATTAATTGATTTAATTCTACTGCATATTCCATTGGTAACTCTTCTCTAAATTTATCTAAAAATCCTAAAACAATTAATTCTTTTGCTCTTTCTTCTGAAATACCTCTACTCATTAAATAAAATAACGTATCTTCATTTATTTTAGAAACTGTTGCTTCATGTTCAATATTACTTTCCTTATTTCTACATATATTTACAGGAATAGTATCACTTTTAGATATTTTATCTAATATTAGAGTATCACATTTTACAAATGATTCACTATTTGTTGCATTATCTTTTATATCTACTTTACCTCTATAAGTAGCATTTCCACCATTTTGGGCAATACTTTTAGAAATAATATTACTTCTAGTATTTTTACCTAAGTGTATCATTCTGGCACCACTATCTTGATTTTGTTTAGATGATGCCACACTTATAGTTACACAAGTTCCTTTTGAATTATCTCCTTTTAAGATACAGCATGGATATTTCATAGTAACTTTTGAGCCTATATTTCCATCAATCCACTCCATAGTACCATTAGTATCTACTAGGGCTCTTTTAGTAACTAAATTATATACATTAGTAGCCCAATTTTGAATTGTTGAATATCTGCATTTACTGTTTTTTCCTACATAAATCTCTACTACTGCAGCATGAAGAGAAGATTCACTATAAGTTGGAGCAGTACACCCCTCTACATAATGAAGAGAAGAATTATCATCTACAATTATTAAAGTTCTTTCAAATTGTCCCATATTTTTACTATTAATTCTAAAATAACTTTGTAATGGTCTATCTAATGTTGTATTTTTGGGAACATATATAAAACTTCCTCCACTAAATACAGCTGAATTTAATGCAGAAAATTTATTTTCATTAGAATTTACTATTTTACCAAAGTATTTTTTTACTAATTCAGGATATCTTTTCATAGCATCTTCAATGGATGTAAATATAACCTTTTTCTTTTTTAACTCTTCTAACATATTATGGTATATAACTTCACTTTCATATTGTACTCCCATACCACCTAAATGTTGTTCACTTTCTAATACTCCTAAATCTTCTAATTCGTCTTTTACTGGTTTTAATACATTATTCCAATCATTTTCTATTTTTTCATCTGCTTCGTTACTTTTATAATATATTATTTTATTAAAATCTAATTTTACTTTTGGTCCAAAAATAGGCATATCTTGATTCATAAACGAATTATAACCATTAAGTCTAAATTCTCTAACCCAATTATCTTCTTTTTTTATTTTAGAAATATTTTCTATATTATCTTTACTTATACCTATTATTTCCATAGTATCACCAATTTCTTTATTTTTTAATTATTTTTTTTCTTTCATCTTTTACAAAAAACACTTGATCTTGATAATGGCAATTCCTTTCCCAATCTTCTGAAATTAATCTTTTTAGTTTTTTAGGTACTTTTACTCCATTATTTATCCTTTTTTCTATAATACGTATTCTATCTTTAAAATAAAGATTAGAGTAAAGTATTTTATCTTCTAAATCTTTCATCTCTATATAAATTTGTTCTTTTAATTCAGACATAAATTTATCATCAGTTAAAATTGCGCATATACAAGTTTCATCTTTTTGATTAGGATCTACTGCAATTAATTTAGTTCCATACTCTTCACCACTAATTGTTGTATTTGAATATGGTAGACGTTTTAATAATGGATATGTCTCTTCTGGAATTATAATATTATGATATTTATTATCTTCTTCATTATATATAACTAAAGCTTTTGGCATACTACTATCTATTTCTGCACCTTCTCCTTTTATATATAATCTTAAATCTACTAATTTTATTTCACTAGTTTTCATTTCTAATTACCTCTAAAATCCTTTCTACTGCATCACTTGGTAGTAATGCACATTTCTTTCTATTTGGTTGCATATATATATCATCATATACTAATAGTTCCCCTAATAATTCTTTATCATATTCTTTTTCATTAATCATATTTTGATAATTTTTAATAATTTTTTCTGCTTCTTCTAATGTTTTTCCTATTAAATTTCTTATAATTATACTAGTAGCGGATGTACATATAGCACAGGCTTCTCCATCAAATAAAATATCTTTTATTACACCATTTTCTGCTTTTAGCATCATATCTATATTATCAATACAAGATTCATTATTAGTATTTTTTAATATATATGACTTATCATCTTTTAATCCTTTATTCATAGGATTTTGATAGTTATCTAGTATTATTTCTCTTTTAGTTTCTTTATCCATTTATATCACCACTTTAAATATATCTTTACTATTTTTTAAGGCTTTTATTAATACATCTATTTCTTCTTTAGTATTATATAAACATAGGCTAACTCTACAAGTATTTTTTATATCTAGGTCATCTTTTAATACTTTAGCGCAGTGATTTCCTGCACGTATTGCGATATTATAATGATTTAAATATACTGATGTATCTTGACTAAATACTCCTTCTACATTAAATGCTAGTATTCCACTTTTACTATTTTTATTATATAAAATAATATTAGGTATTTTAGATAATTCTTCTACCATATATTCTTTTAATTCTAATTCATATTTATGAATTTTATCTACTCCTATTTTTTTTATATATTTGATTGCTTCTCCTAATCCAATAACTTCTGCGATAGGCGGTGTTCCTGCTTCAAATTTAATAGGTGCAGTTTTTAAGACATATTCACCATTTGATTCAAAGTTTTGATTCATACCTCCACCATATTTTAATGGATCAGTTTTATCTAATAATTCTTTTTTACCATATAAAATACCAACACCAGTAGGTCCCATCATTTTATGTGCTGAAAAAGCTAAAAAATCTATATTAGCTTTTTCTACATCTATTTTATAATGGGAAATGCTTTGAGCAGCATCTACTACAAAATAAATATTTTTTTCTTTACAAATTTTACCTATTTGTTCAATATCTCTAATATCACCTATTACATTAGATATATGGGCAACTGATATAACTTTAGTCTTATCAGTAATTGTCTTTTTAATATTTTCTATAGTTAATTCACGATTCTCATCTAATGGAATATATTTAACTTTTATACCAATTTCTTTTTGTAATACTAACCAAGGTAAGATATTTGAGGCGTGCTCTGCTTTATTAATTAAAACTTCGTCATCTTTTTTTAAATACTTTTTAAAAAATCCAAATGCTACTAAGTTAAGGGATTCTGTAGTACCACTAGTATATACAATTTCAGATATATTTTTAGCATTTATTAAATCACGTACAAGTTCTCTAACTTCGTCATATGCTTCGTTAGTTTTCATTGCATTATCATAATCACCTCTATGAATATTAGAAGTATATTTAGTGTAATAATCTATCATTTTATCAACAACACATTTTGGTTTTAGAGTTGTTGCACCATTATCGAAATAAATAATCCCACTGTTTAAAATAGGAAAATCATCTCTATTCATATTATCACCTTCTATATATTTTCTATTTTTTCTTTAAACTTATTTAATTCTTCACTATCATTACCACTATTTATTAATAATGAACTAACTAATAATTTAATAGCAGTATCATAACTTATACCTCTACTCATTAGGTAAAATAAAATATCATTTTTAAACTTACCTATATAAGCAGAATGTGATGAAGAAACATTATAATTATCAATTAATAATTTAGGTAATATAGTACTCTTGCCATCTGTTAAATTTATAATTTGATTTTCTTGATTACAAATGCAATTTTCTATATTTTTTGGAATAACTCCACAAATATCAAAATGTAGTTTATTATTTAAAATGTTTACTCCATGATTATAGATATTACTAATAGTATTTTTTTTATTATGATTAACTGTAATAGATAAATTATTATCTTTATAATTAATAGTACTATAATGATATTCTACCTCTGCTTTTTCATGATTTAGGTTAATAACTATTTTACTATTACTATCAAAATTATAATGATATACTTTTAGAATTACATCTTTTTCTATATTATAAACTCTTTCATTAGCTTCTTTATCATAAATATATATTTCTTTTTGAGAAGTAATTGTTATTTCTTTATTACCTATATCTATTTTATTCATTACTACTCTTCTTTCTTACATCATTTATACCAATGTATCCATTTTTTTCTGTTTCAAAAGCTAATTCTATATCTCCTGATTTTTTTATTTTTCCATCTGTCATTATATGAACATAATCTGGTTTTATATATTCTAATATTCTTGGGTAATGAGTAATTATTAAAACAGATGTATCTTTATTTTCTTTTAAGTATTCATTTATATTACGACATACTACTTTTAAACTATCAACATCAAGACCTGAATCTATCTCATCTAAAATAATAAACTTTGGTTTTAACATTTTTAATTGAAGAATTTCATTTTTCTTTTTTTCTCCACCTGAAAAGCCTTTATTTAATGATCTATGTATCATATCTTCACTTAATTCTAAATCATTAAGGCATTTATCTATACCTTTTATAAAATCAAAATAATTAATACGTTCTCCAGTTAATTCAGTTGTTGCTGTTTTTAAAAATTCACTATTAGTAACACCATCTATAATAGTTGGATCTTGCATCGCTAAAAATATTCCTAATTTAGCACGTTCATCTACACTTAAATTAATTATTGATTTATTATCAAATATAATATCTCCACTAGTTATTTCATATTTATAATTTCCCATAATAACTTTAGATAAGGTAGATTTACCTGTACCATTAGGTCCCATAATAGCATGGATTTCTCCATCATCTATTTTTAGTGATAAATCTTTTAGAATTTTATTTTTACTATCTTTAGTTATTACGTTTATTTTATCTATTTCTAACATATAATCAACTCCAACTATATTTTATTAAAATATTGATAAAAATTTTGTTACTTTTTGAAACAGTTTTATTTTATCATATATTTATATTTTTTTAAAGAAAAAGAACACTTTTTTGTGCTCTTTTAAGCTGTTTTTCCTTTTCCCTTTTCATTACCTAAGTAATTAAATTTATCATATATAACATTACTATCATTTGCCTGCTCTAGAGGTTGAACTAGCATATTAGCTTCTGTTACTGCACGATTTAACTCATCAAGCCCAGCAACTTGTCCACTTAAATCAGTATTACGTTTTTCCAATTCTTCAATAGCTCTATTTTGTTTATCAACTACAATTAATAATTTAGCATTTTTTCTTTTTTCTTCTACTAATTGTGATCTATATGATTCTAATTCTCCTCTTAAAGATTGAATTTCAACAGATTGTCCTTCACTGTATTCTCTAACTATTTTCAAATTTTCATCTAAAACAGCATTCTTACCTGCTAAATCATCTATTTCTTCTCTTTGTTTTCTATTTTCAGTTACTAAATTTATAATTGTTAGTCTAGCATTTTGTATACCTGGTGTTGCAATATCTTCATCTGTTAATTCATGTTTTTTACTTTGATTATTATCTTCTACCTCTTCATCTTGGTTATCTTCTTCAGTTGTATTTTCAATTTCTTCATTTTTTGTATCTTCTACTTCATCTGTATCTTCAACTTCTTCATCTTGAGCATCTTCTTTATCACTTGTATCTTCAATCTCTTCTTCTTGAGCATCTTCTACATCACTTGTATCTTCAAGTTCTTCATTTTGTGTATCTTCTACTTCATTAGTAGCATCTGTATCATTTTCTGGATTATTTTCAATGTTATTAGTACTTTCAGTAGTATTAGTAGAATCTACTTCATTATTTACTTGATTCGTATCTGTTCCTACAGGTGGTGCTGAATTTTGTTGTTCTTCATTTGTTGCTTCTTTTTGATTAGGTTCAACATTAGGTATATTTGGTATTGAACCCATTTCAGTTTTAGTTGCTGCTGATTGTTCATTTGAAGTTTCATTTGTTTGTTCAGTTTGTGATTGATTTTCTATATTTTGAGTACTTGTTTCATTAAGCATTCCATTTCCTATTTGTTGTTGAATTGGTATATCAATATTAGGCATCATATCTTGTTCAGTTTGTTCTGGAACTGGAATATTTTCAGGTTTAGTATCTTCTACTTGTTGTGTAGGTTGTTGAACTTCTGCTTGGGTCTCTTTTTCTACATTTTGTTGTAACATACTTGGATTAAATTTTATTATTTTACTATTTGGTTCTACAGATGTGAAATAATAATCATTATTTAATTCCGCAATATAACTATAATAATCATTTGCTACATTTAAACCATCATATGTATATATAGCTGCTTCAGAAAATTGATTTGCAAATAAGAAATCACCACTCATTCCCATTACTTGTATAATTTGATCTTTTTTAGTTTTATCGTTGGCTTCTAATGCTTCATTATTTGCAGGATTGTTTTTACTATTAAGAAGTGCTACTACTGATTCTTTAGTTGGTTTATTTTTTTCAACTAATAATAAATCATTTTCTATTTTTTTTATTGTTTTATTTTCAAAAGGTATTAATATCTTACCATCTTTATCTATAACACCTAATGATGTAGCTGGAGCATGTCCAATAGCTTCTTTTAAATTTGTATTGGCAATATAGTTTCCATTAGATAATTCTCCATCTGGAATAAAATAATATAAAGTATTATCATCTACTTTACCATAATTAATCCAAGTATCTCCTGGATACCCTGGATCTTGTACTTTTCCTTTTAATATTTCCATAGCTACACCACCTATTTTTATACTATATATAGTATAATATCATATATTTTTTATTTTAACAATAAATTGTATAAAAATATTTAATAATTATCATAATATATATGAATACTTGCTGTGTTCACATAGGTAACCTTAGGGTTGCTTTTCTTTTTATATTTGATAAAATGTAATTGGTGGTAGTATGGATACAAAAAAGCAATTAACTATAGGTATGTCTTTACTTTTTATATTTGTCATAGCATTTTTTGGAATAGTAATAATAAATGTTAAAAATAAGGAATTATTGCTTCCCAAAATAGATAAAAAAATGCAATCACACATAAAAGATAAATATATAAATATTAGTAATGATATAAAAATAAATAAAACTAAATTTAATAATATAAAAAATAGATATGAAGTAAAAGTAACTTCTAAAGATAATAAGAATTTATATTTTATGGTTTATTATAAAAATAAAAAATTTTCTGATACATATCAAAATGACTATATTAAAGGTAATAGCTTATTAAATTATTATAAAAAGAGTTTTTTAAAAAAATTACCAAAATCTAAAAAATATATAAATACTAAAATTTCATTCACTAAAGATTTAAATAAATATAGTAGTATTGTAAAGAAAGCTTTAATTGAAAATGATGATATATATAAACTTTCGATATATAGTATAACTTCAGATATAATAGTTTCTAATTTTAATAATGATAGTTTAAAAAGTTCTATTACTAATTATTATAAATATATAAATAATAGTAAGTTAAAACCTAAATATTATAATTTAATATTAACTAATAAAGAGGATATAACTAAAGAATTGGAAATAAATAATTTAAGTGAAGAAGTAATTACTAATAATTTAGAAGAAATAGTAACAGGTATAGTAAATAATAATAAAGAAATAACTAAAAAATATAATTTTAATTATAAATATAGTGATTAATTACTTAAAAAAGTAATAATAGCATCACCTATAAATATTAATAATACTAAGTATGTTATAACACTTGGTATTTTTTTTATTATTTTATCAACTAAAGGTTTTATTATATAAATTACTATAAGTGACATACTACCCCATATCAGACTCATTTCTAAAGCTATATAATGACCAATATTAAATTTTAAATCACTATAATCCCAAAATACTTTATGAAATAATTTTTCTATTAAGATTCCTCCAAATAATTCTATTAAAGTTAAAACTACTGTAGATATTAAAAATACTAATATTATCTTTAAATATCTTGGTACTTTTATTCTATTAAATACTAATCTCATAATAATTATTATTAAAACTGTACCTAGTCCATATACGGGTATCCATGGTCCATGCATTATACCATTATTCATATTTTTAAATAAAAATGTTTTAAGAGTTGTTTCTATAATATAACCTATAATAGAAAATACTAAAAACACATTAATATAGTAAGTTATTTTTTTCATATTATCACCATTTTTATTATGCACAAAAAAAAAGAGAATTATCTCTTTTTAGCAAGCTATACTACTTCCTAAGATAATAGCAAGTAATATATATAATACTAATATAATTAAGTAATTACTTCTGCCTCCACGGCATGTATTTTCTTGGCAAGACATTTTTTATACACCTCCTTAAATATAAGCACCTAGAATAATAATTAAAAGAATAAATAATACTAATATAATAGCAGTTGATGAAACATAATTACCCATAGTAATTTCCTCCTTTTTTATGGTATTCACATTATTTTATGGTAAATATGCAATTTGTGTGATTATATATATCTAATTTATTTATTTTTTTTATGTTAATTTACAGTATGTTTTTTTATTTTTATTTACTTATAAATATTTTTAAATTATGATAATATTGGTGATTCTATGAATAGTACGAAACTTTTATTAATTTTATCAGTACTACCTTCTATAGTACTTGGTATTATGGTATATAAAAAAGATATTGTTGAAAAAGAACCTAAAGAATTATTAATTAAATTATTATTAGGTGGTTTATTTTCTATAGTATTAACAATAATTATTTCTTTTATTTTAGATCCTATCTTACCAGATGTTGATGATTATAATAAAGTTAGTGAATTATATTTATTAGTATATACATTTATTAAGATTGCTTTAGTAGAAGAATTTAGTAAATGGATTATTTTAAAGAAACTCACTTGGAAAAATAAGGAATTTAACTATATATTTGATGCGATAGTGTATGCAGTATTTATATCACTTGGATTTGCCACTATAGAAAATATTTTATATGTTACAAGTGATGAGGGTGGTTTTAGTGTAGCTATTTTACGTGCATTAGTATCAGTACCTGGACATGTTTTTAATGGAGTTTTTATGGGATATTATTACGGAATTAGTAAACAAGCAGAAATCAATGGTAATAAAAATCTTATGAAAAAAAATATGATTTTAAGTTTACTAATACCTACAATACTTCATTTTGTATTTGATTACTTATTATCATCTAATAATAAATTTTTATTAATTATATATCTTATATTTATTATACTTTTATATGTAAGTTCATTTAAAAAAATAAATCAATTATCTAATATTACTAAAAGTCTTGATAATAAGAATAATAACTATAATACTTATAGTAATAGGTATTGTACTAATTGTGGTCACAAAGTATATGGAAATTTCTGTAGTAATTGTGGTTATAAAGTTGAATAAATTTTAAAAATTAGTTATATTCAATTGCACATTAGTACTTTTTTTGTTATTATAATTAATGGTTAGGAGGATTTTATGAAAGGCAAAAAAAATATTATATATTTAATGTTAGTTTTAACAGTTACTTTATTAATAACTGGTTGTGGGAAAACTGCAAAATTAAAAGATAATACTACTGCAGTATCATTAAAAGGAGATAAAATAAGTTCAAATGATTTCTATAATGAATTAAAAAAGGATTCTATAGAAAAATTAATTAATATGATTGATCATAAATTACTTGATAAGAAATATCCTAGTGATAGTGAAGAAGAATCATCTATTAATAGTCAAATAGAAAATATTAAGTCTTATTATAAAGATAGTGAAGATTCATATCTAGCAGCTATTAAATCTTATTTTGGAGTTAATAGTGAAGAAGAGCTTAAAAATGTTTTATCATTAGAATATAAAAGAGAAAAAGCTGTTAAAGATTATGTAAATAAAAATATAACAGATGCTGAAATAAAAAAATATTATGATGAAAATATTTATGGTGATATTAAAGCTAGTCATATATTAATATCTGTTAAGACTGATGACAAAATGTCTGATGATGAAAAAGAAAAGGTAAAAGAAAAAGCTCGTAAAAAAGCTGAGAAAATTATTAAAGAATTAGATGAAGGTAAAAAATTTAGTGATCTTGCTAAAAAGTATTCTGATGATGATGCTAATAAAGATAAAGGTGGAGATTTAGGATATTTCAATAAAGATGAAATGGATGGAAGCTTTTGGAATGCAGCATTAGCATTAAAGAAGAATGAATATACTAAAGAACCAGTTGAGTCATCTTATGGATATCATATTATTTTAAAAACTGGAGAAAAAGAAAAGAAAACTTTAAAAGGTGTTAAATCTAGTATTAAAGAGACTTTAACTACTGATAAATTAAGTAATGATAAAACACTATATTACAAAACTTTAATGTCTATTAGAGAAGATAATAAAGTTACTTTTAAAGATAATGATTTAAAAAAACAATATAATGATTATATGGATAATTTAATAAAACAAGCAAATAATTCAACTAATGCACAATAAAATACTCTAATGAGTATTTTTTGTTTTATATAATATGGTATTTTTATCTTCATATATTTTTATATAATCTATACTATCTTTAAAATAATTATAAATTTTATATCTTTTATCTATTAAAAAATAATCAAACTTATATTTTTTTATTAATTTATTAGTATTAATATTCTTTGAAATATTTATATAGTCTTTATAGTTATAGTTAGAATATAAATCTGCTCTTCCATCTATGAATACTTTAATATCTTTACTAATTAAATAGCCTCCATAGTCATATAGATTAAATAATCTTTTTGGCTTTTCTTTTTTTATTATAGATATCATTTTATCTGATAAATATTTACTATCTATTCTATTTTGAAGATTAGGTATATTTAGTATAAATATTATACATACTATGATACTTGTAATTAATAATATAATATCTGTATTTTTATCTTTTTCTCTTGGTTTTATATAATTAAAGATAAAGAATGAAGATATTATATATAAATAATTTGAAAATCTAAAACTTTTTATTCCTAAAATTGTAAATATAATTAATAAAACTAAATCTATAAGGTTTACTTTTTTCTTACTTTTAATAATTATTAATAATAAAATTATTATGAAACTAAAATATATATAATTATTAGGTGATATTTTAATAATAGGTTGCCATTCTGTAATATTTTGGTGCATAGTGATATTAAATATATTTTCATATGGATATATAAGCATTCTATATCCATGTGGATTTATACAAATAGCTATGATACATAGTATTGATACTACTATATATTTTTTTATTTGAATATTTGATAATTTATCTATATTTATATATTTATTGTTAAATGAGAATAATCCTGTAAGTATAAAAATTAATATCAATATATAACTTAAATTAGAAGATCCTCCATGTATATTAGCCCAAAGTATTGTAACTATAGGTAATAAGTAAATCTTTCTACTATATTTATTATTTCTTAAATCATATAATAAATATAGTGTTATAGCTATAAATACTGAACTTAATAAATATGGTCTAGGTAGTATTAATCCTGAATTAATTATTATAAATAGCATTATCCAAAATAAAGTAAATAATATATTCTTTTTATAATTTTTATTATTTAAAAAAATAATTAATAATAAAC
Organism: uncultured Bacilli bacterium; assembly: GCA_947632545.1. GTDB lineage: Bacteria > Bacillota_I > Bacilli_A > RF39 > UBA660 > UMGS995. The sequence continues at coordinate 40,501 of CANRPP010000001.1, read as the reverse complement.
TAAATATACAAAGTATACAATATATAATTATGTTAAAATGTCCAAATAATAATTTAAATATATAGATAATTATTTCAAATAACCATTCGTGTGATACCCAATATTTATTCTGTAAAAACCATGAAAATATATCATGAGTTAAAATAGTATGATTATTAAACATATAATTTCCTGCGCTAATATGCCAATAATAATCATATCCTACTGTAATAAATAATGCTGATAATAATGATATTGCAAATAATAAAAATATAATTATTTTATTCTTCTTCATAAACTAATCCTTTTTGATATAATTTTTGTTTTATTCTATATTCAAGTTCATTTCCACTATACTTATTACTTAATTTCTTATATAATTTTTCATATTCTTTTTTTGCTATAGCATGATCATCATTAAATTCATGCTTATCTATAGATTGTTTTATTAATTCTTTATAAAAACCTTGATTGGTTAACTCTGTAGTTATTTTTCTTATTAGTAGTCTATTTCCTTTATTTTTATTAGATTTTATCATTCTTGTTATTATTTTATCTATCTTTTCAATTTGTATATCAGCAGTATACTCACGTAATACTTCATCTATTATAGTTTCATTTATACCTTTTTTTATCATTTCTTGTTTTATTTTATATGGACCATTAGAAGTAGTTATTAATTTGTTATTTAAAAAACTTCTAGCATATACTAAATCATTTATATAACCTTGTTTTTCTAATTTTTCTACAGCTTCTTTTATATAGTCTTCATTATAGTCATATTTTAATAATTTTTCTCTTACTTCTTTTTTACTTCTAGCACAATTTTTTATATATTTTAAGCCACTATAATAAGCATCACATTTCTTATCAAATTCTAATATTTCATCACTATTATTGATTTTTTTACTTATCAATAGATTATATTTTAATATAGTATCTTCATATAAAACAAGTGACTTTCCATTAGAAAGTATAAGTTCATATTTCCCGTTCTTTAACTTTTTATATTTTTCTATTTCCATATTTTCACCTATTTATATTATAGCATAATAAAAGAAAAAGTCTTATTAACTTTTTCTTACAGTTAGAAGACCTTCTGAAACTTCTTCTAACGCCCTACCAATATTCTTTTTACACTTGTACTCATTTTCCGGCATTTGCAAATATCCTGTTTCTGAAATTTCTTTACTACGTCTGGCCGCTATATGAACTAATTCATATTTTGAGTCTACTATGTTTAATAGTTTGTCAATTGATGGGTAAATCATCGTATCACACTCCCTATTATAAGCATAAACGTGTAATGTAAATAAATCAAGTAATATGACAAAATTAGACATTATTTTTTTACACATAAATGTTTTTACAATACATTTTTTTACATGTAAAAGAGTTGTGAAGAAGATTTATTTATAATGAAATATATAAAAAAAGAAAAAGCACTATAGCTTTTATCTTAATATAATATATTGCTAATTATCTAAATTGACAACAAGAACCACATTGAACATTAGTTACTGTATTTTCTTCACAGCAAGAATATGATGGTCTATAAGTATGTTTATAAACATGATGATTAATTACTCTAGTTCTTATTGGACATACGTGTTTCTGTCCTTTTTTGATAGACTATTCTTCAATACAAGCATTTAATAATGTAATTATGCTTATTAAATCATTATCACTTAATTTTTCAACAAATTTTAAATTTCTAATTTCATAATCTATACTTCTAATATGTTCACACAACACTGAACCATGTACATCTTTAGTATCCTCTAATTTATAATGTGTTGGAAATTCTTTGTCATTGGAGGTAATAGGGCATATAATAACCATTTTTGTATTTTGATTAAAAACATTATTACTAATTACAATTGCTGGTCTAAATCCTGCTTGTTCATGACCTTTTATTGGATTAAAATCTAGAAAAACAACATCTCCTTGTTTTGGTATATATTTTTTTACCATATTTCTTTTCCTACGCTTTCATCCCAAGAAAAATTTTTTGCCAAATTTTCTCCATTATATTCTTTGAATCTTTTCTCTAATGATATTTTCTTTTTTTGAGGTACGCTAATAACTATTTTGTTATCATCCAGTTCTATATTTAATATATCATTAGTTTTTATATTTAATGACTTTAAAATATTACTAGGAATTCTAATTCCTAAAGAATTTCCCCATTTTTGAAGTCTTGCTTCCATAGAATCATCTCCATTCATTTATAGTATATACAATGTATATACATTTTGTCAATTACATTTTAATATTATTATATCTAAATTAATACATATTATTAAATGTAACCTTAATATTTATATTCTTATCTTCAAATATTTCTATTCTATCAATTAGATTAACTATAAGTTCTCTATTAGGGTCTTTCATAGATAAAAATTTATTAATATATTCTACTATAATTTTATTTTTGGATTTCTCAGTCATTGTATCATTAATATCATTATTTAACTCATTATACTTTTTTTGTTTTATAGAAAGTTTATTTTCTAGTTTTAATTTAACTCTTTCATATTGTTCTGCAGTAATTTTTTTATTTAACTTTTCAATATAAATAAGATCTAAATTATCATTAATTTGTTTAATGTCATTATTAAGTATTTCTAGTTCTTTTTTATTATTAAATTCGTTATTTTCTTCTAAATTAGATAAAACATTATTTTTAATTTTATCTTTGCTAATATAATTTAGGCACATTTTAGTCAAGGAATTAATAATTATTTTCTCTAACTCATCATAATTATTTGAATGAGTTGTACATATCTTTTTATTCATATAAGTTCTGTAATAATTGCAAATCGTATAACATCTATTATCTTTTCTTCTTCTGGAAGTAATTGATATTCGATGTCCGCAATCACCACAATATAAAAGTCCATCTAGTAAATGGTTTTCTTTTTTTTCTTTTCTACCTACATTTTTAGGTATTCTTTTTTGGACTTCATAAAATAATTCCCTATCAATAATTGCTTCATGGGTATTTTCTACTATTATGTAATCACTTTCACTATTTTTAATTACTTTTTTTACTTTATAATTTATTTTACTTCTTCTATTTTGTACCATATCACCTATATACATTCTATTTGTTAGAATATCTCTTATTGTTTTAGGATGCCACTGTCCATACTTTAAATTATAGTGACTTTTCCATTCAAAGCTATAATACTCTGCAGGAGTTTTTATTCCTTCAGAAGTTAACTGTTTTGCTATTTTATAAAATGATAAACCTTCTAAACACATAGTAAATATTCTCTTAATAGTATCAGCTTGTTCTTTATTTATTACTAAATGATTTTTGTCATTTTTATCTTGATCATATCCAAATGGAGCTCTTCCACCTACCCATTTGCCTTCTTTCATTTTTGCCTTTAAACTAGATTTAATTTTCTTTGAAATATCTTTTGCATACATATCGTTCATTATAGCTTTAAATGGTGCGATATCATTATTAGAACTATCTAAAAAAGTATCTATATTGTCAGTAACAGCAATATATCTAACATTATGTTCAGGGAAAAATTTTTCTATTAAATTACCGGTTCCAATATAATCTCGTCCAAGTCTTGACATATCTTTAGTAATAACCATATTAACTTTACCTAATTCTATATCTTTAAGTAATCTATTGAAGTTTGGTCTATCAAAGTTTGTTCCACTATACCCATCGTCAATATAAGTATCATAAACTGTCAAATTATTTTCTTTAACGTATTGAAATAATAAACTTTTTTGATTTATAATACTTTCACTCATTTCAGTTTTATCATCATCTTCACGAGATAATCTTATGTAAATTCCAACATTATATATTCTATTTAAACTATTTAACAATTTTTATCTCCTTCATTTAAAGATAATTTGTTTTTACAACTCGCTAAATATTTTTTTAACTCTATAGCCAAAACTTTTATAAAAATATCATTTATGGTATTATTACTATCCTTATCATAAATAATATTAATATTATATTTATTCATAAGTTTCAAACTCCTTATTAAAACTTATTAAATTAAATATAAATTTAGAAATAAAAAACCTACAAATGTAGATTTTTTCTATGAATAGTTATTCCCATAAATTACTCTATTAAGTAACATATTAAAACATTTTATATGCATCTGTTCATCTTCTATTATTCTATAAAGTAATGCTTTTATATATTTATCATTTATTATACTAATATGGTATCTATAGTTTTTAATTGCTTCTTTTTCTATTAAAATATCACTTTTTAACATCTCAATTATATTAGTAGTATAATTAACATAACTACTATTCCAATAAACTAAATAATTTGTATTCTTATCTACAAATCTAAACTCTGGATTTATACCTAATAATTTAATGGTTTCACCTAAAAGTTCTAAATGTTTCATCTCAACCATAGCAATCTGTGATAATGTTTTAGCAAACACTGGATCCTCATTAAATTTATCAAAATTTTGATATATGTATTGATGTATTGCCCTATCTTCACCTACTGCAGATGCATAATCATTAAGTAATAATTTTGCATATTCAATATTCTTTTTTTCCACTTTAATTTCTGGATATGGTTTATCAACTCTACAGTTCAATATAATCACCTAGTTAATTATATTGTTTATATTAAATAATATTAACTTTTTATTAATTTTAATAATTAAATTATTTTTATAGAACGTTTAATTATTGTTTCCTATTTCAAAATTTAATAATTCACGACAAGTGTTTTCAAACAAATCTTGTTCATGTTTTATAGTATCAATTAAAAACATTTTATCATTTTCATATTCTTTTAAACCTCTCATATAATAAGGTTTATCAGTATCTAATACAATAAATGGCATAATGTTATTTCGCAAACATTCTTTAAACATTATTATTCTGCCTACACGCCCATTTCCATCTCCAAAAGGGTGAATTCTTTCAAACCTAAAATGAAAATCAACTATATCTTCTAGAGTAATATTGTTTTTAGAATTATATTCTTTTAATAATTTTTCTATTTCTTTTTCAACATCATCTGGTGCAGTAGTATTAATAACATTAACAACACCTATAATGTTAGGAACAACTTTAAATCCACCAACATTATATCTAGGATTTTCTTCATCACTGGTATTTCTTTTTAATATCTTATTCATTTCAATTATCATATCTTTAGTTAAGAGTTCATCTACATTATCTAACATATAATCAAATAGTTTAAAATGATTTTTAGATTCAGTTAAATCATCTAATTTAATTAAATCATCACTTTTAGGAATAAAAGAAGATGTATCAAATATTGCCTCAGTCTGTTCACTGGTTAATTTACTACCTTCGATTTTATTTGAATTATAAGCAAAATTAACTTGTGAATAATGATATATATTACCCTTAAATTTAGATTGTTTTTGGTTAATTAATTCATTTTTTATTTTATTTATATTCATAAATTCACCCACTTTCCAGCTTTTATTGTTCTATTTATTATATTCTTTTAAAAATTCTTCTAATTCTTTTTCATTTGAAAATATTTCTTCAAAAATATTATATAGTGTATCTGTTGCTTCATACTCTCCAATTGCATAACATTTTTTCCCTAATCCATATGCAATTCCTGATTCAATATGTGCTGCCTTACCTGCAGGTAAAACAAGTAGTAAATTTTTTGAATTTTTTTCTCCTTCTAAATCATCATTAAATAATTTTAAAACAATATCATTTTTTAATCCTAGTGATTCAAACTCTTTTTGTTTTTCTTCGGGAGTTTGATTTTTATTTCCATATCCCCAATCATCTTCATTTTTTAAAAAACAATAATAAGATATTTTGTATTTATCAAACAAATTACATATCTTTAAAATATTTTCTTTATTCCTAGCTCTACCTGCTATAAAAAATTCATATTTACTATTCATATCGATTATCCTTTCAAATTAACATTTATTAATTATTCTCTATCAATTATACCATAAAAAGACATTTATTATCAAAATGTCTTTAGTTTGACTTATCTATCTTCAAATTTTAGTCTATCATAAATTATCACACTTGTGGTACTTCATGTACGATTGTTCTATGAACACATCTTTCTTGAACAGCTTCTGTTATTGGAGCTGCCATACCACCATTAATTTCATTTTGTTGTCCATTTATCATATCAATGTCAACATTCATTTCGTTTTCGATAACATTATTGTTACCAGCAATATTTGAATTCATTTCGAATTCATTTGTATTTCCAAACATATATGCTTTCCTCCTATCTAGTCTATTTTATTCGCGAATAGGTTTATTGCATATATATTATGCCTATATTATTTTAAAATGGCAGTTTAAAATTACCATTAGACATTTGCTTCATCATTTTTTTCATTTGATCAAATTGTTGTAATAGTTTATTAACTTCTTGTACCGACCTTCCACTACCTTTAGCGATTCTTGTTTTTCTGCTAGCTTTTATAATATCAGGATTTCTTCTTTCTTTTGGTGTCATTGATAATACTATTGCTTCTATATGAGCCATATCTTTAGGATCTATTTTTACATTATTAAGTCCCATTTTTTTAGCACCTGGAATTAATTTTAATAAATTCTCTAGGGGGCCTAGTTTTTTCATTTGTTTCATTGTTGATAAAAAGTCTTCTAAATCAAATTTACCTGCTTGCATTCTTTTAGCTGTTTTTTCTGCTTCTTTTTCGTCAATTGCTTCTGTTGCTTTTTCAACAAGTGATACGATATCACCCATACCTAAAATTCTACCAGCCATTCTTTCAGGATCAAAATAGTCTATTCCATCCATTTTTTCACTAACACCAATAAACTTTATTGGTACATTAGTAATATGTCTTACTGATAGGGCAACACCACCTCTTGTATCACCATCTAATTTAGTTAAGATAACACCTGTTAGGGGTAATTTATCATTAAACCCATTTATAACATTAATAGCATCTTGTCCCATCATAGAATCAATTACTAATAAAATTTCATCTGGATCTATTTCTGTTCTTATATTTTCTAACTCTATCATTAATTCTTCATCAATATGAAGACGTCCTGCGGTATCTATCAAAACGTAATCATAACCATTTTCTTTAGCGTAATTAATAGCATTCTTTGATATTTCTACTGGATCTTTTTTACCTTCTTCATATACTTCTATATTTAATTGTTTACCTATTTGTTTTAATTGATCTATAGCAGCAGGTCTATATACATCACAAGCCACTAAAAGAGGTTTTTTAGCATGTTTTTTTCTAAGTAAGTTTGATAATTTTCCAATAGTTGTTGTTTTACCACTACCTTGAAGTCCTACTAACATTAGTGTTGCAGGATTTCCTTTTAAATTTAGAGGAACACTTTCTCCACCTAATAATTCAGTTAATTCATCTTTAACTATTTTTACAAACATATCACCTGGTTTAATACTTTTTCTAACTTCTTCACCCAAGGCTTTTTCTTTTACTTCTTTAGTAAATTCTTTTACAACTTTATAATTAACATCTGCTTCTAATAAGGCTAATCTTATCTCTCTCATCATATCTGATATATTATCTTCTGTTATTATCCCATAACCTTTAACCTTATGCATTACATTTTGTAATCTATCTCCTAAACTTTCAAACATATTATCACCTATTAAATATTATACAACAAAAAAACTAGATAAACTAGTTTTTATTATTCTTCTTGATTATCATCTGCATCAGGCCCATTTATTACATCATCAATATTTAATGAACCTATATTGTTATTATCTGATATTGATGTAATTTTTGGAGATGAGTTATTTATATCCATTTCAGGTATACCTGATATTTCAGTATTTTGCATTATGGGAGTAGAAAAATTTGGATCATTGTCTTTATTAGAATTTGAATTGTTTATTGTATTTACCATATCATTATTAGGTGCATTTATCTTGTCTTCTTCTAGTGATTGATTAATTTCTTTATTATCAGTTTTTATAAGAACTTCATTATTTACTGGTTCATCATTTAATAATACTGATTCAGTAGGTTGATTTATAGTTGACGGCATTTTTTGCATTTCATTTGTATTTGTTGGTGCATTATTTATATTAACTGTTGAATTATCCTTTCCAGACCATATATTTACAACATCACAGTTACCACTTAAAGGTGCTGGATCTGGCATTTTTAATTTAACTATTAAAGGAATTGTAAAAGCCATACCAAATCCCAAACAAGTACCAGGTTGTAATGTTTTTTGTTTTTCTATAATTTCATCACTAATATTAGGAACCATTTTTCTTATGTAATCAACATCAGTTGGGTGATTAATTTTAAATATTAAGAAACTTGAGCATTGAGATATAACTGTATCTGATAATTCTACTGGTCTTTGTGTTATAATTCCTAATAAAACACCATATTTACGACCTTCTTTAGCAATACGTTCAAATATATTATAGCCAATTAAAAATCTATCAGTATCATTTTGAATATATCTGTGTGCTTCTTCTACTATTATGTGAAATGGAATACTCGCTCTATCTTTTAGAGATTTAGAATATTCAAAAATTAATCTTGAGTATATTTTTACAATTACTTTTGCAAATGAATCATCTACGTCATCAAAATTCATATTAACTATTTGATATTTTTTGCCATTACTAATTAATAATGATGATAGATGTTGTTCTACAGTAACATAATCTTTAACATCAAAATATTTAGCATTATCACCAACTATTAGTGAATGTAATCTAACTCTTATTGTTACTGCATCACCATATGTATTTTCATTTCTTAACCACCCTTCACTAATAAGTGTAAAATTAAGGGCTTTTTCTAGATCATCTAAAGTATAGAATACTCCACCTTTTGGTTCATAATTATCAAATTCTTCATTTATAAAACTTGAAACGTATTCAGTTAATAAAACACTTTCTGAAAATTGTCCTTGTGAATCTATTATAAAACATTCTCTAAATTTTCTTGTATAACCAATTCCTTGTACAGGTGCTTCCAAATTAAATTCAGGAGTTGAACAACTATCTAATATTGAAAATATTTCATTTCTTTTATTTGGACTTGTTTCATTTGTATATAGTATTGCCATTACTGCTTTTGCAATTAAATGATTTTTAAATGCATTAGCTTGTTCTCCTTTTTCTGCAAAGATAAGGGCTAGTTTTAGCATTCTTTCTATTATAGGTATTTGAGAATGATTTGTTATTTGTAGTAGTAAGCATAAATCATCAACATTTAATAACCATATTGGAATTCTTAATTTTTCTCCTATACCGTCTGTTTCATTAGTTGAAATAAATTTATAGTTAAAATTTGGATCTATTGAACTTAAATCCTTAAAGGCATTGTAATATTCAGCAGAAGAATCAAAGAAGAACATATTTGATTTATATGGATATAGTTGTTTGTCTTGGAACATATTTTGAATTAATCTTGACACACCACAACTCTTACCTGCACCACTGTTTCCTAATATAGCAAAGTGATTACTAAAGAAATTATTAACATTTAAATATACTGGAAAGTCATTATAAAATGGACTTACACCTAATGGCATATATCCTTCTTTAGCTTCTCCTACAATCATAGGTATTTCTTCTTGTTTTATTACTCTAATTGATGCATCAAGTGATGGTTTTCTAATAACACCACCAATTAGTCTACCATTAACTATTTCACCTAGAAATCTTGCTTTAACAATATTTCCGTCCATATCATCAATTTCACCTAATACTTTTTTGTCTTTATCTTCAAATATCAAGTGTAAATTCATTAAGTTAATGGCTACTTCTTCTCCATCTTTTAATTTAATATCGGCAGATTTATCACTAATATACGTAATTCTATCAAACATACTATCCCTCTTATTCTTTAAGTCTATTATTCTATATTAAATTATACTAAACTTCTATTATTTTTACAAGAAAAGATTACTCTATAATTAAAAAAATAGAGTAGTTTTTAACTCTATTAATTTTAAATTAATTTTTCTAATCTATTTTTTATTTTATTAATATTAGTTTCTTCTAATATAGATTCCAATTCCTTTTTATTTTTATATATACATAATTTATCTTCATATTCAATTAATTTTTTTACAATAATTTGAAGTTGTTTATGTACTGCATTTCTACTAACATTATAGTTATCTGCAATTTCACTTAAAGACAAATTAGAAAAATAATAATCTTCAAAATAATTTTTTTGTTTTTCTGTTAGTAACTTATAATAACAATCATATAAATCATTATAATATATATATTCTTCCATATTAACCTCACATAAAGTCTTTAAATAAACCATAAATATATTTTTCTATATCAAATACTTTTAAATCTTCTTTAGCTTCTCCTAAACCCATATATTTAACTGGTAAATTTACTTCTTCTTTTATTGCTAAAACTATTCCACCTTTAGCAGTTCCATCTAATTTGGTAAGTACTATTCCTGTTATATTTGTTATCTCTTTAAAACTTTTAGCTTGGGAAATACCATTTTGTCCTGTAGTGGCATCAATTACTAATAGTGTTTCATGAGCACCACCATCTATTAAACTAGTAATTACTTTATTCATTTTTTCTAATTCTTTCATTAGATTAACTTTATTTTGAAGACGTCCTGCGGTATCTATTAAAACTACATCATAATTTCCATCTTTAGCTTTTTCTACTCCATCATAAACTACACTTGAAGGGTCGCTTCCTTCTTCTTTTGAATAGAAATCTACTCCTATTTTTTCTCCCCATTCATGAAGTTGCTCAATAGCACCCGCTCTAAAAGTATCAGCTCCTACTAGAAGAACTTTTTTACCTTCTTCTTTCATATTATAAGCAAGTTTTCCTATAGTTGTTGTTTTTCCTACTCCATTTACTCCTATAAATAAAATAACTGTAGGTCCTTCTTCTGCATAATTAATTTTATTTACTAATACTTCATCGTTTACATAAATAATAAACAATTCATCAACTATTAATTCTTTTAATAGTTCAGGATCATCGATTTTTTCTTTTTTAACTCTATCTCTTAACCTATCCATAAATTCCATTACGGTATTAACACCAATATCAGCCATAATTAATATTTCTTCTAATTCTTCAAAATACTCTTCATTTACTTTGGCATATTTATTAGTTAAATTAGCTAATTTTGATACAAATCCTTCTCTTGATTTAGTTAAACCTTTTTCATATATTTTTACTTCTTCTTTAGTCTTATCTTTTTTCTTTTTTATATTTTTTTTGTTACTTTTTTCTATAGTTTCTAAAGAGTTATTATCTTCTTTTTGTTCTTCTTCAATACTCTCGTTTAATATATTTTCATCTTGTTCTTCTTTTTTAAACATGTCTTTTATTTTACTAAATAATCCCATAATATCACCCACTAAAAGTTTATCAAATTATAATAACTTTGTAAATTTATAATAATTATATTTTTCTTGATTTATTATATTCTTTTTTTATGGCATCAACTATTATTATATTAATATCATTATTGCTTTCTAATTTTGTATTAGTAGATAATACTTCTTTAAAATTATAATTATCTTTTGATAATATTAATTCCTCTTGATCCATTCTGCTTGTTATAGTTAACTGTTCTTCTTTTTCATTTAATAAAATACTATATGGACATATTGCAACTTTAGAATCTTTTTCTAAATTAATTTGATATAAATAAGTTTTATATTTATCCTTTGAAATTATAAATTTACTACACTCATTAATATTTAGACTAGTTGAAATTAAATTAGATTTTGCTATAGAATTAAGTTTTTCATTATCTTTAATAGATACTATTCTATAGATAGTTGCATCTTCTTTTAATGTTAATTTATTAGTTGTATTTCTTACTATTTTATCTACTACTTTTAAACTTTCTTTAAAACTATCTAAACTATCAAAAGATATATCTTTAAAAACTGTGTATGCTATAAACATATTTTTAGGATTAGCAATTAGTTTTTTATATTGTTCATATATATCTTTTATTTCCCCACTATTATTATCAAGTGAATTTATAGCCCTCCCTAGTCTTGATTTATAAATAAGTAAAGCATTTTTCTCTGTATCAGTTAAATTATTATATTGTTCTATTAAATTTTCATATAGCATTATTTTAGTCCTTTCAAAGCAATTTAATATTTATAAATATATTATAACATCTTTTTCATATATATTCATAATTATAAATTTTTTTATTATTCTTATTTATTTACAAATTATTAAATTTATAGTATAATCTTCATGGTTAGTTCTTTTATGTATAAAATTAACTTATAAAGAAAGGAGTAATTATGAAAGAAAATAAACCTAATGAAACAAAAGTAGTTGTTTTGGGAGGTTTAGGAGAAGTCGGTAAAAATATGTATTGTGTAATGCATAAAGACGATATTATTATTATTGATGCGGGGATTAGTTTTCCAGAAAATTATTTACTTGGGGTTGATTATGTTTTACCAGATTTTACTTTTTTAAAGGAAAACGAAGATAAAATTAAAGCTTTACTTATAACTCATGGGCATGAGGATCATATTGGCGCTATACCTTTTTTACTTAGTCAGGTCAATATTCCTTCTATATATGCACCTAATCAGGCTAAAGAGTTAATAGCAGTAAAACTTGAAGATAGAAATATTAGATATGATAATTTATTTGTTTATACCGAAGAGACTAAACTTAACTTTGGAGAAATTGAAATTGAATTTTTCAGAACAACTCATTCAATACCAGATTCACATGGTATTAGTATAAAGACACCTAATGGTAGAATTGTAACTACAGGTGATTTTAAACTTGATTTAACTCCAATTGGACCTATGGCAGATTTATATAAAATGGCTATGCTTGGTCATGATGGAGTTGACTTATTAATAAGTGATTCAACTAATGCTTTAAATGAAGGATATTCTAAATCAGAATCAAAAGTAGATGGTGCTTTAGGAGAAATGTTTGATAGATTTAAAAATAATCGAATTATTATCGCTACATTTGCTTCTAATATTTATCGTTTAAAACATATTTTTGAAACATGCTATAAACATAATAGAAAAATATGTATCTTTGGTAGAAGTATGGAAAATAATATAAATATTTCTATTAAAGGTGGATATATTAATCATAAAGAACTACTAGTATCTGCTGAAGAGGCTAATAACTTAAAACCTAATGAAGTTACAATACTATGTACTGGATCACAAGGGGAACCACTAGCGGCACTTTCTAGAATATCAGATGGAACACATCGTCAAATTAAATTAAGACCTGATGATGTTGTAATATTTTCATCAAGTGCCATACCTGGTAATGCCTTAAGTATTTCTAAAACAATCAATAAATTATATTTAAAAGGTGTACAAGTTTATACAAATACAGCTTTGGCAGACTTGCATACATCTGGTCATGCTAATGAAGATGAATTAAAACTTATGATTAGGCTTTTAAATCCAAAATATTTAATGCCATTCCATGGAGACTATAGAATGTTAAAAAAACATGCTAATATTGGTATTGAGTGTGGTATTCCTAAAGAAAACACTTTTGTTATAAAAAATGGTGATACCTTAAATTTAGTTAATCATCAAATATCTAAAGGCGAATCAATGCCTGGTGAAGATATTTATGTAGATGGTAGTCGTATAGGTGAAATTGGTGGTGCAGTTTTAAAAGATAGACAGATGATGGCTAGAGATGGAATTTTAGTTGTTATTATTAATGTTGATATGAAAAAACATGAACTATTAATAAGACCTAATATTACTACTAGGGGATTCATTTTAATAAATGAAAATGAAGATTTATTAAGAAAAATAGAAGATAAAGCTTATGAAATAATAAAAAAAGAATTATCAGATAATAGATCAACATTTGCGTCTATTAAATCAAATTTAACTAATGAACTTTATCTATATATAGGAAACTTAACTGGTAGAAATCCTATTGTTTTACCAATAATAATAGATATAAAAAGAGATATAAAAAATGAGCAGTAACAATACTGCTTATTTTTATACCAAAAAGGATGATTATAGTAATCATCCTTTATTTTTTAACTTATTTAGCTAATTTACTAATTGTCTGTTGTTTAGTATCTTTAAATATCTCATCTGTAAAATCATTTGTTTTATTTTTTAGTTTATAATAAATTTCTTGTCTTAATGCTGTACTATATTGATAACTTAAGTATTTAGCAAAGTCCCCTCTTGAACACCAATAATCTGATGGACAACTTGGACTTTTTTCAAGAATTTTATCAATATTTTCTGTTATATCAGTAGCATCTTTTGTTAAGCTATCTACAAATTTATCAATATAGTTATCTACATTAATATCACTATCAAGTCTTTCTAGTTTACTTTTTATGTCATTAAATCTAGATTTTTTATATTCACTAAAGCTAGAATATGCATTGTTAGATATTTGTTGAAGTGCCATAGAATCAGACTTAAAGTTTACTGTAGTAAGACCATTTTTTGGATGAGATAAATTGCTGTAGATTTGTTTTGGAGTGTTATGAATATTACTTGCATACTCTACAAAACCATTATCATAACCTTTATAACCTAACATTTCATAACTAATCCATTTTAATGCATATGAATCAGGTCTACCATCAGGATTATTAGGCTGATACCAGTGAACAGTATTAATTCCTTCACCACCATATGAATTATTACCTCTAGATGAATATCTATAAACACCTGGATATAACATTATTCTATTATTAATCAAATCATCCATAGTTTTTAGTGGTGTATTGAAATTTTCTATTTCATTTAATCTAGTATATTTAGTAGTCTCACGAGCGCGATATTTTGCATATTGATCGTTTTTGTACAAAGCTCCTGTAAACTGATCAGTATCTTTTCCATCTGGTCCAACTACCCTTTCAAATTGTTTATCTTCATTTGGGTAAGACACTTGAATAGCAAGATTTTTTTGAACATCCTCTGGAAGTTTTAGGAATGCTTGTGCTTCTATATAATCCATTACATAGACAGTTTCAAATAACTTACGATAGAAGTCATGTATTTTTTCTGGACTATTAATTCTTTCTGGATTTAAGTTGGAAGCTACTTGTTCCTTATCATCATGCATTAGCATTGATAGATTCATAGTAATATCATTTTTACCAAATGATTGCATTAAGAAGTTATCTGCATAATCTTCCCCACCAGCATCAAATCTTCTTCCATTATTTCTTAAGAATAATCTTGCATCGATAAGATGTGCAGATTCATGAGACCATGTTCTAAATGTAACGTGTGAGGTATCATTTTTACCTTCTACTGCAAGTTGACTATCCATAACACCTGCAACTTGCCACTCTAGTCTTGGACCCCAAGCTGCTGCATTAACTCCTGCTGCTGCTGCCCATAATCCAGTTGCTTCAACAAAGTTTTTATGGAATGGCTCTGTAGTTGTATAAACAGTATTATGAACTGATGTACCATTTTCATTTTTTGTCGTTCTCTTATCTATATGATATATAAGTATATTATTAAATAAATCTTGATCCCTTAAAATTGAATAAGATGTTTTAAAATATCTAGCCATTCTTGTTGTATAAGTTTCCATTCTATCTAATAGTTCTTGATGTTGTTTAGGATCATCTGGATTAGAAATATAGGTTCTTTGTGCACCAATTATATATTGAACTGGCATTGATATAATGTATGCTGCATTCTCTGGCAAAGTTAACATTGGTAAGAACTGATTTAGAATTTCATTATTAGTTTCTGTAGCAAAATGATCCCATAAAGTATATTTTACATTTTTATTTTCCTCTAATGGAATTTCTTTAATTATTCCCTTAAATTGACTACGAGTCCATTCTGATAAATCATGATTACTAAAATTACTTACTAAATATCCTATAAATTTAGGTACAGTATCTAAGTTAGTATATTTACCTAAAATTTCATTATATCTTCTACTAGTTTCATTAGTATTAAAGTTTTCTCCTTTAGTATTTTCTAAATAAAGATTTGCTACTTTATCAGGAGTTAAAAGTTCATCAAAGTCTTTCATATTAAACATTATATAATCGTATACTTTTAAACCATCAATATCTAAATCATAGAATCTTCTAAAGTAATTATAAACATATAATACTTTTTCTATTTTTTTATCTTTTTTAACTTCTCTTTCAATATAATTATTAATTATTTCATCATTTTCTGTATTTGTATATTCACTATTAGATAAATATTTTAATACAAATTCTTTTAATTCATTTTTAGTAGTTTCATTGTAGAAATCTCTATATAATCTAGAATCATCATTAGTAGTTAAACTATCTAAATTATTAGTATAGTCTAAATTATTTAAATAATTAGTTAAATTAGTTACTACTTGTGAAGATGAATCTATAACATAATGATTATAGTTATAATCAATTCCTAAATCATTGATTTTATATGTTGCAACCATATCATAAGTCTTATCATATAAAACGCTATATTCTTCTTTAGTATTATCACTATATACTATTTTTAATTTAGTTATATTTTTAGGATTATCACTAGTTAAGTAAGTTACTAAACTACCATTTATATCTATTGGTAAAATATGTTTAATCTTTTTAGTTTTTAAATTAGAATTTGTAATATTTTTACTTACTTCTATTATTTTATTACTATCATAGAAAGGCATTAGTTTTACTAAATTAGAATATAATAATTCATTTTCTTTATTATAATCATCTAATTCTGTATTATTTAATACTGATTTATTTTCTTTTTGTAATGTAGGTAAATTATTTATTGATACATCTTTAATATTCCAATTACTATCAAATTTAGCTTTAGTAGTAAATAATTCATCATTGATATCTTCTTCTTTAATAGCTTTTACTTTATCTTCAATATCTTGTGCTCCTCCATCTGTTTGATAAAAATAGTTATTTTCGCGAGTTTCTGATGATTTAGCAAAGCTACCATTAGAACCTGTTGAAATACATACATTATTTTTAAATGTTGATATTCCTTCGTTATATCTATCAGCAAATCCTTCTTCTTTACTGTTAGTTAAATTTTTCATTGTAACATGTACATAGCTATTAGTAATTGTTGAATTTTTGGCATTTCCAATAAATCCACTAGTAAAGTTCCATCCACCAGAAATAGTTCCTTTAGCATAACAATTTTTTACTGTTGTACCGTTTGATGTAGTTCCAATAAATGTACCATTATTTTGTTCAAGCCAGTCTAAGTTAAGTAATACATTAATTGCTCGACAGTTTTCTATTGTTGTACTATCGGCCCCTCCTACTAATCCACCATTAGTACCATTTCCACCTGCTGTTTTAGTAACATTTTCAACTAATACATCTTTTAAAGTTGATTTTTTAGTAGAATTTGCAAGTGCACCTTTACCATTAGAACCAAATGTTACATCACTTAATCTTAAGTTTTCAACTGTACCACCATTTATAGTATTAAATAAAGGTTTAGTTAAATGCTTAATTGAATAACCATTACCATTAAGTTTTCCTTTATATTCATTTACAATATAAGTTTCATTAGATGTTGTAAATGAACTGGCATCATAATTTTGATTTAATTCTACATCCTCTCCTGCTTCTAATTTTTCTAATAATAACTTAAATGCATCACCTGGATGAAAATCATTACTTGCTTTATTATCTTTAATTTGTCCAAAATCTATCTTTATAGATTTATTATTTTTAGAATTTTCCTTTGTAACATATTCATAATCCAATTCTAAAACTAGTTTATTATCACTATCGCTAACTGATTTTATTTTTGCATAAGCATCTGGCATATTCTCCATAATAACTTCTACAAAATAATCATTTTTATTATTTTTAATATCGGTAACATCAACTATATCTTTTAAAGTGATTACATCTTCATTATTTTGCTTTTCTTTCTTATAAAGATTAATATCAGTAATATCTTTAAATTCAATATTATTTTTCTCTTGAGATATTAATTCATCTAGTAATACAACTTCTTTATGATTATCAGTATTTTTACCCTTATCAATATCCCTATCATACTCACCATATACTTTAACATAATATCTTAATATATTTTTATCTTTTATATCTATTGATAATTGTTTAGTAAATTTACCATTGTACAATTCTTTACCATTTTCATCTAGTACATTGATAATAGCTTTATTTACAATAGCATCATCTGAATCTTTTAAATCAAATTTTAAGTTAAGTTTATTATCACTTATATCATAAGTATAATCAGTAATCTCTGGTATATCTTTTAATACTTCAGGATTAAATATATAGCCATCAATTAGTTTAACTTTTTTATTATTACTTAAAACAATATCAGTGATAGTAATACTCTTTTCACCTGAACTACTATAACCATCTAATATTAATTCATAAGAACCATCATCTAATTGATTTATAGGATATTCTTTATCTTTTATTACTACTTTACTAGGAGATACTTTTAGTTTTTCTTCTATTCCTGAAATACTAAATTTAAGTTTTATATTTTCATTCTTTTCAAAATATTTATTTCCTTTTTCACTTATAAGTTCGCATTTGTCTATTTTTATATCACTATATGTATCAGCATCATATAGACCATAGCTAACTTTATAAAATTCTCCATTTACTACATTGTTTTTCTCTCCTGTTGTACTATTAAGACTATCTGTATCTAAATCATAATTTCCTTTAAAGATTAAATCAAATGTTTCATCTTTTTTTACATTTTCAAATGTTACACTATTTTTACCTTCTGTTATATTATTTTTAGTAACACCATTTAATGTAAGAGTTCCATTAGTAAATTCATCCTTTGATGCATTATCATCTAATACTACATTAAAATCAAATGTAACTTGACCTTTTTCATAATCTTCATTAATTTCTAAATTTTCTATTTTTGGTTTATCTTTTAAGACATCAAGCTTTAATGTCTTTTCTTCTACTGAATAATAATCATTATATACTTTATAATAACCATCGTTTGCTAGTTGGACTCTATTTGCTTTTAATTCAAGTATTCCAGATTCTTTTGGAATATTTATATATACTTTAGATTTATATCCACTTATTTGATTTGCTGGATAATTAACTCCATTTATAGTTACACCTGATACCCTTCCATATCCACGCGCTTTAACACTATCTGCTACATATACTTCTACTGCAATTTGATAATTATTTTGATTTTTAGTTGGATATAATCCTGCTTTTTGTTCTTCATTTTTATCATTAACAACATACATCTTATCTATTCTAATTTCGTCATTACTATAAACTAAAGTTGTATCTTCGCCTATACTTTCATTAGTATATGTGTATTTATCTGCTAGTTCATAATCAGCTAGAACTTTAAAAGTTAGACGTCCATCTGTATTACCTTTATAAGAAAGATTTACACTTATTTCTTTATTGCTTGCAATATTTTCTTTAGATAATATTTGACTAGCTACTATTTTACCAGTAGAATCTACTAAAACTAAATTTAACTTACTTATAGTATTATCTTCATCATTTAGTTTAAATTTAGCAGTAACTGTTTTATTTGTTTTATTAAGATTAAGATTAAAATCACTTGCTTTAGGTTCCTTTTTTAATACAGTATAAGTTAATTGATTTGTATTATAATCTTTTTTATTTTCAAAAGTTTTTAAATCATTAGTCATACTTACACTATCTAATGTAATTGTGTGTTTACCTACAGAAACATTAGCATCATCTAAAGTTATTTTATAATTATTTTTTGATGTTTCAATAACATCATATTGTTTAGAGTTACCACCATCTAATTTTAGATTTGCTTTATTTATAATAGCATTTCTTGTATTAGTACTCTTGAAAGTTATAACAGGTTTTTCACCAGGTTGTAGGGCATCAGTAATTGATGCATCTGTTAATGTGAAATTATATGCTCCACCTATTATGAATGATTCTTCTTGCATTTCTTCATTGCTAGCTTCGTTTTTATTATTATTTGGTGTAGAATCTAAGTCGTAACTTCCAACTACTTTAACAATATAAGTTTCAGCATCTTTAAAATCATATTTAATTGAAGATTTGCTATCCTTCTCAACATTTTCTTCTTTGATGCTATCTCCATTGTTATTATAGATTGTTATTTTTCCAGAACTAAGAGCATGATCTGGATCTTCAAGTTTATAACTTATAGAATCATTATTTTCACTAAGATTTAGCTTATTAACATAAGGTTTATCTTTTAATACATCTACCTTAATATCATTACACTTAATATTAATTTCTATATCATTTGATAAAATAATTTTTTCAATTTGATATGTTTCTGGTCCTGCAACAGTTGGAGTTTTTAAATTAACTGAATATTTTGTTAGACTTTCTAATTGTTTAGCACTAACAACTTTATTATCTTTAAGTACAAATGATTTAATTGTAACTTCAGGCTCATATGGTTGAATAGCTGAATTTATTTGAAATTCTATTTCTTTATCTTTAGGCACATATTCACTATATGAACCTGGTGTTAAAGTTGCTGTATAGATTTTAAATTGTTTTTTATCTATTAATTCTTTATTTGTTTCATGATATTTATTAACTTTTTTATCAGGATCTAAATTATAATCAGCCTTAATATCTAAATCAAAAATTCCTCCCTCATCTTTAAATTCATCAGTGAAGTCTTCTAGTTTTATTTTATTTGTACCTTTTTTTATGTCAAAATCTTTGGAAGTACCACCTGTTTTTGCAACAGTTAACTTACCTGGTTTAGATTCATTATCTAGTGCATTATCTTCATCTACTAAATCAAAGTATATTTCTGGTATTGATTTTGATTCATCAATTAGCAGGTTTTCTACTTTTGGTTTATCTTTTAATACATCTACATTTACATTTAGTGTTTCATCAATTTCTTCATCATCAATAATTATATTTTCTAATTTATAAGTTTTCTCTCCTGACTCATTTGGAGAATTAAGTTTGATACTATAAGTACCATCTGATTCTTTAGTAGGATTATAAACTTGATCTTCTATAGTTACTTCTTTTATAGTAGCATTTTCATTTACTGGAGTAATATTAGCATTAAATTTTAATTCAAATTCACTATTTTTTTCTACATGATACTTCTCTTTTTCAACATTACTTAATGCGACATTATATACAGTAAGTCCATGGTTAAATTTTGTTTTGCTGTTATTTTTATTATTATTAATATCACTATCACGATCATAAGATCCATCAATATTAACATCATATTTGTTTCCTTCATCAAGTTTTACTTGAAATTCAAATTCTTTTTTATCTAAAAATAAATTTTCTTTAAATACTTCAGTACCATTATCTTTATTAGTTATTTTTATGTTGACATCTCTAAAAGCATTATCTTTATCACTTAAAGTAAATGATATTTTATTTTTCTTTTTATTGTATATAAAATTACTAATAGTAGGAATTGCTTTTAATACATCATATTTTACCTCATGTTTACTTAAAACTTCTGTGCCATCATTTAATACTATCGCAGTAATGTCTTCAGTTTTAAGTCCAGCTGTAGAGGTATCATCAAGACTTAATTTACAATGACCATCTTCATAAGTAATATCTTTATAGATTTCTCCAATTTTAACTTGTTTTATTTCTTGAGAAATACTTTGTGGTTCAAATGTAACATCAAAAAGATAGTCGTATGTATTTTTTTGTTCCAAGAATATTTCTTCTTGTTCTAATGGTGCAATTACAATTTTTCCTACTGTAATATTATCTAACCCATCATTAAGGAATTGTTCTTGATAATCGTTTTTATCATTATCCTTATTAACATCTAAATCATATTCACCAGTAATAACTATTGTATAAACTCCACCAAGTGACAAATTAGGTTTTATTGAAAAAGATTTATCTGTATGTTTTAATTCTTTTTCTAAAACAATTTTATAATCATCAAAATCATCTGAATTTATTTCGTTACCTTCTTCATCAATAATACCAGTATTTTCTTCACTTTTTCTTAAATCATTTTCACTAACTATACCTTCAAAAATAGTTAACTCAGCATTTTGTAATGCAGTATCATTATCATCTATGGAGAATTTTAAATTTCCTTCTTTAATGTCATAACTTAAATTTTTAACTTTAGGTTTATCTTTTAAGATTTCTTTTTTAATTTTTAGATTAGTATTTCTTACTTCTCCATTTGATAATTTAACTTCATTAATTACAAAATCATGTGGACCGGCTTTAGTATAATCATCAACTAAAACTATATAAACCCCACTATTAGATTTTACATCATAGTACTTATTATCTACTTTTACTTTAGTAATTTTAACTTCTTTTGGATTAATTTCAGCTGTAAATTTAAGATCTATATTACCTTTTTCTACATAATATTCATTTTCTGCTTTTACTTCTTTTAATTTAACGTTAGTTTTATTATTTATATCTTCTACACTACCTGCAGCATCTCTTATGTTAAATCTACCATCATTATTGATATCATATTTACGTGTAATTTTATTTGTTGCTTTTTTAGTATTTAAGTCTTTATCACTATCTTTACTATTTTTTGTATCAATACTAATAAGATAATCAATAATTTCTTTTGAATCATCATAATCTTTTTTACCATCAGAATTAACATCTTTTTTTGTGGTATTGGTAATAAATAAACTTATATCAGTAATAAGTAAGATTATACCTATTGCAATTAAACAATATAAAGGTTTCTTTTTATCACGATAATTAATACTCATATATACAATTCCTATAAGTAATAAAACTATTATAACTGAAATAAGAATTATAATTGGTTTAGTTGAAAAAACTTTAATAGTATTTTCTTGATCTTCTGTAATTTTATTTTCTTTATTAATGGAAATAGCTTCTCCTTCAACAGCATCTTTTGTTACTAATACTTTAGTTGATACTTTGTCTAAATCCTTTATACTCTCACCATCTGAATATGACATATTAGTTAGCGCTATATTAGTATTTCCTACATTAGCATTTTCTTTTACTTTTAGACGAACTTTAAATAATTCATTAGTAATTTTACCTGTTTGATTTATTATTCCAAATTTATTGCTATTTTCATTGTATGAAATATCCATTGTGCTATTAATAGAAAAACTTTCATCATCTATTTGTTCAAAAACATTTTCATCATATTTTAAAGTAGCTTGTAGTGCATAAGCTTCTATATTACTTGATATATTAGCACTTATTGTTACTTCATCACCTATTTCTAAATTATCTTTATCAATTTTTAATGTAACATTTTGAGCAGCATTAACACTAAATGGGATTAGAAAAACTGCCAAAAATAATAATATTAAATGCATCATTTTTCTTTGCATAATCCTTCATCCTCTCTTAAATAAAAATAATTTTTAATGTATTATTTTTTATGTATTAGTTTAATATATTATCTCAAATATTTCAATAATTTTCTATATTTCATATATAATTTATTCATCACCAAATATTTTTTGACAAATTTAGACATACCACACTTATTACTTTACAAAATAACTTTACAAAAAAAAAGAAACCCGTTGGTTTCTTTTAATTAATTAAATCTTCTTTTTACTGTATAAACTATTCCACAGCCACTTACTGCAATTAAGCTTAATAATAGATATAAGTTAATATCTGATGTATTTGGATTTGCTTCTTCTGAAATAACATCTTCGTAAACGGCTTCTAAAATCTCGTCTTTTGTGATTTCTTCATCATCTTTTAACATTGTTCCGTCTTTCTTCTTATATCCAACGAATTTTTTACCATTTGGAGCTTGAATTAATTGTTCTAATAAAGATATTTCTTCATTGTTTAAGTTGCTTAACTTATTACCATCTTTAATAGTAAATACTCTACTACCATTAGCTCCTTTTACAGTAAATGATGTTACATTTTCTGGTGTTTTAAACTTTACATTACTAGAATTAACTTGAACAGTTACTTTTTGTTCATAAGTACCATCACCATTCCAGTCAAATTCATATGTACCAATTACAAATGGATTTTCACTGCCTAATCTTGCTTTATCCACTGAAAGCCATGCCCCAAAATAACGTGGATTTTCATTTGATTTAGAATCTTCAACTTCTGTAAATTTTTTAGTTACAATTCCTAACTTTTTATCTGGTCTTTTAAATTGTGCCTTATCGAAATTTGCATTTGTTGGTGCAGTAAATTTAACTCCAATCCACCAACCATCAACATCTCTTCCAACTTTTGGATCAGCTTCTGACCATTTTAAATCAACATCATTAATTGAAACTGTAACATTTGCTTGTTCATCATTTGATATACTACCAGTACCAGTTATAATTTCAACTTTTGCATAATCAGTATCAGCATGTACATTTGGCATTATACACATACCAAAAGCAAACATTAAGCCAGCTAAAATAAATTTCTTTTTCATTATTTTCTCTCCTTTCATACTAATATTATACGATAACTACCCCCCCCCGAGTCAATATTTTTTAGAAATATTTTTAACTATTTGTAAATTATTAAAAAATCAGTCTATAATGAACTGATTTATATTATTTAGCTTCTTCTTGCGCTCTTGTTTCTCTTACTACTGTAATTTTAATAGTACCTGGATATTTCATAGTTGATTCTATTTGTTCTTTTACATCTCTAGCAATTTTATGTGCTTTTACATCATCTACTTCTTCAGGTTTAACAATTACTCTTAATTCTCTACCTGCTTGTAGAGCATAGGCTTTATCTACACCATCTATTTGATTACCTACTTCTTCTAATTGAGTAAGTCTTTTAATATAGTTTTCTAATGAATCATTTCTAGCACCTGGACGTGATGCTGATAAAGCATCTGCAATTGCAACTATTACAGCTATAACACTATCTGCTTTAGTATCACCATGATGTGATGCAATAGAATTAACTACTACTTCATCTTCTTTATACTTTTTAGCTATATCTACACCAATATCTACATGGCTTCCTTCTATTTCGTGATCAATTGCTTTACCAATATCATGTAATAAGCCTGCTCTTTTAGCAAGCATTACATTTTCGCCAAGTTCACCTGCTATTAATCCTGATAAATGAGCAACTTCTATTGAATGTTGTAAGGCATTTTGACCATAACTTGTTCTAAAATGAAGTTTACCAATTATCTCTATTAATTCTGGATCAAATTTAGTTAATCCTAATTCAAATGTAGCATCATTACCATATTCAATAATTTTTTGTTTCATGTCTTTACAAACTTTATCATATAATTCTTCAATTCTAGTTGGATGAATTCTTCCATCTTTTATTAATGTTTGAAGTGTTACATACGCAATTTCACGTCTTAAAGGATCAAAACTTGATAAAACTACAGCTTCAGGTGTATCGTCAATAATTAAATCAACTCCTGTTATTGCTTCTATTGTACGTATGTTTCTTCCTTCTCTACCGATAATCCTACCTTTCATCTCTTCATTAGGTAACTCTACAACTGTTACAGTCTGATCACTTGCAATATCAGCAGCATACTTTTGCATTGAAGTAACTATAATTTCTCTCGCTGTTTTATCGGCTACTAATTTTGCTTCATTTTCTTGTTCTCTAATATATTCAGAGATTTCTTTTGTCATGTTTTCTTTTACTTGTTTCATAACTAGGTCTTTAGCTTTTTCTTTACTAAATCCTGATATTTTTTCTAATAAATCTAATTGTTCCTTTTTTATTTCCTCCACTTTACTTTTTTCATTTTGGATATCATTTAATTTTTCATTAAGATTTTGTTCTCTTTGATCTAATGTTTGTTCACGTTTTTGATATAATTCATCTCTTTTATCCATGTTGTTTTCACGTTGTATTAATCTTTCTTCTTGATCCTTAATTTCTGCTTTTTTCTCTTTAATTTCTTTATCTAAATCCATTTTTAATTTATGTGCTTCTTCTTTTTGCTCTAAAATAGAATCTCTTTTTATTTTGTCAGCTTCTTTTTTGGCATGATTAATAATATTATCTGCTTTTTTAGAAGCTATATTTCCTCTTAATAAATTAATTATAAATGAAATACAAAATCCTACTATTAATCCAATTATTATAAGTAAAACGGAGAATACCATATTATTCATACTATACCTCCATTTAGAATACATTTAAATTTAATTAAATTATAATCTATAATTATATTTTAAGTTTTCTTTTTTAATGTGTCAAGTTTAGGACAAAAGAAAATTAGATTGTTATCTAATTTTTCTCTTTTGAAATCCTTCTAAATTTTTACTTATTTTTTTATTTACATATTTATTAATAGTTTTATTATTTCTTTTTACAAACTCTAAATTTAATAATTTTTCTAATTTATTTAATTCATTTTTATTAATAGAGTTATACTCATCCTCTAAATTATATTTATTATAAACTAACATTTGTAATATTTTTTCATATCCTAAATATTTTGTTATTACTCTACTACAGTAATGGGCCTTTAAATATTCTAATGATTTTTTATCTATTATATTATTTTTACTATTTCTTATAATGTCACTAGCGATTAATTCCATAAAACCCTCATTTATTAAGTTATATTTATCTTCATCTTCACTCGATAAATTTACTCCATCTCGATTATAAACTTTATCGCCTATTTCTACATATCTTTCAAATTCTTGGCAAACTCTATGACCAAATAATTCATGAGCAAAAATATGATAATCTTCATTTCCACCTTTATTAGTAGTAATCACTATATTTTTATTTTTTATTCGAAGACAACATCCTCTCATATATGATGGAAAATAACCAAGTCTATCTATGAAATTGTACATAAATTCTTTTGTTATATATTTACTATTTAATTCACAAAAATCTGTTTTATTTATAATATCTAAAAGTATTTTTTCTGAATTTTCTTTGAATACTGGTTTATAAAATTCAATAGCCGATTCTAATGATACATCAAGTTTTCTCTTTGTAGCTTCTTTATCACCATAAATTGCATTTAGGTCCATATAAATTCCCCATTTCTATTAATGGGCTATATTATACAACTTTATTACAAATTTGTAAAGTATTCTTCTATTTCTTCATAATCGTTATATGGTATTTTTTCATCACCAATTGCCATATAATTATCTCTACCTTTTCCAAGAATTAAAACTATATCACCTTCTTTAGCAATATCTAGGGCATATTTTATAGCATTAGATCTTGATATTATTCTTTTATAATTTGTTTTACTTGATATTGATATCATATCATCTATAATATAGTCTACATTTTCATTTCTAGGATCATCCATAGTAAATATTACTAAATCAGTATTATCTAATAAATATTTACCTATATATTTTCTTTTTTCACATTCTTTTCCTCCAGCTGAACCTGTAACAACTATTACTCTTTTATATTTATCCTTAACTTCTGATACTATATTTTTTATAGCATTTTCTGTATGTGCATAATCAAGTACAATAGTATATTTTTGCCCAAAATTAAGTTTTTCACCTCTACCATTAATAGTATTAATTTTACTTATGTTATTAATTATGTTTCTAGGTTTCATTCCTTCTAAATAACAAACTATAAAAGCTGCAGTTAAATTATATATATTATATTCTCCTAATAATCTACTTTTTATTTTATATTTTTTATTATTATATTCTATAGTAAATTTAGTAATTTTATCTGATAATTTTATATCATTTATAATAAAATCACTATTTTTATTTTTACCATATGTATATATTGTTTTATCTAATAGTTTTAATTGATTTTGATTACTATCATCGTTATTTATAATAACTACTCCATCTGGTTTAATTAAATTACTCAACTGTAGCTTAGTTTTTATATAATTATCTATAGTTTTATGAATATTTAAATGATCTTCTGTTATATTTGTATATATAACATATTTAAATTTTAAACTATCTACTCTTTTATGTAATATAGCCTCGCTTGATACTTCCATGGAAATAGTATTAATATTTTGTTTACTAATTAAATTAAAATATTTATATAGGTTCTCTACTGTAGGGGTTGTATTAGAAGTAGCTTCTTTTTTATTTAAATATTCTATCCCATTAGTACCTATATAGGCAGTTTCTTGATAATTATTTAATATTTTCTTTATAAGTGTTGTAGTTGTAGTTTTACCATCGGTACCAGTAACACCAATCAAATTTAAATTAGGATTAAAGTCATAGAATCTTTTACATATTTCAATTAAAGTTTTATCAATGTCATCTACTTTTATAATAGGAATACTTGCTTTATAATCTTTATTTGTAACTATGGCACTGGCACCAGAATTTATAGCATCTTCTATAAATAGACTATGATCTATATTATAACCATCTACTGCAACAAATAAATCATTTTTGCATACTTCTCTTGAATCAGTCTTAATATCATTTATTTCTATATCATAATCACACTCTATAATATCTTTTAACTTTTTCATAATTATCCTCCTAAAGTAATATATGAAAATGTGATTATATGTGCCTATAAAATAAAAAGAAAGGCTAAATTAGTCTTTCTTTTCGTCAAGAGATATTTCGTAGTATTCTCTAACCTTTTTCTCTATTTCATTTTTTAATTCAGGGGTATCTTTTAGTAATAATTTAACATTCTCTTTACCTTGACCAAGTTTTTCACCATTGTAGGAAAACCAAGCACCAGTCTTTTCTATTATACCTGCTTCTACTCCTAAATCTATTAATTCTCCTTCTTTTGATATACCTTCTCCATACATAATATCAACAGTAGCTGTTTTAAATGGAGGTGCAACTTTATTCTTAACAACTTTTACTGTAGTTTTATTTCCAACTACACCCTCACCCATTTTTAATTGTTCATTACGTCTTATATCTAATCTAATTGTGGAATAAAATTTTAAAGCTCTTCCACCTGGAGTTGTCTCTGGATTACCAAACATTACTCCAACTTTTTCTCTTAATTGATTTATAAATATTGCAGTAGTTTTAGTTTTATTAATTGTACCAGATAATTTTCTTAATGCTTGTGACATTAATCTTGCCTGCAAGCCTACATGAGAATCTCCCATTTCTCCATCTATTTCAGCTTGTGGCACTAATGCTGCTACTGAATCTATTACGATAATGCTTACGGCTTCACTTCTAACTAGTGCTTCACATATTTCTAAAGCTTGCTCTCCTGTATCAGGTTGGGATAATAGTAATTCATTTATATTAACACCTAATCTTTCTGCATATACAGGATCAAGAGCATGCTCTGCATCTATAAATGCTGCTCTTCCTCCTGCTTTTTGGTGTTCTGCAATTGCTTGTAATGCAAAAGTTGTTTTACCACTTGATTCAGGTCCATATATTTCTATAATCCTTCCTCTAGGATATCCTCCTACTCCTAATGCTATATCTAGTGACAAACATCCACTTGAACATACATCTACTTTTGTATGAGTATTTTCTCCAAGTTTCATTATTGCACCTTTTCCAAATTGTTTTTCAATGTCATTTAATACTTGTTCTAAGGCTTTATCCTTATCAACATTTTTGTTAACTGCTTTGCTCATTATATCCTCCTTGCAAATAACTTACAATATTATTGTATACTATAAATTTAAAAAAAGCAAGAGTTTTTTCAAACATTTGTTTTATTTTACATTCAAAAATAAAAATCCCTTAATGAAAAAGGATTTTTCAGCTATTTTTTATGGTCATTATATTATTTCTTTACTAGGAAATATTATATTTTTATTTAATTTATAATATTCTATTGCAGATAATATTGACATTATTGATGCAAAATATAACATAAAATCTGAAACTCTAATATTCCATGCTTCAAATGGCAAATTATATACAAATGTAAGTACAAGTCCAATCATTAGTGACGCAGTTTTTATTTTTCCACTTTTTATTGCTGCTACTACTTTTCCTTTACTTGCTGCTTCCATTTTTATAGCATCTACAAAAATATCTCTAAGTACAATTATAACTGGTATTATTACATTAATGAATCCTTGTGCAGCAAAAATTATAAGAACAGAATTTACTAATATTTTATCTGCAATAGCATCTAACATTTTTCCAGTATCAGTTATTTGATTATTTTTTCTTGCAAGGTATCCATCAAAGAAATCTGTAACACTTGCGATTATAAATATTAGACCTGCCACTAAATATTGACATCTAACACCTATTCCCATAATTACAAACTTAGGCCATTCTATACCAACTGTATAAAATGGAAATACCATAATTACTATAACAACTACTGTTAAAAATATTCTTAATACTGTTAATTTAGTAGGTAGATTCATATACTTCCTCCTTACTATTTACTAATACTTCATTATGGACTGGTTTTTTATCAAGTAACATAATTACTAAATATACAATTAAAGCTATTAAAATAACTAAAAGAACTGTATATATTTCTTTTTTATAATCTTTTTTTATCTTATATTCTTTTGTATATGGAGATTTTATTTTGTTTTCTTCTTTTTCCTCTATTTTCTTTTTAGCTTCCATAATATCATCTAATGATATTTTAGATGTATGTTCAAATAAAAAGTCATTAAATTCATCTGCTACTTCTACAGGATCAAGTCCTAAATATTTTGAATAACTTCTAATATATTCTTTTAATTTATAAACATCTTTAAAAGCTCTTACATTACCACTTTCTATATTTTCTAATTGTGATGTTGAAAGATTATTATCTTCTGCAGCTTCTTCTATACTTACACCATTATTTATCCTGGTCTCTTTTAAATAGTTTCCTAATTCTTTCACTAATTACATCACCTCTTTTTTACAAATAAAAATAATTAATACTTAATAAGCCATGTTCTGTACCTTATAGGTGACAAACATTTATCTACCAATTTCTTGGTCCTTGACTTGGTTGTTATTCCCTCATCAAAGCTCCCCTACCATAATTTGGGTTTCTCACTCGCGGGGTTTACCACGTTTCACTTTTTAGTTTCCTAAAAACTCGTCTCTGCGGCACTTTTCAGAAGAAGACCATATAAAAACGTAGGCCTTTACTTCGCCGTTAGATTTCTCTACCTTAGGTTATTTTTTCCCTAAGCACGAACACTACGATCATTTCAGATTCGTGTGAGCATGGACTTTCCTCAATATTCATAATGAATACAGCGTTTGTCTTAAGTATTAATCTTCTTTTCCATATACCATTTTTTCAAGATTTGATAGTCTACGTAATAAATCTACGTTTGTAACTTCAGGAGTATCATTATTTTTAACAATCTCCGCACTTGTCTTTACTTTACGAAGTTCTTGTTTTAATTTCATGATTTCTCCTAATAAATCTGCTTTCTCTTTTTCTAAATCGTTTATCATTGTATAGAATTGCTCGTAGTCATTAATTATAATATCTAAAAATTGATCTACTTCCTTTAAACGATATCCACGTGTATCTATTTTGAATTCCTTTTCCAAAATATCTTGTGGAGAAAGTTCTATCTTATTTTGGTACATATTAATCACCAATCCCTTTACACTTATATTATGGCATTAATGATTATTTTTGTCAATTATATCACACTATTAAAAAGAAAAATAAACACATTTTATCTTTTAAATAAATCATTATTTATTATTTCTTTTTTATTTTTAATATATTTAGTTTCTCTTATCATATTATTTAGTATTTTAATAACTTTTAAATTATTCATATTCCCTCCTATTATTAAGAGATTAATACATATTTTATAACTTGTCTTTAAATTCGACAAAAGCTATCAATCTTTTTATAAAATACTATATAATTTCTATAGCAAATTTTATTATTATATAGTATAATATAGAATAGGTGGTTATATGAAATATCCAAATGGTATTAAGAAAGATACTATATTTCATAATATTAATTATAAGAATAGGGGTATGAATTTAGAAAATGATTTAAATATAACTAATGAATACTATAGAGAAATAGATAAAGCATATATATATAAAAAACCTACTCCTATAAAAATAGTTAATGTAGATTATATTTCAAGAAAAGCTGCGACTATAAATGAAGCATATTTTATGGAACCATCTACGACTGATTATAATGGAATATATAAGGGTAAATATATTGATTTTGAAGCTAAAGAAACTAAAAATAAAACTTCTTTTCCATTAGATAATATTCATCCACATCAAATTAAACATATAAGAAATATTTATAATCATAATGGAATAGTATTTTTAATAGTTAGATTTACTAGTTTAGATAAAACTTATATATTACTTGGAAAAGATTTTTTATCATATATTGATAATAATTCTAAAAAGTCTATTCCAATAAGTTATTTTGTAAGTAAAGGATATGAAATTAAATTTAAATTACAACCTAGAGTTGATTATTTAGAAATAATTGATGAAATATATGGAGGTATAATATGAAAAAGGTAAGTAAAAGAACAAATAGTACTTCAGGTAGTAAAAGAAGACGTACAACTAAAAATATAAAGGAAAGAATTAGTACTCCTGCAACATTACCTAATGGGGCTAAAATAGGAATTTTAATAGCTTTCGTAGTTTTATTAATCTTATGTTTTATTAATATGGGATTAATATTTACAATTATTACGGCATTATGTTGTGGTATTATTTATGGTATTGCTAAATTACTTGATAAGGTTAGTCATGATAAAGTAAAAAGAAGGGCTTTAAATATTTTTCTAATTGCAATGCTAGCTATTGGTATTTTAGGTATTGTACTTTTTGGAATTTTTATGATTTATATTACAATAAATGCTCCAAAATTTGATACTAAATTACTTAATAAAAACGAGGTTACATTAATTTATGATAAAGATGGTAATCAGATTGCTAAACTTGGTAGTGAAATGAGAGAAAAAGTTAAATATGATGAACTTCCAGAAGTACTTGTAGATGCCATAATAGCAACAGAGGATTCTAGATTTTTCCAACATAATGGATTTGATGCACCAAGATTTTTAAAGGCATCAATTGGACAATTAACTGGACATGCTGATGCAGGTGGTGCTTCTACTTTATCAATGCAAGTTATTAAAAATAGTTTTACATCTACTGAATCATCTGGTATAAAAGGTATTATTCGTAAATTTACTGATATATATCTTGCAATATTTAAGTTAGAAAAAAATTACTCTAAAGAAGAAATAATAGAGTTTTATGTAAATAACCATTTCTTAGGTGGTAATATATATGGAGTACAAGAAGCTTCTAGAGAATACTTTGGTAAAGATGTTACTGATTTAAATTTAAGTGAAGCCTCTATTTTAGCAGGTATGTTTAAATCTCCAAACTATTATAGACCAAATGTAAATCCTAAAAATGCAACTGCTAGACGTAGTACTGTGCTTAGTTTAATGAGAAAACATGGTTATATAACTAAAGAAGAATATAATTTAGCAAATAGTATTCCAGTTGATTCATTAACTACAGAACAATCTATTGCTACTACTTCTGAATATCAAGCTTATATTGATACAGTTATTGAAGAAGTTGAAGATAAATATGGAGTTAATGCTTATACTGCTCCACTTCTAATCTATACTAATATGGATAAATCAAAACAAAACACTGTTAATGATGTTATTAATGGTAAAACATTCCACTTTGTAGATGATAAAGTACAAACTGGTGTATCTGTTCTAGATTCTGGTACAGGTAAAATTCTAGCAATTGGTGGAGGACGTAATAAGAGTGGTGCTAATACATATAACTACGCTACTCAACTTAATCGTCAACCAGGATCAACTGCTAAACCACTATTTGATTATGGTCCTGGAATTGAATATAATAACTGGTCTACTTATGGATATCAAAATGGTGACGATAATTACAAATTATTTGCAGATTCACCATATTCATATTCCAACGGACAATCAATTAAAAACTGGGATGGTGGATACTTTGGTTCTATTACTTTAAGAAGGGCCTTATCTACATCACGTAATATTCCAGCATTAAAGGCATTCCAACAAGTTGATAATTCTAAAATAATTGATTTTGTTACTAGTTTAGGAATTGAACCTGAAATATCTAATGGAAAAATACATGAAGCGCATTCAATTGGTGCCTTTACTGGTGTTTCTCCATTAAAAATGAGTGGTGCTTATGCAGCTTTCTCAAATGGAGGTTACTATAATGAACCTTATTCTGTAAGTAAAATTGTATTTAGAGATACAGGTAAAACTGAAGTACATAAAAGTAAACCAAAACAAGTTATGAGTGATGCAACTGCATATATGATTTCAAGTGTCTTACAAGATGTATCAATAACTGGTGGTAAACCTAATAATGTAGCTGCTAAAACTGGTACAACAAACTATGATGATAACACAATAAGTAAATATAGGCTTCCTAGTGATGCTATACGTGATAGTTGGGTTGTTGGATATACTAATAAAACAGTTATAAGTATGTGGTATGGATATGATTTCATAGATCGTGAATATTGCTTAAGAAATATACCTGCTACAATTCAAAGAGATAAATTATTCCTAGCTTTAGCAAAAGCTTTTGAAAGTAAAAAAGAAGAATTTAAAATGCCTGATAGTGTAGTAAAAGCATCTATTGGTGGTTCTTATGAATACTTCAAGAAAGGACACGAACCTAAAAATGGTGCTGAAGAACAATCTACTAAATTAGATACACCTAGTGGTTTAAAAGTTACTGTAAATGGTAATAAGGTCACATTAACATGGAATGGTGTTAATAGATTACCTAATGATGAAAATTATGGTAAACTTATTTATAATATTTATCAAGGTAATACATTACTTGATTTTACTGAATCAACTTCTTATACATTTACAACGGGTAATCCTTATGGTACATATAAAGTAGTCGCTACATATAAAAGTTATAGTGGAGCTCAAAGTGATGCAGCATCGTATACACTGAATGAGCCGAAAGAAGAAAAAATGACATTTGGTCTGTCATGTACAACTGTTACATTTAAAGTAGGGGATTCTATTCCAACTACTTGTAACTTGATAGTTAATGGTTCATCTAAAGGAACTGCATTTTTAAGTAATTCTATAAGAAGTGAATGTCATGATGGTTCAAAATTCACAAAAGCAAGTTCAAGTGGCTGTGCTGTTAGTTATACATATAATTATAATGGTGAGTCTGGTACTCTAACACAAAATTATATTGTAAATGAAGATCAATAAAAGAAGGCTAATAATTAACCTTCTTTTTTGATTTAACATATTTCTTTACTTTATTATTATTTGATATTCTATAGTCAATCGCTTGACCTATCCCATTATATAAATCCATCTTATTATAAAATTTAATATTATCAGTCTCTCTAGTATCTTTTTTTATTTTTACGTTACCAGTACTATTTCCATTTTTTACTAAATTTGGTTTATGTACTCTTGGATTTGGATTGAATGCATAATTGTTTATCATATTACTTCCCCCTGATACAAATATTTTTTAGCTTACAGTCTATACAATTAGGTTTTATGGCTTTACATTTGTGTCTTCCAAATAAAACCATTTGAAGATGTCTTTTTCCCCATTCTTCTTTCTTATAAAACTTCATAAGCTTTTTTTCAACATCTACTACATTATCACTTTTTTTAGATAATTTCAACCTTTTACTTATTCTTTCTACATGTGTATCTACAGCAATAGCTGGAATATTATAGTATTCACTTAAAAATACATTAGTAGTTTTTCTTCCTACACCTGGAAATGATTCTAGTACTTCTCTATCAGTTGGAACTATTCCATTATATTTATCAACAATAATTGTGGATATTTTTTTAACATATTCACTTTTTTTATGAAAAGATCCTACAGGTCTAATTATGGATTCTAAATCTTCTATTTTAGCTTTTGATAATTTATCTATAGTATCATATCTTTTATATAATATTTTAGTACATTCATTTACTCGTTTATCAGTTGATTGAGCACTTAAAACAACTGCAATTAATAGTTCATAATCTTTATTATAATTAAGTTCACATTTTGGTTCTGGAAACAACTCATCTAAATAGTTACATATTAACTCATTCTTCATCTTCAAACCAATTCCAATCCATTATTTCTAAATCTATATCTTCTTTTTTACTTCTATCATTATTTCTTTTTCTCTTGTGTTTTAAAACATCTTCTTTAGTCTTTATTCCCTTTTTTCCCCATTCATATAAAATTTTATCTATATATCTTAAATTAGATACACCATTAAATGTAGCCTCTTTTAAGGCTTCACTTATTAATTCTTCACTTATATTACTATCTAACCAAGCTTTTATAATTTCATATTCCATAGGGCTTAATGTTTTTCCAAATTCCTTTTCTATCTTTTCAAAAATATTTGATTTAGTATTATCAGACTCATTTACTTCTTCTGCAAATAATAAAGCTATTTTAGTATAAAAATCATCTATAGAAATTATATCTTCCATTAAACCTTTTTCATTTTTTACAACATCTACTTTTAAATAATTTTTATCTCCTAAACTGGATACATAAGTCATTACTTCTTCTAAATCAATACCTAAATCTTCTGAAAACTTTGCTGGATTAAATAAAATATTATTACCTTTATTATATATATACATAAGAAAAATAAACTCATTTAATTCTAATTTTAAAGTCTTATAATTCTTTAAGAGATATACAGGTATTACAATATTTCCTTCTTTTAAAATATCTATTATTTTAGAACTTTTCATATTATCACCCTTTGTTTTGTATATTACCATAAAATATTATAAATTAAAAGTATTAGATTTCTAATACTTATTAATATTTTTAATTATATATTTTTTTAGATTTCTATTATGATTTTTTAATTTATTATATAAAACTTCTTTTTCTAAATCATCATATATTAACTTAATGTACTCTCCTGGTGGTTTATTAATTATATTTATTATTTCATCACTAGTTATATCTAAATCTTTTTTTGAATGAATTTTTAGTCTATTATATAATCTTGTTATTTTTTTCTTATCAAGTCCTTTTATAGCACCTGCTTGTTGATTTACATATAACCCATATTTATATAGTGATAAGGCATCATAATTATTTACTTTTAAAGCTTTATTTATATTAATTATCATCTCTTTTTCAGTATTATTAAAGGGATAAATATCAGTTACATTTAAAATACTCCATATAGATATTAAAGATTCTGTATTATTTATATCTTTTAATCTATCTAACTCTAATTCTTTATCAAGCCCAAACTTTAATAATAATTCTACTCCCTTTTTTGCATTAACATTAGAAAACATTTTATCTAATTCTTCTTTTTTTCTGTTATATGATAAATTTTTCAATAAATGTTTTTTAGCTATTATAGCTTCTTTTACCTCATTATCTAATTCAAAATCTAGACTACTTGCAAAACGTAACGCTCTTAAGATTCTTAAACTATCTTCCTCAAATCTTTCCATAGCATTACCTACAGTTTTTATTATCTTTTTTTCTAAATCATCTCTACCTTTTAAGAAATCAATTATATCTCCATTTTTATCTATACAAATTGTATTAATAGTAAAGTCTCTTCTTTCTAAATCTTTATATAAATCGTCAATATATTCAATTTTTTCTGGTTTTCTATTATTAGTATAGCTTATTTCTTTTCTAAAAGTAGTTATTTCATATCTTATACTATTATTATTTATAGTAACTGCTCCATAATCAGTTGATGGTATACAGGCATTATCAAATATTTCTTGTAATTCTTTTGGTGTAGCATTAGTAGTAATATCTATATCATTAGAATTTATTCCCAACAAATAATCTCTTACAAATCCACCAACTATATAGGCTTTATAACCTTTATCACATATAATATTTAATATCTTTATAGCATTATCTAACATTATACCACCTATTTATATTATATCATTATTTTAATTTTATTTATATAGTAACTTCTACTATGATAGGCTTGTGATCACTTATCTTTTTATTAAGTTTTGGTATATTTATATTATTAATTTCCCATTTATTAGGAATAAAAATATGATCTATTGGATGATTTCTTATTCTATGAGTAGGTGTATTTATATCTATTCTTTTATAATTTAAATTCTTTAACTCCTGCATGAACTTTTTAAATTCTATATCTTCAACTACAGCATTAAAATCTCCCATTAAAATAGTATCCTTATTATTCTTTTTTAATAATTTTATAATACGCATCAATTGTTTACTTCTAATTGTTTTTTCTCTATGCTCTAAATGGGTATTAATTACTCTAATTTCTTTATTTTTTATCTTTAAATTTATTGTTGTAACAATTCTTGGTAATCTTGGGAAAAATGGCAAATGAATGGTTCTTGTACTTAAAATTTCTTTATTAGTAATAATACTATTTGTTTCATTATATTTTTTTATTATTGGAATTAAATTACCTAAACAAGTAAATCTATATTTACCTACAATTTTATATTTTTTATTTATAAGTTTTACTAATCTTTTTTTATAATTACTGGTTAATTCTTGAATACCAATAATGTCTATGTTATTATCATTTATAAAGTTAACTAATTCTATAACATGATCTCCATATGAATCAATACCTGAATAATCTTTTATTTTATATTTATTTTGAATATTAAATGTTGCGATAATAAGTTTCATATAGTCTCCTTTTTCTATTTCTAAATATTTTATAAATACTAATATCTACTTTTATTTAAACGCACTTTCCTTATAAATAAAAAACACCATATGGTGCTTTTTAATTTTATTAATTTACAGCGTCTTTTAATGCAGATCCAGCCTTGAATGTAACAGCATTTCTAGCAGCGATTTTAACTGTTTCACCAGTTCTAGGGTTACGTCCTTCACGAGCTGCTCTTTTTGAAACTGCAAATGTACCAAATCCAACTAGTGGAATTTTATCTCCCTTTGCTAAAGTTTCAGTAATTGTAGCTATCATAGCATCAAGTGCTTTAGTAGCATCAGATTTAGTTAATCCAGCTTTATCAGCAATTGCTTCTACTAATTCTACTTTTTTCATAATATAATATACCTCCCTTGTATTTAAGCATTGTATGCTTACATAATGAATTTACCATAAATTTTTATAAAGTGCAACAAAAATACATAAAATTTCAATTATTTTACTTATTTTTTGTAAGTTTTTTATCAATTGACTCTAAAATTGAAATAATATGACCCATTCCATAAAATAAAACACAGACTAAAAATGAAATAAACCATATTGATAAAGTTAACGAGAAGTTAAATTCTGTTGTACTACAAGTAGAAGAATAAATATTTGAAGTAGTACCACATGCAGGAAATAAATTTCCAAAAATAATTCCTACACAGAATGCTATTCCAAAAGTAACTAGCGATATTATTTGATAATTATTTAAATTATGAGACTTAACTTCAGTAGTAACCTTTTTTAATGTAGGTAATTCTTTTTTTACTTTATCTATTTCATCAAACATATTCATACTATTTCACCGCCTGCTCTTTACTAGATTCTTTTTTTCTAGATTTTTTCTTATCTTTATTTAAATCAATATGAACTCTATATAAATATATATATCTACTTAAAATACATGTATAAATACATCCTAATATTGATATTATAGTCCCCGCCATAGTTGAGGTTTGAATTAAATTAACTGTTAATAAAATTATTGATAAAATAACCAAAGTATAATAATAGTTTTCACCTTTTATTTCATTTAGTGGTGATTTTTCTAATTTAAAATCTTTCCATATTTTAGTATCAATTAATAATGTATGTATTAAATAAACTAATAATACTATATTAATTGCAAGTCCTACTAGTGAAGTTAAACCAAAAGATTGAAGTATTGTTAAGATACCTGTTACTGAAAATACTATGTATATAAGAATTAAGAATATATTCAAATGATTGAAATGTTTTTTACCAGATAATGTTTTTAATGGTATAAAATATATTAAACCAAGTATATAAATACTGTTATGATTTAATAAACTTCTTAAAATATCATTTGTACCAATATTATTTTTTACTGCAAATGATTGAGATAAAACTATAATTAAAACTGCTATTGAAATTGCTAAAGTTGTAATAAAGTTTGGATTATTATACCAATATACTTCCTTTTTATTTTCTTCCATACTATCACTCCTATTATAAGTATATCATAATTAATATGTAATTTATATGAAATTTTGTTTTTTATTTATATTTTTTGTATCAAAAAAAAGATTAATAATTAATCTCTTATATTAAATACTTTATAAAAATTTTGTATTTTAATTTGTTATACTTTTTATTTCTTCTATCGATAAAGAAGTAACTTCAGATATTAATTTATTATCAAGCCCTTTTTCTTTCATTTTTTTAGCTATAGATATGGAGTTTTCTTTTTTACCTTGTTCCAATCCTTGCTCTAATCCTTCTTTGCGTCCTTCCTTAAGCCCTTCTTTGTGTCCTTCCTTACGTCCTTCTATGAGTCCTTCTCTACGCCCTTCTCTATGTCCTTCTCTATGTCCTTCTCTATGCCCTTCTTCTATTGCTTCTGTTCTCAAAGAATTCTCTATTTTCTCATTATCTTCTTCCGCACTCATGTATTCTCTAAATTCTACTTCTTCATTTACCCTTTCTATTTCACT